>CAXBFC010000180.1:0-14940 GCA_963974725.1 uncultured bacterium | reverse complement strand
AGCAAATCCTCAAGGGCAAGCTCGGCGAGCCCTACACGATCACGGCGAACCTGGACGGCGACGACGTTGCCTTCGACATGGTCAAGCGTCCGGTCGTAAAGAAGGACGAGCCCGAAGCGGAAGGCGAGAAGGCGGCGGCGACACCAGCTGCCGACGACACGCCGGACAGCGACGACAAGCCGAGCGACTCCGAGTAGTCGCCAGACAGCAGGTTCGACCTGAAGAACAGCGGGCGGTGGCGTTTGTCACCGCCCGCTGCTTTGTACAATCCGAACCGCGTGATTGCCTGGATGGTCCGGCAGCCGCGAACGCCGCGACCTGGCTGGGTAAGCTTCTACCCCAGAGGGCAAGCCCGCCCCGACGCGACCGCGACTCCAGCGCGACTCCACCCTGCCACCAACGCCCCCCCCATCGCCGTGCCGACCTCAATCAAGATGCCATCGCTCGCTGCGATCACGCCTAGCCACAACCTGACTCAGTGCGAGATCGTGCCTTGGACACGCCGCTGCGTGTCCAGCTTACTTGTTCTCGCCTGCATGCTGCCGGCCGCCCTGCGCGGTCAAGCAGCCGAACCAGCAGTGACGATGCTGGCGAAGCCGAAACAGTGGGTCGGACTTTCGTCGTTCGCATTCGGACCGAGCGGCAAGTATCTGGCTGCTGGCACCGACACGTTCACGATCAACGGCCGCGTTACTGGCGGCGACGTGCTGCTGTGGACGATCAAGGGCGGGAAACTGAAGAAGACCATGCCGGGGCATCGCTCGGCGGTGACCGCAGTCGCATTCCGCGAACTCGGCAAGCAATTGGTCAGCATCAGCGCTGCCGATGGCGAAGTGCGAGTCTTCGAACTGCGGCGTGGCAAGCAGCTGAGCACGTTCCAACTACCGGGCAATGACCCGAACTACACTGCGCTGGCTCCCGTTCTAGCTGAAGATGGCAACGCGGTGGCGCACTTCGCTCAGGGCACGCTCGATGTCGCTGGCGAGATCAAGCGCATCACTGGCGACCTCGCGGTGTGGGATGTGGCGACCGGCAAGGTGCGTTGGCGTCGCAAGCAAACCCACGCCGAGACCGGCGCGATCTCGTCGGATGGCTCGTTGCTGGCCTACTACGCGCAAGAGACCAACTTCAAGGTTGTCGACGGCAAAGCGAACTACTCACCGCCGAACAGCGTGGTGCACATCTTGAACATGAGCGATGGCAGCTTGGTGCGCACCATCCAGGTCGGCTGGATGCCGGTCAATGGACTCGCGTTCACAGCCGACAACAGCACGTTGTTCGCCGTCAACGAGGAACTGCGGCGCTTCACCGTTGCGACTGGCAAGTTGGTTGGCGACAAGGTCGCGACCGATCACATGGGCAGCTTGAACTGGCTTCGAGTCACTCCGGACGGCCATCGAGCGGCCTTCAATGCCCAGTTGTCGAACCAGGTCAAATGGTTAGACCTCGCTGCCAAGTCGCCAAAGTTCTCGGTGGCGCAGTTGCTCGACGGCGTGCAACCGCCAATGTGCTTCGATGCAACGATGACGCGGTTCGCCTGCGAAATCGAAGGCGAACCGGCGCTGCTCGACTTCACCCGGAAGGGTAAAGGCAAGCGGCGCAATCGCTAGCTCGGGCGGTAGCGGCGGCGCCCACAACGCGGGTCGCACACGCTCAGCTCACAAGCCTGACCGCGCCAATACTGCATCCGCGTTGCCGGCGAAGATCCGTTGCTGGTCCTGCGCATCGACGCCAAGGGCATCGAGAATGGCGCGTTGCTCGCCAAGTCGATCGGCTCGCCATCCCGCGGGGAAGGTCGTTGAATCGGTTCCAAACATGATGCGCATCGGGCCAAAGACATCGAGCGCGCGAGCAAACACATCTTGCAGACTTGGCTGACTGGGTTGCGTGCGAATCCAAGCGTTGGAGGAAGACGTGTCGGTAACGATGTTCTCGCACTGCGCGCCGGCCATCAGTGTCTCGCGAAACAACCCGGCTCCGAAGTGCGGGATGCAAAACGTTACTCCGGGGTAGGCATCCGCAGCGGGCACCAGATGCAACGGGTTGGCGCCGCGCAAGTCGTAGCGACGAGGCAAACCGAGCAGGTCGCGAATCTTCACGACGAGCATGCCACAGTGCACGTAGGCGATGGCACGGTGACGTTCGAGCACGTCCCAGAGCGGCGTGCAGACGGGGTCAGCCGGCGAATAGTGATGCATCGCCGGAAACAACAACACACCGCGGTATGCGTTGTTGCTCAACAACTCATCGAGCTTCGCCGCCGCGCCGTCCACCAACGGATTGCAGACCGCAATCGCGGTCAGGCGCCCGTTGGCGAGTTGCGTCGCCTGCGCGACAGCAGAAACTTCCTCCGGCGCGCTGGCGAACGTCACCAGGTGATCGACCTGCGAACGATCCAGTTCGGCAAGCCAACGCGCGGTGTGTTCGGCGATATCTGGTGAGGGCAACTCCATGCCGGTCTGCTCGACCAGCGCGCACAGTTTTTCTTCGGCAGAGCCGATGCGCGGACTCTGGGCAGCTAGCGCATCGAAGAACGGTCGCGCGAAGAAATGGCTATGGAAGTCGACGATGCGCATGGCGCGATCTTGCGGGTTTGCATTCCGGTGCGCACAGGGTTTTGCCGGCTTCGCGGAGCACATCGACAAGCTCGGCGGACCTTGCCAACAAACCCGCTTGCGACAGATCAGCGCAGCGCGCCGATCTGATAACGCAGCGCGTTGGAGCTCAGGGCGCCGGCAATCCCTCCGCTACCGCCGAGATAGACGCCAACCCCCTGTTGCAGGAAGGTCGCACCGATGAGCACAGCCGCATTAGGCACCACGAACGCAACCTCGACTGCGCCGGCCATTGGAATCGCGAGCTGCAACACGTCCGGCGCAGCCAACAACTGGCAACCCGGCCAGGTAGGGGGAAAGATCGACGTGATCGGTATCGACACCTGCGTCAACCCGGTCACGATCACGACCAACCCAGCGGCCGTCAGATTGTCGATGGCGCTTCGACTGGTCGCGCCGATCCAGGGCAACACGCCGGGCGTCAGGACCGGATAGCCGAAGCTCGCGCAACCGCTGCCGAGGTGCTGCACGCTCGCAGGGCACGCAGTTGCGATGCGAGCAAAGCCAGAGCACCCGGCCCCGTTCGCGATCCGGAACTCCCCGCCCAACAGCACCTCACCGGTGATGCTTGCTTCGGTCGCCCACACGGAACGATCCAACACGCCACCGATCGACGTCCAACTGGTGCCGTCCCAGCGTTCGACCGGGCGATCGGGAGCACCGGACACGTCCAACGGACTGGCGACCACATCCCCGTTGGGCAGCACCGCCATCGATGCGATCGGGCCTGATGGCCCCGTGCCGAGCGGCACCCAGGCCAGCCCGTCCCACCGCAACACGTCGGCACCGGGGAACGATCCGGCGAGCATTGGCTGGCCGTCGGCACCGACTCGCAGCGCGAGCCCCGTGCCACCAGGCGACACGCCGAGCTGGGCCCATGTTGAGCCATCCCAACGCATGACCGTCGACTGGAGCGCGATCAGCGCCAACACGTCGCCGTTCGCAAGCACGACGAGGTCCTTCACGGCAAGGTTGGCAGGCAAGCCGGCGCCGAACGGCTGCCAGTTCGCGCCGTCAAACCGGCCAATGTTGGACAGCGGCACGCCATCGAGATCCTGAAACTGACCAGCCATGACCAGGTCCCCGTTCGGCATCTTGGCAACCGTGTGCACGCTGCCGCCGGTGGAAGTTGCGATGCTCGTCCAGGTTGCACCGTCCCAACGGACCGCGACGGTTCCTGGCATAGCCGAAACAACAGACGACCCGCAGCTGATCACTTCGCCATCAGACAACGAGAACACGCCGCGCCAGAACCCGCCACCGGTGCCCTGCCACGACACACCGTTCCACTGAAACACGGGCCCCGAACCATCCAGGCCACTCATACTCGCAAACAGCCTGCCGTCGGGCAGCGTCGCGAGCGAATCGATGCGCGACGTGATGCCGTTGCTGGCAGGCGCCCAGGCACTGCCGTTCCAGCGCGCTAGACCGGCAACTGGCGTTCCGCTGATGTAGGACAACAGTCCGCCGGCCAACACCTCGCCGCTTGCGAGCACGGCCAACGAGCGCAGCGATGCCGGCCCCGACGATGTGCCGAAGCTCGTCCACGCGAACCCATCCCAAGACGCCACGATGCGGTCCGACCCCTGGTGCCCGATCGCCACCAGCACGCCGCTCGCCAGCATCTCCACTTCGACCGCACCCGCGAACGGAGCGTTCGGCAAGACGATCCAGTTCGATCCGTCCCAACGCCTGACTGGCGAGTAGCCAAACGCATAGGTACCGGCAGCGAACACGTCGCCAGCCGGCGACACCAGCAGATCCCGCGGAGCCGGGGTGAGGCCTGTTCCGAGCGGCGACCAACTTACGCCATCAAACTGCATCACCGTATTGAGCCCGGCGGCCCCATTCTGCTGCACAGCGGCACAGAGGTCGCCGTTCGGCAGCTCCGCCACCGCGAAGTAGATCGCCGGACCAATGGCGCTCGATCCGAGCGAGGACCAGTTGGTGCCATCCCACCTGGCGATGTTGTCAGTCGCGACAGCGCCTGCATTGACGAAATCGCCGGCGACGACCACCTCCCCGTTCGTCAACTGCTCGACAACCCAGACGGGTCCATCGACGCCACCGCCAACAGGCGACCAGATGGTGCCATCGAAGTGCGCCACGTTGTCGGCAAGGACGCCAGCGATGCTGGTGAAGTCCCCACCAACATAGAGGTCGGTGACAGGATCCCCGGCCAGCTCCAAATCGGCGGGATACGGCCCGGGTCCGAACGCCGACCAGGTGCGGGTTCCGGGATCGTAGATCGCGAGATTGTCAGCGAGCACGGTGCCCGCGACCGAGAACGAACCGGACACCAATACACGTTCGCCACTCGGCCCCGGACCGTCGGGGTCGAAGACCAGAGTATCCTGCACACTGCCCGCCACGCCGACCGAGCCAGGCACGGAAGGCCACAGGCTTGGGCATTGACCAACCAGAACCGTCGACCACGAAAGCGCGACCAGCGGCAAGAGACATCGCAGCAGACACTGCGCACAGAACGAGGATCGACGCATGGCGATGGCGATGGCGATGGCGATGGCGATGAAGCCGCGGACGGCGCGGTTCGACGCCAAAGATAGCCCCGGATCCCCGAGGGGTCACTGCGAACAGCCGCATCGGGCGAGAGGCTCGGCATGGCGTATCTGGCGATAGAAACTGGAATGTTGCCACCGCCAGCCACTTCGGCCCCCTGTTAAGGCGTGCAAGACGCCTACCTGATGTTGGCCATCGCCGAAGGCTTTGGCGAATCCCCCGTTCCGGGTCTGCTGCTGCCCGATGTCGATCCGGAATTGCTGCTGCTGCGGCCGCCGGAACCGCCCGTGGTGCCGCCGCGAGTGGCGCAGCGTCTGCGGGCCCCGGACCTGGCGGCGCAGGCGCAGGCGATGCGACAACAGGCCAAGGCGCTTGGCATGCGAGTGCTGACGCCGCGGGACGACGACTGGCCGCAGCGCTTGTCCGAGCAACCACTGGCGCCGCTGGCATTGTTCGTCAAAGGGGATGCCGAAGTCATGCAGTTCGAACCGGCGTGTGCCGCCGTCGGCAGCCGCACGCCGACGCCGTATGGCATCGATTCGGCGACGGACTTGTGTGCTGCGATGGCCCGCAGCGGCGTCGTCTTGTGGAGCGGCCTGGCGCGCGGCATCGACGGCATCGCGCACCTGGCCTGTGTGCAGGCGCAGACGCCGACGGTGGCGGTGCTGGCCGGCAGTCTCGACAAACTCTACCCACCCGAACACGAGGACCTCGCCGATCGCATCGTCACCGGTGGCGGCTGCCTGATTTCCGAACTACCGCCGGGACGGCGCGCGCGGCGCGGCCACTTCGTGCGCCGCAACCGACTGCTGGCGGCCGGGCCACCGGCGGTGCTTGTCGTCGAAGGTAGCCTCGCTTCGGGTGCGCTGCACACGGCGCGGTTTGCCGCGGACTGCAGCACCGAAGTGTTCGCCGTTCCCGGTCCTTGGCAAAGCGAACGCAGCCAAGGCTGCCATCGCCTGATTGCCGAAGGCGCCGGCATCGTCGAAAGCCCCGAGTCGTTGCTGCAATCACTCGGGCTCGTCATGGCGAGCGCCAAGACGGCGCTGCATCTTGAGGCGAGTGCGGAGCAGCAGACCATCCTGGCGCAGCTGATGGCTGGCCCACGGCCGACGGACTTGCTGCGGCGGGAGTGCGCGCTCGAAGACGTCGCCTTCCTGCGCGCCATGTTCGGGCTCGAACAGAACGGCTGGATCGAGCGGCTACCCGGCGACCTATGGCGCAGCGTGATGGGCTAGCCAAGCTGGCCGGGTCTACCTGGCCCGATCAACATGGCCCGATCAACATGGCCCGATCAACCTGGCCCCGTCTACCTGGCCACGTCTACCTGGCCACATCTACCTGGCCACGTCTACTTGGCTAAGCAACCAACCGTCTACCAACCAATGATGGCAACGTCGGCCGTGAACATCGCCAACAGCAACACTGCGGCCCAGATCAGCCAACGCACCGTTCGGGCGCCGGCAGCTTGCATCACTTCGCGCGCGGTCGTGTGGTGTTGCCCCACGACCACGATCGCGATCAGGTACAGAACCGGCACGAAGACCGCCAATCGGAATAGCAGACTCATGCGGTTGCCTCCCCAGTAGCACCGTCTGCAGCACCGCCAGTCGCGGCGCCGCCGGTCGACGGGTCTTCGGCAACGCTTTCGGTAGCACTGCCAGTTGCCCCGCCAGCAGCCGGCGTGCCCTGAACACCAAGCGGGAACAGCGAACGTTCGGCAACGGTGTAGGCGTCACACATGACCACCAGGTTCATCAAGCCGGCAACGGTGCAGAGCACGATGCCGAGGTCGAGGTCGATTGGCGTGCCGGAACTCGGCCACGGGCCGGTCACCAACGACGCGAACAACGAACCACCACCAAACAAGTTTTGACCGATCCACCAGACGCCGTACTGGGCGCGGTCGACGGCGTGGCCACCGGAGAAGATCAAGCCAAACGCGAACACCACGGCAACCGCGATACCGAGCAGCACGCCCTTGTCCTTCTGCCCCGCCTTGGCGTGGCCGAGGCCAGGCACCAACCACGACAGTCCGGCACACAATGCTGGATTGGCAACCGGCTTGGCGCCTTCCGCCAGGAACTTCTGGTCCCGACGCACCCGGAATTCCCAGTGGCCCTGCGCGGCCCAGAACGCGGCCAGCATGCCGGATGCACCGGTCAGCCACGCGGCGATGTGTTCCAGGTCACGTGGATTGCGCTGGTTGCGCAGGCCAGACGGCGTGCCATCGAAGGCGAGCACCGAGCCGAGCACGTTGGCTGGCAGGTTCATCATCTCCGGCAACGTCATCATGCCGAAGCGCACCATGCCGTTAGCGAGGCCGCCCTTGTCGTCGGCGGCGAACAGCGCCCAGTAGAACAGCCGCTCCCCGACGATCACCCAACCGGCGAAGAACAGTGCCAGGCAGCTGACGAAGGCCAGACCCGCTTTAGCCTTCTGGCCGAGCTGGAATTGGAGCAGACCCGGCACGAAGCCGGCGAGGAAGGTTCCCCAACCAAGGCCCTTGGCGGGGTCGATGCCGTTCTTGGTCACCATGCGCGCGCAGAGGTTAGCCGGGAGCGCGCGGTCGCGCACCCCCGCCCTGATACTACTTCTTGCGCTTCTTGCGCAAGCTGGGCCACGGGTCCTTCATGTCGACCACCCATTTACGCCAGACTTCCTCCAGTTCGGGCAAATCGATGCCCTTGAGCGTCTCGTCCAGGGCCTTCTTCCGCGCCTTGAAGCCGGCGACCTGCTTGTCGCGCAAGTTCGGCTTGGCGCCAGCTTGCTTGAGCTCCCGCTGGTAGTGGTCCTTCACGCCGTTGAAGTAGGTCGACAGCATCTTCGACCACTGCGGATGCGCCGCCGCCTCCTTGCTCTCTTTGAGGAAGTAGACGAACGACCACGCACCGGCGTAGTAGTCGGCGACCCGGGAGCGGTTGTAGAACACGGCGCGCTCGGCCTTCAGGATCTTCTGGAGCGGCAGGAAACCGGTGCCGTGCTCGCACATGTCCTTGGCGCGATGGATGCGCCACGGGCTTGGATCGATGTGGCGCACGCGGCCGGTATTCGGATGCACGACGGCGCCGGAGAAGTAATCGCCGTAGCCCTCGTTGAACCAGTCGTGCGGCGAGAACTCACCGATCGCGTAGAAGATGTATTGGTGGAACGCCTCGTGCCGCAGCACCAGCATCGAGTCCTTGCTCGACAGCTTGCGGCCCCCCATCGCCTCCTTCTGTTGCGCGGACATCGTCTTCTGGGTGTACGAGTAGTCGAACAGCACCAACTCTTCGTTGCCCGGATGCCAGTAGCCGCCCGTGTTCGGCGGCCCTCCGTATTGATGGTATTCGTCCTTGGTCGCACACAGGCGCAGCACCGAGACCTTGTCGACCTTGCCCGACGGCGGGAACAGCCCCATGTAGAACGTGCGCATCGCTTCGATGTCGCGCGCGATATTCCGGATCAGGCCCTTGTTCTTGGTGTGGTGAACGATCAGGTAGTTGTCGGTATCGACCGCGTGCCAGCCCTTAGCCAACCGACTGCGGATCTTCTTGCGCCACGGAATCGCGCCATACTTGCTCCTGCGATAGATGCGGTCGATGCGACTCGTCGCCGCGTCGGTGCTGACGCTCAGGTCGCGCAGCTCGAGGCTCTTGGCAACCGTGTCGATGATCTTGTCGAGCTTGTCCTTGTGCGGCTCGATCGTGTGGCCGTAGACGCCATACACCTTGCCGCCAACTTGCTTGCGCACCAGACGGCCGAACACCAAGTGTTCGCGCGTAAACCGCCGCGGCCCCATCTGGAACGCATCCTTGTCGCCGGCATCGGCCGACAGCGGCCAACCCAAGCGCTGCTGGAATTGCTCCCACGACGTGACGCGACTGCGCTTCTCCATCGCTTCGCGCACCGTCGATGGTCCGCGCTCTTTGGTGCCCCCGCCCTCATTGGTTCCATTGCCGCCAGTCGTGACTGGGGCGGTGCCGGTATCGAACAAGAACACGCTGACCTGCATGTTGGCCGCCTTGACCAGCCGCTTGTCGAGCTTGCGCAATTCGCGCGGCGTCTTCTTGAGCACGAACTTCGCCACCAACACCTGCTCGGTTGGCGGCAACGGCACTTCCTTGTAGGCCGTCGGATACCAGAACGTCAGCTTGGAGAGCTTGTTTTCGTAGGTCTTGAACCCCGGTGGCGCCTGTGCCAACGCGGTCGCCGCCGTCAGTAGAACGAGCGCTGGTACGCGTATCGCCATGGGGCCACCATAGCGCATTCGCGATACTTCGGGGGCAGATCGGTCCTGCCAGCGGCAGGCCGGAAGGCTATTCGCGCGCCAACTTATCCACGGCCATGAACGCGATCGCGTAGATGCCGATCGCGGCGATCAGCACGGCACTAAACCCGAAGTTCATCGATACGATGACGGTAAACACCGAGCCGACAACACTGGCCGAACCGTTCACGGCCCACGCCCATGGCACAAAGCTCGGCGACAGCTTGCGCAGCAAACCAACACCGTGAGCGAATGGCATGCCGAGCAGCAGGGCCAACGGCGCCGTCATCGCACCAGCGACCAAGGCGCGCGTGGTCAGGTCTTCGGCGATCACCGAAGCCACGATCTGGTCGCTGAACATGACGATCGCAACCGTCACGATCGCGATGCCGACCGGAATCATGCGCGACATCATGACCCCACCCTTCAGCAGCGGACCAGAGATGAAGCTACCGATGCCGGTAAAGATCAGGATCGAGAACAGCGTCACCACGATCGAGTAGAGCGGCTGGCCGAGCAGCAACGTCAGCTTCTGCATCAGCGCGATCTCCAAGAAGATGAAGCCGACACCAATCCCGGTGAAGTAGATCAAGAAGCGACCCGCGTGTGCCGACTTGGCCGTGCCGCGCTTGAATAGCAGTGGCACAACGATCAGCAACAACGCGACTGCGGAGGAGAACAGCAACTGCCACCAAAGCAGCTTCGGACTGCCCTGCGACACTTCGGTCGCCTCATCCAACACCTTGAGCTGCTGCTCACTCGGCGCATCCCAGCGGGTGAAGTTGAAGAAGTAGGGCTGGTCGTCCGTCGTCGGCGAGATGTTGCGCGGGAACTCGTCGATGAACTTCTCCTTATCGTCATCCTTGATGAAGCGCTCGACGATGTGGTTCTGCAACTGACGAGTGGGCAGGTAGAGACGGCCGTGACCAGTCTCGTCGAGGAAGCCCTCAAACCGCTTGATCTCAGCCTCAGGGAACGCGCCCTTGCGGATCAGAACGGACGTCAACTGATCCGTTTGCGCCGTGACCACCGCGACGGACTCTTTGAAGTCCGTGCGCCCCATGTTGAGGAACGCCTGGTTGATGTTGGCCAGCAGGCGCAACCGCTCCATGTCCGCGCCCATGCGCGTGATCTGCAGCAGGCCACCTTCGCTCAGATGCTCATACATCTGCTGCACGGCTTCGACCGTGTAGAGATAGTTCTCCGCCAGCACGTAGGCGCCCGAGGCGAGCGAGGTCCACGTATCGATGCCAGTCATCTGGATGATGTCGTATTCCGACTCATCCCGCATCAATGCGGAGCGCCCCTCATCACACACCAAGGTGATGGTTGGATCCTCGGTAATGCCTCTCGAGTATTCCTTGGCAACCGTCTCGTGTGCTTCGAGAACCCCCTGATTGAGTTCGATGCCCTTGATGGCGCTCGCGCCGGTCAGCTTGTGAACCCAAATGTCTGGGCCACCGCCGACACCAATCACAAACACTCGCGGGCCCGTGCCTTTCTTGATCGAAGCACTCAGGCCATACAGCGTGCGCTTCAGATACTTCTGGCCAAGCTCACTGTTGGAGTAGTCGGTCACGAACGTGCCCGCATCTCCGTCCTGCATGATCCACTTCTGCAGGCCCATCGCCTCCTTGTTGGCCTTGTCGAGCGCGAAGCCACGATCCTTCTCGCTGACGCCATAGGCCAGCCAGAACGGCAACGGGCTCTTGATCACATCGATGCGGCTGTTGGCACTCCAGCGCGAGTATTCATGCGGACCATCGAGGCTCATGCCTTGGCTCTGCAGAATCTGCAGTTGCTTCTTGCCGGGCACCGGGAACTGCGAATCAAACGATGGCATCCACGCGGCGAAGGCAACCGTCAGCACCGCGGCGGCAATGATCATCGGCCGCTTGATCGAACTCGGCGCGACCAACGCAACCGTGATCACACCGAGGATGACCACCGCGCACAGCGTGCCGCCGGCGCCAACTGGCCACAGCAAGAGCGGGCACAGCAGGCAACCGAGCGCCGCGCCGACCAGGTCACTGGCGTAGACCGTGTTCACCCGGTGGCTGTAGGCTGACAGGATCAAACCAACGGCACCACCACCGAAGAAGAACGGAACCGCCAACCCGAGGTTGTAGATCGCGAACTGCAGGAATTGCTCGCCACTCAAGTCGGCAAACTTCAACTGCTCGGGCATCGGCCAGCTACGCGCAAACTGCCACGTCGCCAACAGACTGATGACGTAGAGCACACTGAATCCCCAAATCCATTTCTCCGGGTTCTTGCGCCACTTGCCCTCAAACAGCGTCAAGAACGAGCCGCTGGCACCGATGCCGAGCAGACTGTTCGAGATGATCAAGAAGCCGAAATGGAACGCGAGCCGCAGTGCGCACACACGGGTCAACAACACCTGAAAGGC
Source organism: uncultured bacterium (assembly GCA_963974725.1). Taxonomy (GTDB): domain Bacteria; phylum Planctomycetota; class UBA1135; order UBA1135; family UBA2386. The sequence continues at coordinate 3,146 of CAXBFC010000180.1, read as the reverse complement.
GAGCAGAGATGCCGACAGGACGGCAATGCCAAGGAACATGCCCAGTGGCACTTTCCGTTCGGAGACTTCGTTCATGAGCGAGGGCGCGGACCGAGATTCGAGCGAAGAATGGTAGCCCCGTATCGACCGAGCGGCACTGCGAAGTCTGGTGATCTGACAACGCCCATGCGATGGCGTGTTCTGCCGCACGCACAAACGCCCAACGGCGGTCCGCTGCCGCTAGTGCAGCCAGGGCTTGGTCGCCCAGGTCTCTGCGTCCACGATATGCAGGGTCGCCACCGCGCCAGCTTTGGCTCCGTCGCGACCGGATGCAGGCGGCATGATCTGGTAGTCACCGGTCTTGGTGGGCTTGAACCACGCCGCCTGGTAACGATCCGGCAGCACCTCCAGGTCGACGCGAGCCGCCGGTAGCACGAAACGCTCGTTGTGCTTGGCGTTCGGCGCGGCGCGAACGACGAACTGCACGTTCTGGCCGATCTCGATCCAGACCTCGCCCTGATGGCGCTGCTCGCCATCGGGATATGCGAACTCCCAACGGCCATCCTCGCGCGCCGCAGCCAGGTAGGTTCGCGTGCCCTTCGGCACCGTGCTCCGCGCATACGGCGCGGCATCCCCAAACAGCTGACGCTCGGTCAGGCGGTAGCGCCGCGAACTGCTGGGCGCCCCCACGATGCCATTTTCGCCTTCGTCCGCGACCCGCAACTCGAAGTGCCATGGGTCGTGGCGGTAGACCAACGAGTGCAGCGTGCCGAAGAATCGACCACCCGACGCTTCAACCGACTGCAGAATGCGCCACGCCTCATCCGGATCGATCGAGCGATCATCCACTGCGATACAGCCAGCGATGCCCTTCGTCATTTCTGCTTCGCGACCGGTACTATCGCGCGAAGCCATACGACCATCCTTGCGCGTGCGGAAGTGGTTGGTGACCACGAACGGTCCCCCAGCTTCCTTGCCGACCACGGTGTCCGCCGCGTTGGTTTCGAACACCGCGACCGGCGGGCCCTCCGCAATCTCGCCCGGCAACACCACGTGCGTCATGAAACCAATCGGTGGACTGGTGTATTCGAGCAGCTCTTCGGCCTTCTTAAGACGAGCCGCGCCTTGGGCACCCGACTGCAGGATCTCTCGCGTGGCCACCGCGGAGGGCCACGACGACGGTTGCGGCATCGAAAACTTGGCGCTGCCGACGTGCAGATAGGCAGCCACGCCGTCCAAGCTGATGCCGGTCACCGCACCAACGTATCCCGGCCACGACACCGACGCGGTTGCCATCGCGTCCTCAGGCGTCTGCACGATCAGCAACGTGTGGTCGAGCATGTGCGCGCCCGTCAACGGCCAATCAAAGTTGCGTGCCGTCAATACGCCACCGCCGACAGCTTGCTCGCCCCACACCGTGAAGCTGCTGCAACCCATCAACCCAAACACATCCAGGGCGTTGGCCACCAACAGGTCCGTCTTGTCAAATTCGCGGCCGAGCTTCGGCATCGTGCGGTCGACCTTGCGCTTCAAGACGCCCTGCCACAACGCCTCAAGCTCGGTGACGACATCGTCCGGGTATTCGATCAAGCGCGGCACCGCAGCACGCGCCTGCGCCAACAACGCCGGCGTCTCGGCAAAGCGCGCCTCGAACTCCTGCCCCATGATCGCCTGGATGTCGTCCGCCAGCAGGAAACCGTGCGCATAGCCGCGCTGCTCGGGAGTGCCCCACAATCGCAGCACCCGCATGCCTGCATGGGTTTCGACGCGGCCAAAGACCCCGGAATCGGGATCGGCCTTGGCGAAGTCTTGGGTCGGCTTGGCCGCTGCGACCGCCGGGTCGACGCACAAGCCGGCGCCCGATGATGAAGACCCCGTTGCCGGAGACCCCGTTGATGAAGGCCCAGATCGCTCATCGCCTGCAGCACTGCACGCGGCCAACGCCACCAACCCCAGCGCCGCAACGCTCCATCCAACGATCCGCTTGGTGATCATCGCTACATCGTGCCGCGAGTGGGCAGTGCTGCCAATCTCCGTGGCAGCAATTGCCTAGTGGCCGTCACGCGAAGCAACGTCCTGGCCGCCTATTTGACAACGACTCGACGTTCGGGCTTACCGGCCGCACAGAAGATCCGCACGGTTTCTCCCTGACGTTCCACCTGGATCACCCCTGCGCCAAGCGGATCGCGCAAGGCGAGACGCTCACCGGACCGTTCGGCCAACGCCATCCGCAAAACGCGCACGGACGCGACGCACTCGCGTCGGCTCTGCTCGGATTCCAGAACGAAGCTGAGGTAGCCCCACATCATGTCCGAGTTGCAGAGCTCGTCGTCTTTGACGAGACGCTGCAACCGTTCGCGGCGGCTCGCCCACTCCTCAGCGGGCGGCGTCGCATCGCGAAACGCCTTCACCTGCTCGATGGCGCGACTCACGCGTTCGATTGCCTCACCCTCGATCGAGAACCCGTTCTGCCACGCCTGATAGATCGAACGCAGACCGATATCGCTCGGCTGCAGTTCTTCTGCTTCGTCGACCAGCAACACCATGTCGGCGATCAGCGAATCCAGATCGACGCGAACGGGCGTCGCCGCGTCGACTGCTGCCAAGGCATCGCAAACCTCGCGCAGAGTCTTGGGTGACAACTCCTGCAACCACTGGTCATCGGCGACATCCATCGCCCTACCAACCACGGTCAAGCCGACCAGACTGTAGACCGGAAGCTCGGAACCAGCCAAATCCCACCCGCATGCGAGTGCGTCGAGCCACGCGTGCACACGCTCCGACTCGGATGCCGCGTGACGTGACAGCACCAATATTGCATCGAGCATCAGGTGCTGATCGAGGAATGCCCCCGCCGCGTCACGCCGGCCAAGATTGCCCGCCGAGAACATCGTGCCGTCCATGCGAGCAGACTGCCGCAGCAGACGTAGTGCATCTGCAGGCAGCTTCGCGACCAAATCGAGCGCTTGCTGGTCACTCTCGGCGCGACCTTCCGCGAACGTGCGCAGCTGCTGACGTTCGGCAGCATTCAATGCCAACACCGTGAGACCAACCCGCTCATACGCTTCGCGAGGATTGCCCGGCAACGGTTGTCCAACAAGCACCGGACAAGTTGCCGCGCGCTGTGCGCTGGTTTCGCGGTAGGTGCGAGCCCACTGCACCGCATC
>CAXBFC010000179.1:0-14991 GCA_963974725.1 uncultured bacterium | reverse complement strand
TAGAGCTTGGTCGGGGCGTTGTGCACCTTGATCGCCGCGGGCTCGGGGTGCGGCACGGTGACCACAACGGTCGCTTCGGGGCCGCGGCCGGATGCGAGCACGGCGCGAACCAGAACCTCATACTTGCCCGGTTTCGTTGCCGTCACTTCGCCGGTGCGACTGACGCGCACCGCGCGACGATTGCGAGAGATATACATCAACGAGCCCTCGGCAGGCCGGCCACCCACATCGAGGATCTCGCCAGCAAGCTGCGCGGTGCCGCCGACCGGAATTGTCAGCTCGGACGGCGTGACCCGGACGCTGCCGGAAGCACTCGGCTTCTCGGTCTGCTGCGCGAGAGCGGGCGTAGATGCTGCGAACGCTAGTAGCGCGGCAGTGGCAATGAGGCGGTTGTATTGCAAGGTGGGGCTCCGGATGGCTGCGCGAAAACTGCGCAGGAGCCCAAGTGTATGCGGCTTCGCGCGTCAGTTGCCAGCGCGGCGCGGCTCGGAACGCAACCGCGACACAATCGGTGCGCAGCGCGGAGCCAAATGCAGAGGCCCGGAGGCTGGGATTCAGATCCCGGGGGCTGTCGGGCCCCCGGTCGTCAGGGCAGCAGTATCAGTTCCACGTGACCTTCAACGAGTTGGTGATGCCAACCAATTGTGTTTGGCTGCTGTCGCTGTAGAGCGCTTGCACATACAGCGAGAATCCAGGCGGCAGGATGCCACCGATGGACAGCGGCACGAGGAAGTCGCCGTTGGCGTTCGCGAAGATGTTGCCAAAGATCACCGGCGCCGGCGAAATCAGCTCGCCACCATACCAGGGCGTCGGCGCGGGCAACCCATCGAACACCAACAGGCCGCTGGTCAGCGCCGGCATGCCAACGACAGCCAGCGTCGTGCTGGTGCCGGGCGACAGGTCGCCACCGCACATGGTCAGCGTTGCCGGTCCAACCGTCGCCGTGGGGAAGGTCTGTTGGCATACCGTGCAATCGAACTTCTCGGCGCGGAACAGGTCGATGCCGGCTTCGACGATGTGCGGCGCGCCAACATCTTGGGCGCGGAAGCGCACCTGCACGGTCGCCGTCGGCGTGATGTAGTCGCCAACGCGGAACGAATACTGGCGCCACTGGTTGGTGTGGTTGGGCGAGCCGCCGGTTTGCGCCGTGATCGTCATGGCGTTGGTCCAGTTGCTGCCGTCGCCGGTGACATCGATTTCCATCGTGTCCGAGCCGGTCAGCGACGAGTAGAGCCAGGCTTGGAACGTGATGGTGCCGTCGGAACCGTCGTAGTTGAGGGCCGGCGAGATCAAGTCGGTCGGGCCGCCGTCGACATCGTTAAGTCCGGCGGACTCTGCCAACGCACCCTGCTTGGTGATGAAGCAGGTGTCGGCGATGCCCGATTGGGCGTCGGTGAATGGTGCGGCGATCTGGCCGAAGTTGATCGTGCCGTTGGGATCGGCGCGTTGCCATTCTCCGTTGCTCAAGCCGGGCCCGTTGATCACGGTCCACCCGGCCGAGTTGCTCTCAAAGTCGTTCTGATAGATCGTATTGACTGCGTTGGCGGCCAGGCCTTCGTAGAAGCCTGCCGGCGCGACCGGTGGATCGTTGTAGGTTTGGCCGTTGCTCGCTTGCACGCTGACGTAGAAGCGCACGGCGTCGGCGCACGCCATGGCTGGCAGCGCCGCGCTAAACAGTGAGCCGTTTTCGGTCATCGCAACGGACTGGAATGCAGCTCCGTTGACGGAGTAGTGCAGTTGGCCGGTGCCGAGTACCGTGGTCAGACCACCGATACCAGTGATGTCGACCGTGACGTCTGCCGGCGTCGACGGTTGGATCATCGACGGCAGGCCGCCGGCGTAGCCAAACGTGATGCCGGTTGGCGGATCGTTGATGTAGATCTCGGTGCCGGTGCAGCGACCGACAACCATGTCCTTCCAGCCGTCGCCGTCGATATCAAACACCGCGACGTCAAACGTGCCTTGCATGGCCGCCGGCGTGATGCCGCCGACGATTTGGCCGGCAATGGTTTGCTCCTGCAGGGTGATGTTTGGCGCGTTGCCGAGGTTGCGGAAGATGTGGCAGCGTCGGTTACAGCCGCTGATGTCGACGTCAACATCGGCGATGATCGCATCCTGCCAGCCATCGTTGTCGAGGTCGGCGATCAGGTTGTTGCCACCGAAGCCGTCGTCGCTGCCGCCACCGCTGTAGGTGAATGCGATCGTTGGCGAAAATGGCACCGGCACCTGACCAACCGTGGTGGTCTGGTTGAGGATGTAGCGGTCTTGGCCGTCGTCGCTGACGATCATGTCCGGCAGATTGTCGTTGTTGAGGTCGCCGGTGCTGAAATGGTACGGCGTCAGGTTGTACGCCATTTGGTAGGTGCCGAAGATGCCCTCGGTCGCCGTGTCATTGTGGCTGATCGAGATGCCTTGCGGCGCGTTGAGCGCGTCGTCCTTGAGGATTTCGAGCTTGCCGTCCATGTTCATGTCGACCATCTCGACCTTCATGCCAAACGACGACTCCAGCATGACCGTGCTCATGCGCGCCGCGGACTCATCGGTGAAGTAGCCAGTGCCGTCATTGATCAACAACCGATCGTTGATGTCGCTGGGGCGATTGCCCCCTTGCTCGTAGTCGCCGAAGTAGAGGTCGATGTCGCCGTCGCCGTCGACGTCACCGGCAGCTACGGAGCAGAAGCGCTGGTCGCCGTTCCAGGGAGTGTCGTCGATACGCAGTGCATCGTCGTAGAGCAGGCCCTGCCAGACGCCGCCGCTGTTGCCCATGTTGATGTAGACGCGCGGCACGCGAATGTACTGCGGTTGGTTCGACGTCAGCGTCGTGCACGTGATGACGTCGTCCCAGGAGTCGCCGTTGACGTCGGCGATGACCACGTCGCGGTCATTGGTCGCATCGAGGAAGCCCGTGCTGCCGGCCACAATTGCCGTCGTCAGCGTCGCCGAACGATCGGTCAACACGCCGCCCTCGTTCATCAGCAAGACGTTCGGGAAGTGGCCACCCGAAGTGAATGGACTCTTGCGCACGATCACGAGATCGATGTCGCCGTCCTTGTCCAGGTCGCCCCAAGCATAGTCCTTCTCTTGTTGGTCATCCTTGACCAAGCTGGCGGGGGCGACCAGGCGGGTAGATGTTTGGTCTAGGAAGCTGACCCACTGGGCTCGCGCCGAAGATGCCGTAGCGACGGCGGCGAGGAATAGCAGACTGCACGAGAGACTCGGATAACGCACGGTACCTCTTCTTCTTGGTGGCCGAAGGCGCGAAGGCCAGGGGTGAGCTTCGCGGTCTGTTGCTAGCCGGCAGAGAGTAACCGCAACCGTCCGATGATGTGGGGGATTCGGCCGTGCAGCCGTGGGGTGGTCAAAGTTCCATGTGTAACAGCGGGTCAGGCTCCGCCCCGGTCGTCGATCGATACCTGGTTGTGTTTCGAATACGGCCCGTTCGTGACATCGTAATCGCGGTAGCGCAGGTAGGAATGGACCCAGCCGGGGTGGCAGCCGTAGACGAGTCTGCCGCTGCACAAGACGGCGACGTAGCGGCCCCACGGTTGGTCGAGATCGACAACCAGCAAGTCGACGGACTCGTTGCGTTGTGGGTGATGCAGGCGATACCGCTGGATCGGTTGTTTGCCCGCCTGTGCCAAGAACTCTGGTTCGGTCATGCCGCGGTGAATCCCGGGTGGACCAAGTTCGTTGCTGCGCTTCGTGGCTGCATCTGGGTCGCCACGGCGCGCATCGATCAAGTGTGCGACGATGCGTTTGTCCTGGTTGTCCGGGTGATGGCCCTCAATGCGCAAGACCCCGACAGGCAACAGCAGCGGCGATTGGATCCACGTAATCAGAAAGCGGCAGTTGAGCGCCGGTTGTCCGTTCGCGGTGATCGTGGCCGGCAACCAGAAGGCCGGAACGCGTCCGATTGGTGTCTCGACTTCGATCACTTCGAGGGGGTCCGGTTGCTGCAGTTCCAGGTCGACATAGACCTTCATGCCGTTGCTAAGAACGGACAGCATGCTGGGCGGGCGCACGATGTCGAGCAACTCTTCCATCAGGCGATCGACCTGCATCAGCACGCGGAACAGAAAGCTCAAACCCAAGCCAGGTTTCGCGTCGACGGTCGATTGCCAGACGTGAGCTTGCGCTTGCATCGGCACTGTGATGACGAACGAGCCCGTGCCGTCGAGCCGCGTGCAGGTCACGCGATAGTCGGCGTCGCGCACGTAGCGAAACGCCCTACTGCCGGGCTTCTCATTGGAGAGCGAGTTGGCAAACGCGTTGCGCATGCGAACGGTGCCGCTCGCTGGGTCGGCGTAGCGCATGAATCCGGGATACTGCGCCGCGGTGATCTCCGGCGGGAGCTCGGGCAATGCAAGCTCCAGTTGCCATTCGCGACGTTCGCCCGTGGCATTCGATTCGACTCGATAGCGCACGTAGTCGCCAGCACTCCAAATCGCTTCCGGGTCGAGGGCATCGATGCTCGGTGCGGCGTGCGGCCAAGGGCTCGCGAGGTTGTCGGCTTCGAGCGGGGTGATTGGAGCGCTCGAGCAGGCTGCGAGCAGGCAGGTCATCAGCAGCAGGTTGCGAATCGCCATCGGCGAGATCCTACCATGCATGCACAGGTCTAGCGTGTCGCCGGCCACCGTCGAGCTATGCTCGGTGGCTCATGACTTGCATTCGCATGTTGTCGCTCGTTCGCGCCGCGGCGTTGGGCGCTCTCTCTACTTGCCTCGCGAGCCAGGACCAACCGGCAAGCAAGCAGGCGCCACCAAGCCTGCGCGTCTTCTTGCTCGCTGGCCAATCCAACATGGAAGGGCAAGCGGTCGTCGACCTCGATCACGAGCAGCACTACAACGGTGGCCGCGGCACGCTGCAGCACGTTCTGGCGAACGCTAAGCACAAGCAGCGCTACCAACATCTGCGCGACCAGGATCGCAAGTGGACCAAACGATCGGACGTGGTCGTCTGGTATCGCGCCGGTGGCGAGCGACTCAAAGTGGGTGAGCTATCGATCGGCTACGCGGTCTACGACGGGCTGCATCACTTTGGGCCGGAGTTGCAGTTTGGCCACGTCGTTGGCGAGCACTTCGACGACCCGGTGTTGTTGATCAAGACCGCGTGGGGTGGCAACAGTCTCGCGCAGGACTTTCGGCCGCCACGTGCCGAGGGGGCGACCGGACCCTACTACACGCGCATGATCGCCGAATACCGCGAGGCCATCGCGTCGATCGCCAAGAACTTCCCGCAGTTTGCCAAGCACACACCGCAACTATCCGGTTTCGTCTGGTTCCAAGGTTGGAACGACATGTGTGATGCCAAGGCGACCGCTGCCTACGAAGCCAATCTCGTGCACCTCATTCACGACGTGCGCCGCGACCTGGCGGCGCCGAAGCTACCGGTGGTCGTCGTCGAAACCGGCAACGCCGACCACGAGGTCTTCCGCAGCGCCCAGCGAGCTGGGGTCGAACACCAGGATGTAGGCGGCCCCGCCGTGTTCGTGCCGACCCGCGCCTTCTTGCGCAAGCCGGAAGATTCGCCGAATACCGGCCATGGCCACCACTGGTTTGGCAACGCGGAGAGCTACTTCTTGATCGGGGACGCGATGGGACGCGCGATGTTGCGATTGCTCGAGTAGCGGTTGCCTTGGCCGCCGGGTCCTACTGGTTGCGGTTCGGCGATCATGGTTGTGACACGTATGTGCCTATGGGGCTTGGCGCTTGGCACAGAGGGGGCTCAGTGCCGATGAACGCTACACTCGACCCTCTGTTTGCATCCCCCCGGAGAACCCAACCGTATGTATCGTTCGTTGTTTGCCGTAGGCGCAGCTCTCGCTGTTGCTTCGTCCACCATCAGTCAAGAATTGCCACAAGCGTGGGCCGACCAGCTGCAATGGCGCAGCATTGGGCCGGCAACGATGGGAGGCCGCATCATCGGGCTTGCCGTCTACGAGAAGCAGCCGAGCACTTGGTGGGCGGCGACGGCTTCCGGTGGTCTTCTCAAGACGACCAACAATGGCATCACCTTCGAACACCAGTTCGATCGTGAAAAGGTCGTTTCGATCGGCGCGGTTGCGGTTTCGCAATCGGATCCGAACGTCGTCTGGGTTGGCACTGGCGAGAACAACCCGCGCAACTCGGTCAGCTACGGCAACGGCGCCTACAAGTCGATCGATGGCGGCAAGACGTGGCAGCACATGGGCCTCGAAGGCACGTTCCAGACGGGGCGGATCGCGATCCATCACACCAACCCCGACATCGTCTACGTCGGGGCCCTCGGTCGCCTGTATGGCCCCAATGAGGATCGCGGTCTCTACAAGACGACCGACGGTGGCAAGACTTGGGACAAGGTGCTCTACGTCGACGACGTCACTGGTGTGATCGACATCGACATGCATCCGACCGAGCCCGACACGCTGATGGTCGCGACCTACGAGCGCAAGCGTGATGGCTTCGACACCAACGACCCGGCGAAGCGCTGGGGTCCCGGTGGCGGCATTTGGAAGACCACGGATGGCGGCACCAATTGGATGCGCGTCAAGAACGGCTTGCCGTCGTGCAACCTCGGCCGCATTGGCATTGACTACTACCGCAAGGACCCGAACGTCCTGATGGCCGTGGTCGAGAGCGAGATGATCGCCAAGCAGCCGGAGAACGCGCCCTACCACGGGGCAACGGTCGCGCCGGCGGATGCTGGCGTCAAGGTGACCTCGGTGGAGCCGCGTAGCGCTGGTCGCGGTCGCGGTGGTCGTGGTGGTCGCGGTGCGCCACCCGCAGCCGAGTCGGAGGAAAAGGCCAAGAAGCCGGTCGATACGCCCGCGAAGGCCGCAGGGCTGAAGAAGGACGACGTCGTGCTTTCGATCGCTGGCAAGCGCGTCAACACGCAGCAAGATTTCGAGCGCGAATGCCGTCAATTCAAGGCTGGCGACGAAGCCGAGCTCGCGGTGGTTCGCGACCGCAAGGACCACAAGATCACGATCAAGTTCGGTACCTACCCGAAGGGTGCCCGTTCCCCGTTTACCGGCACGCTCGGTGGCCAGGCCGGCAACCTGCAGGACTTGCAGGGCAAGGACGGCCATGAGTACGGCGGCATCTACAAGTCGACCAACGGTGGTGAGTCGTGGCAGCGCATCAACTCGCTGAACCCGCGGCCGATGTACTACAGCCAGATTCGCATCGACCCGAGCAACAGCGACAACATCATGGTTTGTGGCACGTCGCTCTACCGTTCGACCGACGGCGGCAAGACCTTCGAAGGCAACGCAGGTCGCGGCATGCACGTCGACCACCACGCCGAGTGGATCGATCCGAACGACGGCAACCACATCATCCACGGCTGCGATGGTGGCATCCACGTCACCTACGACGCGGGCAAGAACTGGGATCAGCTCAACCACGTGGCGATCGGCCAATTCTACCACGTCGGTGTCAGCGCCGACCGCAACTACCGCGTCTACGGCGGACTGCAGGACAACGGCAGTTGGGGCGGCCCGAGCCGCACCGCCGGCACTGGCGCGCGCAACCACGATTGGGTGCGGGTTGGCGGCGGCGATGGCTTCCGTTGCTTGGTCGATCCCGACGACAAGAACGTCGTCTACAGCCAAAGCCAAAACGGTCCTCCGGGATGGCGCAACCTGAGCAACAGCCAGCGCGGCAGCCTGCGCGGTGGTCGCGGCGACAAGGGCGAGAGCATCCGCTACAACTGGGAGACGCCGTACATCCTGTCGGGTCACAACAGCAAGATCGTCTACACGGCCGGCAGTCGCGTGTTCAAGTCGTTGAACCGTGGCGCCAACATGTTGGCGATCTCGCCGAATATCACCAACACCGATCGCGGTTCGGCGACGGCGCTGGCGGAGTCCCCGAAGGACGCCAACATCGTCTACGTCGGCACCGATGATGGTGCGTTGTGGGTGACTCATGACGGTGGCGCCAACTGGACGGATTGCTTTGCGACGCCAGAGCTGGATCCGACCGAGGCGGCCGTCGACGAGCCCGTGGATTCTTCGGAATCCGAGAGCCCGATCGACGCGTTCCTGCGCGGCCCCAACGATGCCTCGGTCGCCGCGCACGGCGTGCCGGTCGCGGGCAAGGCCGATTCGCAGCCGATCAGCAAGCTGGTTCCCGGCCCGCGTTGGGTCAGCGAGTTGGTCGCTTCGAGCTTCGATGCCAAGCGCGCCTACGTGACGCTCGATGGCCACCGCAGCGATGACGATGCTGCCTACATCTTGATGACCGAGGACAAGGGCGAAACCTGGCGCTCGCTCGGCAAGACCTTGCCCGAAGGCGCCGGTTCGACCCGCACGATCCAGGAAGATCCGGTCAACGAAAACGTGCTCTACCTGGGCACCGAGTTCCAGACGTTCGTGACGATCGACCGCGGCGAGCACTGGACGCGTTTCAACGGCAGCTTGCCGACGGTCGCGGTGCATGCATTTGCGCTCAACGTTCCGTCCGGCGAAGTCGTCGCTGCCACGCACGGTCGCAGCCTGTGGATTGGCAGCGTCAACGAGATCCGTCAGATGACCAAGAAGGTCATGGCGAAGGACGCCCACTTCTACAAGCCGGTGTCGGCGGTGATCTGGCGCAGTGGCATGGGCAGCGGCGACACCGCTCGTCGCTTTGCCGGCGAGAATCCCGCTGATGGTGCGCAACTTGCCTACCACCTGAAGAAGAAGGCCAAGTCGATCAAGCTCGAGATCCTCGATAGCAGTGGCAAGGGTGTGCGCACGATCGAGGCTTCCGGAGACGCTGGCTTCCACCGCGTTGCTTGGAACCTGCGCGGCCCGGTTGCGATTCCGGATGGCGCCAGCGAGCGCGCGATCCAGTTCTACCGCCGTCGCGGTGGCAGTCGCGTCGGACTCGGCGTCTACACCGCGCGCCTGACCGTCGATGGCGTCGAGATGACGCAAAACATCCAGGTCGACATCGACCCGGATCATCCCGATCCGAGTTGGATGCAGAACGAGGAAGAAGCGGCGCTGCTCGAGTTCCTCGAACTCGAAGGCGACGAAGAGCACGGCGGCGAATAGCGCAGCCGGAGCTCGCCGGTTAGCCTGACGGCCATGCACATCCTTCATGCGGTGGCCGGCGCTGCATTACTTCTGGTGTGCGCGGCCGGCCAGGCCAGTCCAGCGGAGGCTCAGGCGCTGGTGCACAAGCTGCGTCATCGCCTGACCGACCGCGACTTCGCGCAGGTCGCTGCCGCGATCACCACGACCGAGCTCGACCTGACTCGGTGCCAAGGATTGAGCAAGGACGCGCTGCAGCAGCTGCACGGGATGCAGTCGTTGCAGAAGTTGACGCTCGCCAACGCGGGGCGGGTCGTAGAGGGCGTGTCTCACCTGGCTGCGCTGTCCGCATTGCGCGTGCTCGACGTCAGCGGCAACAAGACGTTCACCGGTGATGGGCTTGCTGAGCTGACGCAGTTGCGAGAGCTCAACCTCAACAACTGTGACGCGATTCAGGATCGTCACCTCGACGCGTTGCATGGCTTGCGCGACCTTCGAACCTTGCGGCTTTACGGTTGCCACAAGATTAAGGACCCGGGCTTCAATCGTCTGTTCGCGAAGTTGCCCAACCTGCACACCCTCGAACTCGCGTTCTGTTGGTGGCACGAAGGGCACCAACTTCAGTGGCCGCAGCGTCTGGTGCACCTCGACCTGCACGAGTCCAAGCGGCTGGTCGATGCGGCGATCATGGCGATCCCGAACAAGCGGGGGCTGCGAACGTTGAATCTGTTCCAGTGTCTGGTGCTGACCGATCGCAGCCTGGAAGCGTTGCGTGGCTTGACCGAGCTTGCATGGTTGGATATCGGCAGCATCCGCGCGTTGTCGGATGCTGGGCTGGCTCACGTCGCATCCTTGACGGGGCTGACATATCTAGGTCTGTGCGACAATGCCAACATCACCGGTGCGGGACTCGCGCAGTTGGCGACGCTGACGAAACTCGAAGAACTCAACCTGTGGCACTGCGAAGCGCTGACCGACGAGGGTTTGGTGGCGTGTGCGGCCATGCCTTATCTGCGCCGGCTGACGTTGGCGAGCTGTGCCAAGCTCGGGGATGCAGGGTTGCGTCACCTGAGCAATCTGCACGCGTTGCGCCAGTTACACCTCGATGGTTGCCACGGCGTGACCGTCAAGGGAGTCAAGCGCATCGCTTCGTTGCGCCTGCATGAGCTGACGCTGAAGGGGTGTCGAGGCATCGACACAGCCGCGCTGCAGGTGCTTCTCGGCATGCCGTCCTTGCGCTATCTCGACGTGCGGGACTGTCCCGAGGTCACGAGTGACATGGTGCGAGAGCTGCGGTTGGCCCTCCCCGAATGCCTGGTGAGGCCATGAGCATGCCCGGTCGTTTTCTCGCTACCTTGCTGACGACAGTGGCAAGCTTACCCGCGCAGGATGACAAGCCGGCACCAGATGCCTCGGCACAAGATGCCGGTAAGCAAGTAACCGCATTCTTGTCGAACTACTGCGTGCGCTGCCACGGCCCGGATCGTCAGAAGGGCGAGTTGCGCCTCGACACCTTGTCGCGCGAGTTTGAGGACCTGCCTACCGCCGAGCAGTGGCGCGCCGTGTTCTACCGGGTGCGCTTCGACGAGATGCCGCCGCGCACCACCAAGAAGCAACCGAAGGGGGATGCTCGTCGAGCCTTGCTTGAGTGGATTGATCGAGGCTTGCAGGCGCAGGGGCGCGGCATCCATCTCGCGGAGAAGATGCGGTTGCCGCAATACGGCAACTACGTCGATCACAAGATGCTGTTCTCAGGTGAGGTCAAGGAGCTGCCCTACACCGAAGCGCGCCTCTGGCGGCAGCGCCCCGGAATCTACGCCCAACTGTGGGCGCGTCACTATGGTCGGCAGCATCGCTACTCGGTCAAGATTGGCGGCGCGTTCCGCAATGGTGACTTGCACCAGATCCAGCATGGCCCGCACCGTGGCAAGCCGATCACCGCGCGCTACTTCGCCGACGAGCGCTACGCGAATCCGTTCTACGAATACGTGCACCATGCGTCGGGCATCACTGACTACGCCGACATCGCGGCGGACCAGTCGTCCCTCGAAGCGTTGTTGACCAATGCCGAGAAGATGGCCGAGATCCTGACGGTTGGACAGCCGGTGGCAATTACGACTGAGGTCAAAACCAAGGACAGCCGGCACGGCAACAACCACGGCATGTTCGTCGGCGGAGAAGTGTCGACAAGTACTGAACTGCGCGGCCGCATTCCCCGCGTGTTCCGGGCCGTGATGGAGCATCGGGCGGCGGTACCGCGTGCCGTTTTCGCCAACGCGCTGCAATTGGGCTTTCAGTTGTTCTTGCGTCGGGTGCCATCCGTCGAAGAAGTCGAGCACTACTTCGAGGACCTGTTCCTGAAGAACGCGTCGCTTGGCCATACCATGGCATTGCAGGCCGTGTTGGTCGCGATCGCGATTTCGCCGGAGTTCGTCTACCGCATGGAGATGGGCTTGGGGGATGTCGATGAGCACGGCCGCCGCCTGCTGTCGCCGCTGGAGCTGGTTTTTGCGCTGCAATACAGCTTGACCGATGCGTCGCCGTTTGGTGTCGATGCCTTCGAAGCGGATGATGTGTTCCAAAAGCAAGTCGAGCCGCTGATTCAGAGGGCGTTGACCAAGGACCACCGTGTGGCCTACCCCGGTCACGGTTGGTTGGCGCAGCAGATGCAGAAGGGCAAGCTGCAGACTCGCGCGGATGTCGAGGCTGCGGTGCGTCACCTGTTGGCTGCGAAACCGCGCAACCTGACGCCAAACCACAACCGCGACATCCAGTCGGTCAGCAATCCGCGCATCCTGCAGTTCTTTCGCGAGTTCTTCGGCTACCACAAGGCCGAGGACGTCTTCAAAGAGGTCGACAACTTCAAGCAGCGCGAAGGCTTCCAGCAGTTCGGCAACCACACCGCGACGCGGCTGATGTACGACACGGACGCGCTGGTGTTGCATGTGCTGCGCGAAGACCGTGACGTGCTCTACGAATTGTTGACGACCAACAAGGTGTTCGTCAGCTACTGGTCTGGCAAGCACGACAAGAAGCAGATTCGGCGTGCCGGCGGCGAGCAGAAGTATCGACTCGCCCATGATACGCAGAGCTACAACTTGGACCCGATGACCTTCGACCATCAGCGCGGGGCGCCGATTGAGGTGCCCTTGGACCAGCGCTGTGGTGTGTTGACGCAGCCTAGTTGGTTGGTCGCGCATTCGGGCAACTTCGACAACGACCCGGTGCGGCGCGGCAAGTGGATCCGCGAGAAGCTGCTGGCCGGCTATGTCATGGATGTGCCGATCACTGTGCAGGCGGTCATTCCCGATAGCGAGACGATGACCCTGCGGCAGCGGTTCGAAGTCGTGCATGACAGCGAATGCTGGCAATGCCACAAAAAGATGAACCCGCTCGGGATGCCCTTCGAAGCGTTCAATCACGTTGGTCGATTCCGCGATCTAGAGCGTGGCAAACCGGTCGATACTCGTGGCAGTGTTGACTACACCGATGGCTACGGCCTCGATGGCAATGCTGGCGATGGCAATGCTGGCGAAGGGGGGCTCGATGGGGGCGTCGCCAACGTGCGCGAGATGATGGAGCGCCTGGCGCGCTCTCCGTTGGTCCGGCAGTCGTTTATCCGGCACGTGTTCCGCTTCTGGATGGGCCGCAACGAAGCGCTGCGCGACAGCCAGACGTTGCTCGCGATGGACAAGGCCTACGTAGAGAGTGGCGGCAGCTTCCGGGAGTTGCTGGTATCGTTATTGACCTCGGATTCGTTTCTCTACCGCAAGTAGGACAGCTGCCCTTGTTAACCCGCCGATCCATTCTCCGTGGTGCATCCCTTGGTGCCGGCTCGGTGGCGTTGGCGCCATTCTTGCGGCACCTGCACATGCTCGACGGACGCGATGCGAAGCGTCATCTGCCCAAGCGGTTCGTATTCGTGGTCAAAGGCAGTGGCTTGCAAGGCGACTTCCTGGAACCCGCCGGGCTTGCGCGCGGCGGGGATGAGTTGATCGACGAGTCGTTGGCGCGTCGCAAGCTGCCTGCGAGCTTGTTGGCGCTCGAACCGTTCCGTGATCGCTTGGCGATCCTGCAGGGGCTGAGCGGCAAGATGTGCACCATCGGGCACAGTTCGTTCTACGGCGCTTTGGGTGCATACAAGGCGACCGGGCAGACGCCGCCAACGGCTGCAACGATCGATGGCCATTTGTCCGAGCGCTTCCCCTCGGTGTTCAACCACATCGGACTCAAGATGGGGACTGGCGGTGCTGGCACGGCCTACCCGGCGATCTCGGCGCTTGGCAAGAATCGGCAGTTGCCATTCCAGTGCAATCCGGAGATCGCCTACATGAACCTGTTCGGCAGCATTGTCGACACCGGTGACATTGCCAAGAAGTATGAGCGCAGCGGCAGTGTGCTCGACTTCATGTCCGACGACATCAAGAAGTTGCGCAGTCGCTTGCCCGGCCCCGAGAAAGAGAAACTCGAGCACTACCTCGATGGCTTTGAAACGCTGAAGAACCGGCGCCGCAAGTTGGTGTCGATGCAGGCGCAGTTGCAGGCCAACGCGCCTGAGCTCAACGACAAATACACCTCCAAGGTTGCGACGCATCATCTTGATGCGCACTTCGACATGGCGACGGCCGCATTGATTACCGGCATCAGCAACGTCGTGACGTTGCATTGCGATGACCTGCAGTCGTCCTACGCCGGCCTGGGCATCACACCGACCGTGCACAGCATCGGTCACGGTTCGAGCAACGGCACCGAAACCGCGCAGCAGTGCCGCAATCGCATCCGCACGTTCCATGTCGAGTTGATCGCTTCGATGGCGAAGCGCCTCGCCGCGGTGCCCGAAGGCGACGGCACGATGCTCGACAACACGGTCATCGTCTACTTGAGTGACAACTCCAACCTGCACCATTCGACGGCGATCGAATGGCCGATGGTGGTGCTCGGCAACCTCGGCGCCAAGCTCAAGACCGCCGGTCGCTACCTTGCGTATCCCCGCTACGGCCGTCGCAACCATCGCACGATTGGCAACTGGTTGACGACCCTGTGCCACGCCGCCGGAGTGCCCCAAGATCACTTTGGCCAGCCGGACCTCGCGCTGGCGAAGGAAGTCGATCAGCTCGGGCCGCTGCCCGAGCTGCTTGCATAGGCTCCGTCGCGACGGTGCCTGATTCGAGCCGACCGCCGCCGGGGCTAACGGCGGGTCTAGAGGGCCCCGATCGTCAACTTGAGCGCATTCGTGCTGACCGCTTGCAAGCCCGTGGCTTGGAAGGTCAGTGCGACGACTTGTTGGGTGAGTTGCAGGCCAACAAACGCCGCGGCACTCGGCACCAGGAACGATGTCGACGCGCTGCCTGCCGAGGCCGGGATGACCGCGAGGGCGATGGGGTTCGTCAGCAATTGACAACCGGGTGTCGACGGCAGTGGCAGTGGCAGCACGGTCGGCGTATTGCCAAGGACCTCGACTGCAATCGAGTTGGCAGGCATGCCAGCAGCGGTGGCGGTGTAGGTGCTGCCCAGCCACGGTGCGCTGTTGGTCGTCAGTGTTGCCGGTCCGGCAGCACCGAGGCAGCCGGCGCCAATGGCTACGGCGGCGGCCGGGCACGTTGGCGCTAGGCGAACCAGATACGGGTTGGGGCTGAAGGTCGTTGCCGGAGCATTGGCGAGGATGCCGAGGAAGTTGCCGCCGATGAGCACGCTGCCGTCGTCTTCGAGCAGCATCGCCTTGACGCTTCCCGGAACGAAGGTCGCGAACTCCGTCGAGCCAGTGCTGCCAGGCGTCCAGCGTTGCAGGTTGCTGGCTGGTATTGGCAGCTGCGGCAGGAAGAAGGCGGTGCCGCCGTTGCCCGTGAGCAGTTGTCCATTGGGCAGGCTCGCAAAGCAACTGATCGTGTTGCCGTAGCCGCCGTTGGCTCCGAGGCCCAACCAGGACGTCGTGGTCCACTGCCAGAATTGGCCATTGGCCGCAACGAACAACGTGCCGTCGGGGGCGACGTGCA
>CAXBFC010000178.1:0-14996 GCA_963974725.1 uncultured bacterium | reverse complement strand
TCTCGCGAGGGCCGCTACATCTCCAGTGATCTCAGTGTCGTGGTGCACAGCGCAATCGCCTCCAGCCAGTGAGGCAGCGCTGCCTTCGCATCGCCGCGGTAGCCAGCCAACATGCCCAAGCTCTGGTGGCTGTCCGATAGGTCGAGCGCGTTGTCTTCAAGTTGCTGCCGCATCGCGAACGATCGCTGGTGGTAGGCCTCCGCACCGACAAAGTCGCCCTGGTCTCGCCGCACCCGGCCCAGCAAGTCGAGCGTTTTGGCGTAGTCGCGATCCGCCCCCACATTGACCTTGGCGAGGGTCGCCTCGGCTTCGCGGTAGCGCCGCTCGGCCGCTTCGAAGTCCTCTCGAAAGTGCGCCAGCTCGCCCAGATTGCGTTGGCTCACCGCCAACTCGCGTGGCCCGGCGTCGTGCGTTTCGCGCAACTGCAACGACTGTGCGAACATCTCCTTCGCTCGATCGAACAACCCGAGGTGTTGATAGACGACCCCCATGGTAGCCATCAATCTCGCCTTGATCTCCGGCTCGTCCCTCAGCTCCTGCTCGATGCGGCGATAGCCTTGATCCAGAACTTCGCGTGCAGTTACGGTTGTGCCCCGGTAGGTGCTGCCGTCGGCAACCTTGAACAACTCGACCAAGAAGTCACTGACACGCTGCGACGTCACCGATTCCTGCCGAGCCCGCTCCGCCTGCAGCTTGGCGTTCTCAGCTTGCTGACGCGCATTCTCAGCCTCCGTCTTTTGACCTTCACCAGCGAGCTCGGCGGCGCGTCGACTGCGATTCGCATCGACGGCCAGCCATGCCGATCCAACAGCGATCACCAGCAACGCAGCCAGCAGCGCAGCAACAATCGGCTCGCGCTGACACCAACGCGCGAAGCGCTGGAGCTGCCCTGGTCGCTTCGCACTGATCGGCTGCAGCAAACGAACTCGACGCAAATCATCCGCGAACGCAGCAGCCGACTCGTAGCGATGGTCACTGGCGAGTGACATCGCGGTGTGCACCACGACACTGAGATCACTGGAGATGTAGCGGCCCTCGCGAGACAACTGCGGCGCACGTCCGGCTAGCACGTTGCGGTAAAGCTGCTCGCGCGTTGGCGCAACGAACGGGTGCTTCTTCGCGAGAACTTCATACATCGTCACGCCCAGCGCGTAGACGTCGCAGCGCCGATCGAGCGTCTTCGACATGCCCTGAATCTGCTCTGGGGACATGTACGCCGGGGTGCCCAACTGGTCAGCGGAAGCCGTCAAACCTTCCCCGGTATCCTCCTCCGGACGTGCCAACCCGAAGTCGAGCACAACCGGTTCACCCTGCTCGTCGACCATCACGTTGCCCGGTTTGACATCACGGTGCAGCACGCCCGACTCATGCGCGGCATGCAGCGCACGCGCGATCTTCTCGAACAACAATAGCGTGGAGTCGACACGCTGCTTGCTGTCGGTGTCGGATCGCAGCGGCGTCTCGCTCGCACCTCGCGCCGTGAGCTGCTCACCAGCCAACTGGGCGAGAGTGCAGCCCTTGATGTAGCGCATCGCCACGTAAGGCACGCCATCCACTTCGCCAGCTTCATAGACCGTGCAGATGCCCGGATGCTCCAGCTTGGAGACCGCTTCAATCTCACGCTGAAAGCGCCGACGCGCCTTCTCCTGGCCGAGAAACTCCGGGCGAATGAGCTTCAACGCAACTTCGCGACCTGTGCTCAGTTGCCGAGCGCGATGCACGACCCCCATACCGCCCTGGCCCAATACTTCGATCAGTTCAAAGCCACCAAACGCCACCGCACCCATCGAGCTGCCACCGGCAGCAGCGGGCTGCTCCCAACCATCGAGCATGCCCGCCGCCTCAAGCGCCGCAAACCGACGGCGCAACTCCTCAGCATGTTCGGGATGCTCGCGGCAAGCATTCGCAACCTGTTCGCGCCACGCGGACGAGTCTGCCGCGAGGCACTCATCAAGCAGAGCTTGTACCGGGTCGTCACCCGATTGGTCTGGAGACAAGCCGTCGGTAGGGGCAGCCATGCAGCAAACGTAGCCCGGTCACGCGCATCCTCAAACCGCGAACCGCACTGCGCGATTCGCGGTGCACTGCAGAAGCCCCACCGTCGAGTGCAGAGCCCATTGCCACCGGCGCATTCCGCAACGCACGTTACTTCTTGTCCACGCCAGCCGCCTTCTCCGCATCGGCCTCGCGCTTCTTCTCCTGCATCGTTGGGTAGGGTTCCGGCAACTCAACCATGCCCTTGCGGAATGCGTGCACGAACAGCCGAAAGCCACGTTCGTAGTCCTCGGTGCCCAACTCGACACCCTGTGTCTTGAGGTAGGTGTCGTTGAGCTTCGTCGCCACCTTCGACGCGATCTCGACGCGGTGCTTGCGGTTGGAGTCCGATAGCGCCCGCAAGTCGTCCCGCGCACGCTTCGGCAGATTGCGGCGCAACCACAGGTTGTCCGAGATGTCCGGCCCAGCCAACGCGTATCGCAGCATCGACAACGCAGTGCTGTAGCGAGCCAGCGGATCTTCGGCGCGCAAACCCGCAACGAAGCTGACCAGGTTGGCGTCGGCCTCACCGCAGTAGCCAAGCACATGGGCCAACTCGTGGCCGCTGATCGCGATCCGCATCGGCAACGGCAAGGCCGGGTCGACATTGGCCTCGAGAGTGAACGGGTAGCACACGCCATAGATACCCGTCGCGAGGAACAGGCCAGCAGGCGGATGCTTGAGATGGGTCGGCAACGCCGGCGTCCAACCTTCGAGTTCGGTCACCAGGTCGCGCGACTCGGATGCGATCTTCGCAAACGCCGCGGCTTCGTCGACAGCCACGCCATCCGCAGGCGCATCACGTCGGATCAACGCCAACAACCGCAACCCAACTTCGCGCACGTCTTCGTATTCAACCTGCTCGTCGAGCAAGCGCCACCGCTGTTCGATCGGCACGCGGCCGTAGCCGATGCCCCACATCACCAAGAACGCCGCGGCCGTGTAGAGCAGCACGCGAGAAAACCGGAGGATGCCAGAGCCAATCAGGCGCAGCCGGCGCGCCCCGTTCTTGCGGCCACTTCGCCAGCGTCGGATCGCGAGAATCGGCCACACGACTGGCAACGACATCAGCACCGTCAACGTCAACGGCCACGGGATCGCGCCGGTCACCGGCACGACCGCACCCTGGATCCACGGAAACACGCCACGGCAATAGCCGGATTCGACCCATGCCGGGGGCAGCGCCAGACTGAGCAGCACTACCGTAAGGGCCCCCAGAACCCACCATCGATGGCGCTTGCTACGCGGTTCGCTCGTCACGACGACAGCGTAGACCACAGAACTGGATGCTGCACGGAACCGAATCTGCCGATTGAGTTATCATGCCACCCATGAACCCGACCACGCCCGCGCTCGCATTCGCGCTGCTTTGCGGTTCGCTCGCTGCCCAGCAGCACAGCGAACCGGCGATGCGCGAAGGCACCTGGCAAGTGCGGTTCGTGCATTGCGACCGACTGTGACGACCACCGACCAAAGAGGCCCGTGGGGTCCTCGACAAGCTGCAAGGGCTCAACGCCAAAGTCGTCAAGGATGGTTTGGTGAGCTTTGAGATCCAGAAGGGATCCTCACTCCGGCGCACCGAGATCGTCGACCTGTGCATGCAAGCGAACGTCTTCGTCGCCAGCATCGAACGGCCCGACGCGCCTGCACTCGAGCGCCAACAAGAGCTTGAGTCGGAGCTGCAACTAGCGAAGGCGGAGGCGCCTGACGTCTTTGCCACCAAGGCCCTCGATCATCCTCACACGGTTGCATCGCTGCAATTGATGGCCCGACTTCACGAAGCGGTCACGCTGCTTCGCCGCGCCAAGAACTCGGCCGATAAGCAGCCGGTGGCACTCGCTGCCGGTGATGCCCGCATGGTCGACACGATGCGCCTGATCGATCGCCACGTCGCACTACTCGAAGCGCGCGGCGTGCAACTGCCGCAGGTCACCGAAGCCAAGGTCGTAGAGAGGTTCGACTGGCACGGCGACGCCTACGCAATCGGCGCGCGACTCGTGCATTCCGAACTGATCGAGTTCTACCGCAAGTCGTTCGGCAAGATCGCCGACGACGCTCGCAGCGCGGCAGAACGGGCGCAAGACAAGCGAGCCAAGGCGCAATACCAGGCGCTGCGCGACCAGAGTGAATCCCTTGCGAAGGTTCTGAGAGCCAAGGTTCTCGAGAAGAGCCGCTAACGCACATGACCAGCCGAACTGACGTAATCAAGAAGAACGCGGTTGCGTTCTACAACTTGATGTTCAACCAGTGTCGCCCGCGCGAAGCGATCGAGCAGTTCGCGGGAGACTCTTACGCGCAACACAACCCGGAAGTGGCCGACGGCAAGCAGGCGTTCATCGACTACTTCGAAAGGATGGCAACCGAGTACCCCGGCAAAAGCGTCGAGGTCAAGCGCGCGGTCGCGGAGGGTGACCTGGTCGTTCTGCATTGCCACCAGAAATGGCCGGGCGACCACGACTACGCGGGCATGGACATCTTTCGATTCGATACCAACGACAAGATCGTCGAGCACTGGGACGTACTGCAGATCGTGCCCGACAAGGCCGCGCACGACAACGGCATGTTCTGACGCGGGTGGTCGCGGCGACTTGCAAGCTGGTGCTCGACGCCACTGAGCACGGACACCTCTGCGGCCGAGGCTTCGCGGCGGCAATCTGTGGTTTGAACCGGGTACGGTACGCAGGTTAGTCGCGTAGGTAGCGGCGGCGGCAGAAGAAGAAGCCGTCGTGTAGGTAGTGCACCAGTAGGAATGAGAAGCCTAGCAGGTAGTAGGTCAGCAGGACTGCGCCGGGTCGGTAGAGGGGTTTGCCGGCGTCGTCGAGTGGCGGCTGGGCGTGGCCGAACATGGCGAAGCGGCCGTCGCTGGCGGATGCGATCAGCCAGGCGAACAGCAGCATGACTGCAATCGCGCCGAGCGTCGCGCCAAGGGCTGTTCGGAAGAAGCGCCAGTGGCTGCCGTCATGCATGGTGCGGGCGAACAGGCCGGTGCGGATCTGGCCCTTATCGTAGCTGCGGCGGTTCATCAGCCAGGCGAGCCCGAGGTATTGGAAGCTGTGCCACGCGTTGAGGCCTTGGAAAGCGCTGTCGAGGTTGGGCAAGAGTGGCACCGTCGATCCTAGCACGCCCATTAGTAGCACCAGGCGGAAACGGTGCTTGATCAGCGTGCCTTCGCGCCGCTCTCGCAGTGACTTGCACACGAACATGCCGAAGGCGAGCACGAACAGCACGGTCGTCGCGATCCATACTGCGGGATGCATCATGAACTCCGGTAGCAGCGGGGCCGTTCGGCCGATGCGGAAGACGTATTGATCGGCGGCTTCGGCACTGCCGGTGATCGCTAGCACGATCTGCGTCGCCAGCGCATCTGGGTTGGCTTCGCGCATGGTCGGATCGGCACCGATCATCGACATCCGGAAGAACGATACCGGATACATCGCGAGCAGCATCACCGCGTAGTCGACCCAACCCCACCGTGGCCGCATCGCCTCCGCAACGCCCATCGTGTAGCCGCTCGCAACGTAGCTGTGCTGATGCACGATATGGATGCCGGCCCAGAAGAAGAAGAACGACAGCACGTAGCGAATCGGCGGCGCACCGGCCAGCAGCACGTCGAAGAATGCGCTGCTGACCGCGGCCCCCACGACGAGCACCGGGACGCACAACCCGAGCCAAAACAACAACGGCTCCTGCTTGCGAAATGCCGGGTTGAAGTAGGTGCGCGTGTAGGTCGCAAACACGTGCGGCCCGCCGAGCGGCACCATCACCAACAAGGTCACCAGATCTTCGGCGGTCGAGACGCCAGCTCCGAACGAACGGAACAAGTAGAACGCCAGAATCGGGATCGGCACGAGCCACGCGCCGCCGGCTGTAAACCAGCGGTCCCACGTGCGGTTCCGCAGCAGTTGCTCGGCAGGCGCCGAGACGGCGACGGCCGCTCCTGGGGCAAGGGTGGTCATGACTCCCCAGTGAAGTACCACGAACGGCCGCACCGTTCGAGCTTGCGCCCGACGAAATGCTGCCGTGCCGGGCCTCGAGCAGGACGCCGCACCTGGATTACCACCCGATCATCGGCTCAGGCACCCTCGCTGGCACCCGCGCAGGCAGTGCATCCGGAAGTTTGCTCGAACGGTGACCGGCATGACTGGCGCCTCCTAGCTGTTCCTAGGGGACAACTTGCGACGATTCCAAGGTCTGCACCCGAACGCTTCTGCCGCGCCCAGCCACACAACCAACGTGTCAGTCGCCCGATTTCACCAATCGCTGCGGCGAGCCTTTCAGGCGCGCAATGGCACCACGCGCTTCCAGATCCAACTTGATCGTCGTCAGATACCAACTGACCGACACGTCTTCGGGGTAGACGTCTTCAGGAAGATGCGGCACGAGCAGTTCTTCGAGCTCGGTGAAGCGCACGCCAGGCTCCTGCTCGGGAATCACTCGCAGCAATGCCGCCACCATCGCGTCGTACTTGCTCTTCTCGATCCGGACGCCCTGCTTGCCTTGTGGGTGCAGAGTCATGATGCGTTCTGGTTCGGCCATCTCACCTCCACGGTTTGGACTCCGGCGACTTCTTGAATGCGGCCCACACTTCATCATCTATGTTGCCGCGGAAGTCGTAGCCGTGATCCTTCTCGAGCACTTCGATGCTGCGCGCGACGCTCGCCCAGTCTTCGCCCTTGAGGAACACGTCGAGCGACGTCATGTTCGCATAGTGACACTTGGGTTCGAGCTTTAGCGCGTCCTGCATGACAGCCATCGCTTTCGGCACCTGGCCACTCTCCAACAAGATCGACGCGTGCAACGCTAGCAGCGTGGCATCGCGACCAATCGTCGCGGCGAACTCTTCGAGCACGGTGATGGCTTTACTCCATCGCTTCTTCAAGAAGTGCGCGTCCACTTGCATGAAGCGGAACATCGGCGCGGGAAACCGGGCGGCGGCATCTTCCAGCGCCTTGATGTAGTCGTCGTCGCCCCCGACTTGACCGAGTGCGGACACGTAGGACGATGTCGCCAACGCCGAATTGCGCAAGCCTTCCGGCAGCTTGCGGTAGGTGTCGATCACGCTCTGAAACTCTCCGCGGATGGCGTCCTGCCCGAGCGAACCAAAGGCCTTCAAGTCCTTGGAAGTAATGCCTGAACCAAACATGCGCTCGACAATGCCGCGGTCGAGGCTCGCAAGCGCCGTCAGGCTGGTCATGCGCAGCTGCTCAACCATGTCGAGGCCAACCGAGCGGTTGTGGAGATTGACGATGCGCCACTCGCCTTGCTTGTGCCGCATCACGAAGTCGACAAACGCAATGCCGTCGTCGCCGACGAAGCGCAAGCGCGCCATCGGCACGCCACCGATCACGACCACACGCTTGAAGGTTGGCTCGCGAACCTGCCAGTGCTGGCAGATCTGTGGAATCATCGCCTGCACTCCTTGCCGCATGCCGGTGAGAAAGCCCTTGAGTCGAGCGGCCGGAGCCTTGACGTCCTCGATGATCAACTCGATCATGCGCTCGGAATCCCACGAAGCGGCACACGTGTCGAGGTCGCCGCTAGCAATCGCTTGCGTATACGCACGCGCAAACGCTTCGGCACTAGCTGCCTGCTCCTTGCTGAGAGCTCCCAGAATGACGGGCGCTGGCTGATCTTGTGCCAGCAGCGCGCCAGCAGTTACTGCAAGCAAGGCCGCGAACATCGCGCCACATCGCTGCACGTGGCGGAGGGCAAGTGGCAATGGACGTCGACTGCCGAGAAGAGAGGTGGGTGCGAATGGCATAGGGAATCGCGGCCGACGGAGATCGGCACGCGCCCAGCATCCTACGACTCCAAGGAAATGCCAAGGCCCCGCGCTGGCTGCGGCAAACTTCCTAACCTGCCGCGCATGCACCGCACGAACACGTGGCCGGTACAGACAAAACGGCGCAGGCCAACAAGCCCAGCGCCGCCTCGTCGAGCAAACCAGTAAGCCTTGCTTACTTGTCCGTGCCCATCAACTCGCCAACGAGAGCCGTCTCTTCGTAGACCTTGGTCAGGGCCTCGATCATGATCGCGGTGTGCACGCTGACCGTGCGATTGACCTCTTCGTCGAACCAGTAGTTGCCCGGCAGCGACTCGATGTTGCCATCGAAGACGAGGCCGACAACCTTGGCGTCGCGGCTCAGCACCGGACTGCCGGAGTTGCCACCGATGATGTCGCACGTGCAAACGAAGTTGTACGGCGTGTTCCAATCGAGCTTGCCCTTGGCGTCGAGCCATTGCTTCGGCAGATCGAACGGGTGCTCATTGTCGAACGCGGCGTTGCGCTCGTAGAGGCCGTGCACGGTGGTCTTTGGCGAGACCTTGGTGGTGCCAGCTTCGTAGCCCTTGACAGTGCCGTACGTCAAACGCAGCGTAAACGTCGCATCCGGGTAGTTGGCGGCGCCGTAGACGTCGAAGCGCGCCTTGTTGATCGTGGTCTTGGCCTCGTCACAAGCCTTGGCGGACTTGGCCATGTCACCGCGCAACGCGTTGAAGTCGACGCGGCCGCCGCCAGCATACTTGGCGGTCAGCTTGGCCATTTCCTCGCGGATCGACGCAAACGCCGCCTTGACGTCTTCGCTACCCGACTTCTCGATGAGTTCTTCGTCGCGCGCCTTGATGATCGCCATACGCTTGGCATCGACGAGACCACTCAGGTGACCCGAGAACGCCTTGAGGCTGTTCATCTGGCCGAAGTAGGTATCACGCATTTCGAACGCAGCTTGTTCGCTCCGCTCCATGCGCGCCTTGATGATCTTGACGTTGTTGGTCAACAACGCGACGACTTGGGGCACCCACAGATCGCGGTGCATGACCATCTCGTCGTAGGTCAACGAGCGCTCGGTGCCGCCCGGGTGACCCGACACGAACACGAGGTCGTCGGTCTTGGCGCCATCCGTATCGAATTGGAAGAACCACTTCGATGAGTCGATCGGCTTGTCGTCCTCGTAGACGCGGAAGAAAGCGCAGTCTAGGCACCAACGCGGGTAGGTGAAGTTGTCGTAGTCACCGCCGTAGAACGCGACCTGCTTGGCCGGCGCGAACACCAGGCGCACGTCGTCGTAGACGTGGTAGATGTAGATGCGGAACTGGTTGCCGTCGTAAAGCGGCACTGGTTGCGCATCGAGGTGCGCGTCTTCGTTCGAGTGCGCCTTGCAGAGCTCCGCGAGCTTGCCGTCAACGTCGCCGCCATCCGCCTTGACCGCGAGTACTTCCTTAGTGACATCCTTGACGTCGACGAGTTGGCGCAGGACGAGGTCCTTGCCGGGCACTTCACTGCCATAGATGCGCGAGCTGAAGCCCGGCTCGACCCAATCCTTCTCCGGCGTCGACACCTTCTGGATCGTCGACAGCGCGACGTGGTGGTTGGTCATGACCAGGCCGTTCGGCGAAACGAACGAACCCGAGCCACCGGTGTCAAAGCGAACCGAACCGAGGCGCACGTGATCGAGCCACTCCTTGGTGGGCTCGAAATTGTGCTTCTCTTTGAGCGCGGCTAGCGGCAGGGCTTCGAACAACCACATGCCCTCGTCGGGGCGGGTCGTCGATTCGGGGAGACTCGTGCCGAGCGCCAACAGCGCCAGGGCGAAGGGGATAATGGGAGTGAATTGCATTGGAGTTGTCTACGTGCGCCGTGCGAGTCTGCGAGCGGCGGGCCGAACATCTTAGGGAGTCGGGGCCCCCGAGGCACGCATCGCGTGGGTTCTGGGGGTTGGATTGGCCGGGGCTGGGCGGGCGCGGTCGGCCCGCCTCGGATTTCCCCGAAACTTCCCGAGCACAAGCGCCGGCTTGCATCACCCCGACGACTTCGACCCACAGAGGCTCAGTGCGCAGGTTTCAGCACGACCGCATCGGCAACGTCTTCGCCGGCAACGTCTTCGCCGGCAACGTCTTTGCCGGCGGCCGAGATCGCAACTGAGTAGCCACCGGCTTGCGCCCTCGTCAAGCGCATCTGACGCGCCGGCGCAATCCGCTTGCCGTTGCGCATTGTCTCGCGTAGCACCGCACTACCATTTTCCTGCTTGCCGTCCCAGACGCTCCACTCGTAGTTGGGCATGACGTAGCGCGTGATGCGCAAACCGTTGGCCTTGCGATCGAACAGTTGGATCAGCACTTCCGCTTGGTCGCCGCGGTACGACGACGTTTGCAGTCCCCAACCGTTGAGCATCCACCGTCCCGTACGACGCCCGATCACCTTGCCGGCCTGCTCTTCGGTAAACCCACCGATCTGGAATGCAAGCTGCGTCAGCGGTGCAGGGGCGAGACGATCCAGGCGGCCGAACGGGTGCACGAGGTTGGGTTCCTTGCCAAGAAACCTCGGCACCTTGGGGATCACGCCCAACTTGCGGCGCGTGCACTTCGACCGCCACGACGCGGTCGCGACGCCATTGCGCACCGATTCGGACACCCACTCGAAGCCCTCGTTGCCGATGTTGAAGAACGTCAACCGCGACCCATTCGCACGGTCTTCGGAGCCGGACCACATCACCATGCTCCTGCCGCCCTGCCCTTCTTCTTGCGCCCCGACCCAAACACCAGTGCCGACGCTGTTGGCCGGCATCTTGAAGAAGTTGACGAACCACTTGCCGCGACTCACATCGAACAAGCGGATATTGCTCGTCGCAAACGTGTCGTTCCAATACACGTCCTGAATGCCGTGACCATTGAGGAAGTAGTGCGCGTTCCAGATCGCTGCGGTCTGGTGCCACGAACCATCCGGCCGCCGCAGGGAGTCGACGCAATCAAACTCCCCCAGCATGAACGCGAACTGCTGCAGCTCGGGCGGCGCGTTGGGGTGTGGTCGCCCAAACGGATGCGCCGGACTCGGATCATAGATCTCGATGCCATCGACCGGGTTGGCGACGTCGGAGACAGCAACCGTGGAGCTGACCTCGGGAGCCTGAGGCAGCAGCACGGCCAGCAACGCGGGCAGCGAGGTGATCATCACCAACACAATAGGCACAGACGCAGGCTCCGGCGGCCCCATGAGCAAGGTATTCGACCCGGCCGACTGCCTGTGCGACTTTTGCGTCGCGGCAGCAGCTGCGCAGGCGTCAACCCGGACGGCGATGCAGAACGATCACCTTCGAGCCCTTGTTCGACCGCTCATGCACAATGCCAGTGCCCGGGCGATACAAGATGATGTCGACGTCATCTGGCTCCGACTGCTCTTCGACTTCGAGCAAGCCTGCAAAGTCGCCGAGCGGGGTCGCGAACGAGACATCGTCATTGAGGATCGAGTAGGTCTCAACACCCGCCGGCAACTCGTGCACGAGTTCTTCTCCGACTACCGGATCGGCCGGCATCAACAAGAACGGGCCGATCTCGTGAGTATCTGCCCGCCACGATTCCTCGGTCTCAACCTCGACATCCGCGACCACGTCCCACGAACGTTCGCCCACCAACCACACGTTGCCCATCACGTCGGTCAACAGCAGCTCGACGCTGCGCTCGGCCAAGACCCCGTCGTGATAGACGACGTGCCAAAGCGGGGTGCAATCGCCAATGCCGTTGACAAGCGTCAACTCGTGCGCGACCACGACCTCGCGCAGCTGGTGACCTTCGTCCTCGCCTTCGTAGATCCACATCGTGCCCACATCGAGCGGCAGCCACGCGTTGCCGACGCCCTGGTTCTGCTGCGGCGAAGACACCTGTCTCGTCACGGCGCGAGAACCGCAGGAGCCGAGCACGAGGCACACACATGTAGTCAGCAAGATCTTCACGAGTCGTTTCCCGTTCTGGAGTTTGCACGGAGGTCTGGCAAGTCAGGCGCGCTGCCCGACGCCAAATCAGAGTTGGCGAGCGCAGCCTGAAAACCGCGCACGGTCACTTCGAAGCAGTTGTCGTCGTCCTGGGCGAACTCGACCGTCAGCCCGAGTCGCAACGCCAACGCCCCTACGACGGACAAGCCGAGGCCAGCATGCTGCACAGATGCCCGCGCTTCATCGAGCCGCCAGAACGGCTCGCTCAGCCGTCGCAACGCATGCTCAGGCAAGCGCTCGGCCTGGTTCCCAATGCGCAACCGCGTCTGGGCGGCGCGCGTCACGATACTGGCACAGATGGTCGTGCCCTCGTTCGCATAGCAGATGGCATTGCCAAGCAGGTTGTCGATGATCAAGGTCAGCTTGTCGCAGTCCGTCGCCACGACATCGTGCTCGTGCGGCTGCACCGTCAAGCGCAGATCGCGTTGCTTGGCCTGTGCTTGATGGCGCTGCCAGATGGTGGCCAACAACGTCCCCAATTGGCAGGTTCCGCCGATGGTCGGTTCGCGGCCGTTGGCGCAGCGCGCCAGCAACAGCATGTTGCTGATGACCGCTTGCATGCGCCGGCTGATGCTCTCGACATCGCCGAAGAACCGCTGCACCGCGAGCTTGTCATCCGGCCATCGCCCAGCGACTTGCGCGAGCGATGCCAGTTCGGACACCGGAGTCCGCAACTCGTGCGCGACGTTGCCAGTAAAGCTGCGTTCGCGCCGCATCGCCGTTTCGACACGTTCCACGAGTGCGTTGACCTGGTTGGCTATCGGCGCCAACTCATCCGGCATGTGCTCGGTCGTCACCCGCTGCTCAGGGTCGCCGGGGGTCAACTGCGCCACTTGTTGCTCCATGCGGCGCAGCGGGCGCAGTCCCTTTTGCACGGCGAAGAACACGAATGCCAGACCAAGCAACGCAGCGACGATGCCCGACCACACGACCATTTGCTGCATGCTGGCGAGCATGCGATCCAACCCTTCGCGACCACGCGCCACGGCAAACACCATTTGGTAGCTCGGGTAGGACTTGCTCTGCTTACCCTTCTTGTTGGCACTCACCACCGCGTCACTGCTAACGGCAACCCCGCCTTCGGTGGCTGCCACTGCGTCGTCCTGGTCTCCGTCGTCGCGCAGGGTATACGCCCGGCTCGCGACTCGCAGACGGCGGCCGCCCGGCAGCACATGGTCGTGCGGCTGCGTGGTGCCGAGCAATTCAGCCGCCAACAGGTCGTGGCCGAGTCGCGTCGAACGGTAGAGTTCCTCGCCGTTGGCGAACCAGATCTGGAAGTGACTCGGAAACTGTTCGCGCTCAAACTCCGGGTTGTGATGTCCCTTGTAGTCGAGCTGGATCTCACCCTTCTCGTTCTCGACCCGGCCCGACATCTCCATCAAGCGTGACACGAGATTCTTGTCGAACTCGCAGATCGCGTGGGTCTGCACCGACCGAAACACCAGCACTCCGGTCGTCAGGATCAGCGCAGAGAAGCCGATCGTCAACACGATGGCGAGGCGCAACCGCAGCGAGGACATCGAGAAGAAGCTCATTCGACGAGGTACCCGTGGCCACGCTTGGTGTGCACAACATCGGTGCTGGCAACCGACACGATCTTCTTGCGCAGCTGGTGCACGAAGACTTCGACGGTGTTGTCCGAGCCACCATCGCCATGTGGATAGAGGCGATCGAGCAGCTCACCCTTGGTCACGACGTTGCCGCGCCGCTGCACCAGGTATTCAAACACGGTGTATTCACGCGAGCTGAGATCGACGGGGCCACTGGCACAGCTCACCGAACGGCGCGCGGTATCGAGCACCAGCGGGCCGACCTGCTGTTGCGGATTCTTCTGGGCGAAGCGACGGCGACCAAGAGCGCGCAACCGGGCAACCAGCTCGTCAAACTCAAACGGCTTGACCATGTAGTCGTCCGCACCTGCTTCCAAACCACGAATGCGATCGCTGACCTGGTCGCGTGCCGACAACACCAACACGTGCACGTTGCGATCTTCGCGCCGCAATTGGGTCAGCAAGCTGATGCCATCGATGTGCGGCAACATCAAGTCGAGAACGATCGCGTCGTAGTTGCCGTAACGCGCATAGGCCAGGCCTTCGCGGCCATCGGCAACCACTTCGACCTCGAACCCAGAACGCTTCAAGCCATGCTGCAACGAGCGGCGCAAGGATTCGGAGTCTTCAATGATCAAGACGTTCATGGCAGGTCAGCAGAGTGTAGCGGATTGACAGAAGGGCGAGCGGCCGTCGGGACCATCGCAGGGTGCTCGGCGCGCCTTAGGGCTTCCTTAGGTTGCGCTGGGCTGGCAGAGGTTCTTGTTAGCCCCGATTGCATGGTCGATTGCGAGCGCAGCCGGCGCCACGCGAGCACGAACGCACCCGAAGCGAGCGCGATCAGCGCCACGTCACAACGCGCCAAACAAACCAACACGGTCGCCACGGCGCCGAGAACCAGCCGCCCTCCGCCAGCGCGCTGCGACAGTTCGTATGCCAACCCTGGCAACAGCAGCGGCACGTAGTAGTAGCGACAGAACGGCGCAGCTAAGACCGTGTAGGCAAGCCACACGGGCAGGGTCGAAGTGCAGTCCAGCTCGTGCCGATGTCGCCACGTTGCCGCAACAGTCAAAAACGTGAGCGTCGCCAGCAGCGCATAGCGAAGCCCGGGTAGCGCGGGAGCCAACCACCAAGGTGCGACGCGAACAGCGACCGCAACGATTGACTGGTTGTCGTTGAGTGATGGCACGAACGCGCCGCGCAGAGCCGCCGTCGGCTCGTGCGCGCTGACTTGCGCTGGCCAATCGAGGTGGGCGTACCACGCTTGATGCCAGCCGAGAGCAAGCGCCGCAAGCGCGTAGCTTGCGGCTGCAAGCACCAGCAGCGCAGTTCGCACCGTGCGAACATCACCGCGAACTAGGAGCAAGCCAAGCAACACCGCGGGCAGGGTCTTCAACACAACCGCGATCGCCAGCAACGCAGCGCGCACCAGACTGCGGTTCGCGCGCAGACCGTAGACCACCAGCAACATGCTTGGCACAACGAGTTGACTGTTGCGAATCGCCGGCACCAACGTGACGGCGCACAGCACGTGCAACCACGGGCGCAGCTTTGCCGGAGGCTCGACGAACACCCCAGGTAGACCTCGGCAAATCATCTGCATCAAGCGCATCGCGGCCGCACCATTGCAAGCGGTGAGCACGACCAG
>CAXBFC010000177.1:0-15113 GCA_963974725.1 uncultured bacterium | reverse complement strand
CGCCGTGACCCTGGTGGTAGATTGCAGCGGCTCGATGCAAGAGCGCGGCAAGATGAGTCGCGTGCACGATGGCCTGAGGGCGTTCGTCGACCGGATGCGCCCCAACGACCAGATCGCCGTAGTGGCCTTCGCAAAGGAAGCGCGCGTCGTCACGCCACTGCGGCGCCGCGGCACCGGCGACTGGCTGCAAGAGACCATCACCGGCTTGCGACCCGGCGGCGGCACCAACCTGCACGCCGGCCTGATGCTCGGCATCCAGCAACTGGACAACGGCGATCTCGGCAAGCTCACCAAGCGCGTCGTGTTGTTGACCGACGGCATCGCCAACGAAGGCGTCACGCAATCGCACGTCATCGCCACCGACGCCCGGCAACGCGCCCAAGATTCGATCGATATCTCGACCATCGGCGTCGGCCAAAACCTCGACACGGGGTTGCTGACCCAGTTGGCCAAGACCAATCGTGGCCTGTTCCACTTTGTCGCCGACGAAGTGGACGTCGCCAAGGTGTTCGTGCAGGAAGCCGACAGCCTGCTCGTGCCGGCCGCGCGCAACGTCGAACTGCAGATCGAACTGCCGCGCGGTATCGCATCGGCGCAAGTCATTGGCGGCAACGCTTCGGTGGCTGGCCAGACGATCCACATGCAGATGCCGAACCTCAACGCCGGGGTCACCGGCGTGGTCATGCTGCGCTGCAAACTCGCCGAACGCGCCCGCGGCCCGTTGACCGTCGCCGCGAAACTACTGTTCGAAAAGCCAAATGCGGGGCGAACGCAGCGGCGGGCACGCGTTCGTGCCAACACCGAACTGTGGGTCGACCGCGAACCGGAAGCCGTCGCCACCGACCACGAAGTTCGCAAGAACGCGGCGATCGCCGTGCTCGCTCATGGCCTCTCAAAGATGGCCAAGCACAGCGATGCCCGCCGCTGGTCCGATGCCAGCCGCGTGCTGCGCCGCGCCCGCGAAGAGGCACAGCGCCTGTTCCCAGGTGTTGACGTCGACGTACAACGGGTGCGCGAGATCGCCAAGGGTCATCAAGCCACCTTGCGCGGCTACGTCGATCGCTTCCGAAACCTCTAGTCACAGCAATCCGAGCGAACCGTGCAGATCCGCTGCAGCACATGCACCAAGACGATCGCCATCGCGCCCACCGGCGTGCTGCCACCGAACTGCCCGCATTGCTCGCAAGCACCGATTCCAGAACGACTCGGCGCCTATGTGCTCGACCGACTGATCGCGACCGGCGGCATGGGCGAGGTCTACCTGGCCCACCACGACGAACTCGGCACCGAAGTCGCGATCAAGTTGCTGCCGGCGCTGCCGCTCGACGTGATCGACGGGGTGCGCCAACGCTTCGCGCGCGAAGCCAGACTGACCGCCAAGGTCGAACATCGCGGCGTCGTGCGCGTGGTCAGCAGTGACGCATCCGGAGACCGTCCCTACCTGGTTCTCGAACTGGTTTCCGGTGTGACCCTGCGTCACCTGCTCGGCGACTCCGCCATCGAACCGATCGAAGCAGCGCGCATCGTCGCCGACACCGCCGACGTGTTGGCAGCAGCACATAAGCAAGGCGTACTGCATCGCGACATCAAGCCAGACAACGTCATGCTCGAGCCGGACGGCAGTGTACGCGTGCTCGACTTCGGCATCGCGCGCGCCGTCGGCGACGAGACGCCGCTGACGCGCACTGGCGAAATCGTCGGCACGCCCGAATACATGGCGCCCGAACAACTGCTCGATGGCCCCGAGGCAACCGATGAACGCACCGACGTGCACGCGTTGGGAGTGTTGCTGTATGAGCTGTTGAGCAACAAGTCGCCGTTCCGTGGCGCCAACCTGTTTCAGTCGCTGAAGCTGGTCGAGTCGCTGCAACCCAAGCCTCCGTGCGACGCGCAACCAGCGCTCAACGAAGTCGTGCTGCGCGCACTGCAAAAGCAAGCAGGCGACCGCTACCAAAGCGCCGCCGAGTTGGCCGAAGCGATTCGCGTAGCGGTGCCAGAAGCCCGGACAAAGCGAGCGCCAAGGCCCTCGCGGACCTGGCCGTTGTGGCTGGCGGCCGGCGGCGTGCTCATTGGCATCGCCGGACTTGCGTTGGCGGCCGTCGCGCTCGAGCGTACCAACCACAACGATGCCAAACCCGCTGCAACCGAAACCATGGTGCTCCTGGATGCCGAGGTCTTCGCAACCAGTGAACTGCGCGAAACGCTCGACCAAGGCCACTGGTGCGCGGCCCTGACCCGCAGCGAGCAAGCGCTCGCCGACGGCAACGATCCGGCAAAACCGCTCGCGCAGAAGGCCTTCATCTTGTCGCACGCCGCGTGGTGGCGGGCTGCCGGCCTGCCGGCTTGGCTGGCAGCCTACGACCTCGGCCACCGCGAGCGCCTGTTCGGCGACCTGCTCGAACCAGGCGATGGCTCAACCGACGCCATGCGCGCGATGCTGTGTGGCGATGATGCGCAATGGCAACGCTTCGCCGATTCCAGTCAGGCCGATTCCAATCAGGCCGATTCCAATCAGGCCGGACCAGCCATCACGCAACTACTCGAACTTGCCGGCCAGCCCATCGACGAGCGCGCCGACCTGCTCGCGGCGTTCGCGCAACGCATCCCGATCGAAGAGCCGGAGCATTGGCTGGCACGCACGATCGAGCGCCACCTGCGCGGCGACGCAACAAGCGCAGCACAAGCCGCCGAGATGGCGTGGCTGACCGGTGCGGGCGATCTCGCGATCCTGCTCGACGCGGCGCTCGCGTTGCCGAAGGCCGATCGCGTGCAACGCCACCAACTCTGGCAACGGCTCGCCAAGTGCGATCGCAGCGACTGCCCGGCGAGCACCTTGCTGCTGCTTCATCTCGAAACGGCGGGCATTGCCGGCGTGCGATTCGAGCCGCAGATGGCGCAAGCATTGCCGGTGCCGCATCGCGCCGCCGCAGCGGACTGGTTCGTGCAACAAGCCAGCGCCGCCAAAGACCACCAGCGCACGTCCCTGCTGCGCATCGCCGCGGCGTTGGCGGCCGTCCCAGACTTCGAGCAAGCTCCGTGGAGTTCGATTCCCGAAGCCATGCGCAACCAGGTTGCAGAGGAAGCCAAACGTGCCCGTTGAACAACTGGTGCAACGGGCACAGCTTGGTGATCGCGCGGCGTTCGCCGAACTATGCCAGCCGCACACCGAACGATTGACGCGCTACCTGGTCACGATGACTGGCGACGTGCACGCCGCCGAGGACATCGTGCAAGAGAGCCTGAAGCGAGCGATCGACAAGATCCAAGACTTGCGCAACCCGGAACGGTTCGGTTCTTGGCTGCTGTCGATCGCCTGCAACTCCTGCCGCAGCCACCTGCGCAACGCGGTGCAGCGGGCGCACGGCGGCGACGAGGCGATGCCCGAACTCAGTGACCACCATCATTCGGCGCTCAGCTCGCTCGTGCGCCGCGAAGATGCGGCGCAACTTGCGCTCGCCATCGACCGGCTGCCCATCCTGTTGCGGGAAGCGTTCGTCTTGTTCGCCATCGAAGGCATGCCCTACCACCAGATTGCGGCCGCCACCGAAGTCGCCGAAGGCACCTTGCAAGTTCGCGTATACCGCGCCAAAGCCTTGTTGAGGAAGCAGCTAGGGAAGGTGGTCGACACCTGGATCGCGGCCCCTGACCGCTCTTGATGGCACCCCGGTGCGGTCGCAACGGCGCAACTGAAGTCGCGCGCCCGATCTTGCCGATCAACTCTCCATGGGAACGCAGGGATACGCCGCGCGAAGGCCGGTCTGGCACTGGCCGATGGCCTGCATCGTCATGCTGACAGCGGACCTGGCCTCGCAAGGGCACGCAAGTGGCGCCCAACAGACGGATACCCAGCAGCCGGGTGCTCAACAGCCTGGCACGCGAGCCCCCGAATCGCCCCCCCAGAACCCCACCAAGCCACCGCGTTACGACAAGAACACCGCCGCGACCGCCCCCACCCATGCTCCGAAGACCGAGTTGCCGCCGCTTGTAGCATGGCAGTTCGTCAAGATGGGCAATGCCGCGTTCGTCGGCAGCCACCACCGCGAGGCCTATCAGGAAACGAAAAACACCGACTCAGGTCACGTCACAAAGAAGCACCACGACAATTCTTCGGGTGGGACACAGCACGAGACACCGCTCGCCAAACGACCGGCCGGAGCCGGCAAGTATGTGTGCGCGGTGATCACGTGCGCCGATGCGCCGTACGACATTCCGCCGATGCTCGGGCTGGCCAGAAAGGATGTCTTGGTCCTGCGCATGGCGGGACCATTCGTCAACGCCGAAGCGGTCGCACTGCTTGACCGAGCCTTGCTCAACTACAACACCTCGCTGATCCTGGTGCTGTCCCACGACCAATGTGAGTCGTTGCAGATGCGTATAAAAGGCGCCGATGACGCACTGGATCGCCGTTTGACGCCTATTCGCGCAGCGGCCCGCAAGCGACAACGAACGCTCGCCGAAACGATCGGCCCGAACCAACGCGACCTGCTGCTGGCATCCTCGAATACGATGCGAGATCTCGTCAAGCGCGATCGACTGCGTATCATGCCCGGCGTCATCCACTCAAAGACGGGCGCCGTCAAATGGCTGCAGCGGCGAGCCCAAGAGCTGCCGCTTTCGCCGGTAAAGTAGAGCAAACGTCGACCGTCCGGTTGTTGCCGAGACCGCGGACAATGTGGAGAACCCTCCACTTTTCCACGGGTTGTGCAGAAAAGAACCTGCCGCAAAGTCTCCCTTCCTGAACGTCTGTCGGCTCCAATCGCAGGTTCTCCGTACCTAAGCGTTTCGCCACCAGCTCCTTCGCCCCCGCTCCGGGCCAGACCCCCTCACGCTCCCGCAATGCGCACCCAGCTTGGCACCTATTGCCAACAGTTCGACGGCACACTGCGCCCCGTGCTGCAAGATCTCGACCTCGCTATCAAGGCTCTCGCAGCTGCCTCGGACGAAACCCCGAGCAAGTCGCTGCACGTGCCATTGCTTGAGTTGCAACATCAGCTGCGGGCGTTGTGCGACAAGGTCGCCGAACAACAAGCCTACGTACTGATCTTCGGCCCGCTGAAGAGCGGCAAGTCGACGTTGATGAACGCCATCGCGGCGTCCTACGTCAGCGAGGTTTCGAGCTTGCCCGCCTATCCGTGCCTAGTGTTCGTGCGCGCCGGCAAGGTCCGTGAGTATGTCGTGAAACTGTACGACGGCACGACCCGCACATTCAAGCAAGCGAGTCAACTGCACGACGACATCGCGAAGGCCCATACCGAATTGGCGTCGGCTATTCGTGATGCGGAAACGCGCGGCCTCGAGTTCGACCCGTCGGAGCACTTTCCAAAGGCCATCCGCCGCGTCGACGTTCACGTGCCTGATAGCCAACTCGAAAAGACCGGCGCGGTCTTGGTCGACACACCGGGCCTCTACACGCGCATGCGCTTCGGCTACGACCGCATGACGCGCGACTTCCGCGACGCGGCCGCTTGCGCGATCTTCGTCGTCAAGAGTGACACCTTGTTCTTGGAGCAGGTGTTCGCCGAGTTCCAACAACTGCTCGACCTGTTCAGCCGCATCTTCCTGGTCGTCAACGTCGACTCGCACAAGCGTGACGTTGGTCCCGACGGCAAGCTCGTGCCAAGCCTTGAGCAGTCGCGACCAGAAGAGGTGCTGCGCGCCTTCGAACAACTCGCGATGTCGGCGCCACTGCAAAAAGCTGCCAAAGATGGCCGGGTGCGCATGTATCCGGTCGACTTGCTGTCCGCCGCGAGCAACGCGTTGTCCAAGGACGACCCCAGCAAGGCGCCCGCCGGCTTCCGCGCCTTCGAGAAGGATCTCAGCGACTACCTCGCGAGTTCGGAGTACTTGTCGGCGTTCTTGCGCGATTCGCTACAGCGCGCCGAAGGCCTGCTCACCGAGATGCAGACGCACTTCGATCATGAGGATGCGCGCCAGCTGGAGAGTCGCCTGGCAGAACTCGACGAAAACCGCGAGTGGCTGACGACCGAGCAGAAGAAGGTCGACAGCGCGCTGAAACTCGATTGGACCGAATCGTTCGCGCGCAGCCACCGTGACATCGTCGCCGAAGTCGAGCGCAGCGCGCGCGACCACGGCGCCAAATTGCTGCGCACCCTTGGCGCATCCATCGACACGTGGTTCTTGTCGAGCCAGAGCCTCGAGTGGCTGGTGCAAGGCCAATGGTCGCCGTTGGTCAAGGACTACCGCGAGGCCTGCCTCGAAGCGGCCAACAAATCCTTCGCGCAAGCGGCCGCGCAGATGGATGCCGGCTTCGACCTGCCCGACGGCATTAGTGAACTGACCCGGCGCGCGGGCATCGACCTGCGCGAATTGCGCGGCCACGCACTCGACAGCCTCGGTGCCCTGCCATGGCCCAAGCGTTCCGTCGTGCCGGTCGACGTGCGCACGATCCCAATCAAAAAGGGGGTCATGGACCGCATCAGCTTCCGCTCGGTCGACAAGGTGCGACAACGCATCTTTGGTCCATTCGAAAAGCCGGACGTAAAGATTCCTGGCAGGGACAAAGCCAAGCACCTCGGCGAGGGCGGACGACTGCACCTTCACCAATGCGTGGCCCAGTTCCGAGGCGCGCTGCTGCCGCAAACGATCGATAGCATCGGCAACCACTTCGGCGCGCAATTCATGGCCGCAGCCGGCAAGCTGCTGCATGAGCAACTGGCCAGCTATGCACCACGCATCGCCGAGAAGCTCGCCAGCATCGAGTCCGAACGCACCTATCTGATGTCGGTCGCCTCACCGCTTCGCGACCTCAGCAAGTTGACCAGCGGCACCAAGACGCAACTCAACGCACTTGCATCGCAGTTCATCCGCGAAACGAAGATGATCCCGCAAGCCAAGGATGTCGTGCTCGATCCAAAGGCGCCAGGCAAACAACCGGGCAAGCAACAGGGTCCGTCGAAGAAGCATGGCAAGTCGAACGGCTCGAAGTCTCGCACCCGAGAGCGGCGTTGAGTTGCCCGTAAGAGCTGCCTGAAAGAGTTGCCCGCCAGGAATGGCCCGTCAGGATAGAGGGCCGGCCGGTGGCAACCCCGGCCTGCAGGCACGCAGTTCGCCCGCCACCGACGTCGTCCTGGGTTGTCCTTGGGCGCGCCGCTAGTGCGGGTAGCCCGCCGCCGCGCGGAAGCGAGCAAGCGTCACGCGCACGGCATCGAGCACGGTCGCAGCCGGCTTGCCGGTCAACAGCTCGATCGCGTCTTGCACCGTGCTCACCGACTGCACGGAGAACTTGTTCGCTTCGACTGCCTGCACGACATCGACGTCGAGCATCAGGTCGCCAACGTTCGCAGCCGGCAAGACGACGCCCTGCTTCTTGGTCAACTTGCGCGTCTTGCACAGCCGGAAGAAGCCTTCGATCTTGTCGTTGACGCCGGCAACCGCTTGCACCTCGCCCTTCTGATTGACGGAGCCGGTGATCGCGTGGCCCTGCAGCAACGGCACGTTGGCCAGCGAACTGAGCAACGCCAGCAGTTGCGCGAGCGAAGCACTGTCGCCCTCGACGCCGTTGTAGAGTTGTTCGAAGCAGATCGTCGCCTGCATGCACAGGGGTCCGTCGCCGCCGAACTCCTGCAGCAGGAAGCCCTCGAGGATCATCACACCCTTGTCGTGAATCGGTCCCGACAGCTGCGCCAGACCTTCGATGTTGACCAACCCGCCACGCTGCGCGGTGGCAACCCCAGAGTTGCACGTGATGCGGCACGGACGTCCGAACTCAATCGAACCGGTGTCGAGCACGGTCAGTGCATTGATCTGGCCAACGGCCAAACCACTCGTCGACAAGCGCATGTAGCCGGCGGCGTAGCCACGCTCCGTCAGTTCCTGTGCCAGGTCATGTCGCTGCCGCTGCATCTGCACCGCCAACTCGACATGCTGACGGGTCACCTTGTCCGCAGATGCCTCAGTTGCTTGGAACGCCGATTCGCGCGCCAGATCGCCAATCTCGCTGTAGCGCGTGATCAGTCGATCGCGACGCCCAGCACAGCGGGCCCCGTATTCGGCGATCGCAGCCATCGCATCGGGCAGCATCTCCGGCAGACCTTCGCCTTCGGTCAGCCACTGCAGGTATCCAGCGTAGCGGGTCAGACTCTGCTTGGTCACCGGGATCGTGCTATCGAACTCCGCGTGGATCTTGAACACCTGACTGAACTGAGGGTCCTCAGCAGCGAGCTGCTCGTAGACACCGGGCTCACCGATCAGTACGACCTTGACGTCGATCGGAATCGCCTGCGGCTGCAACGAGCCCGTTTGCGCGCCGGCACCGAGATCGAAATCGCGAATCTCAAGTCGTCCCGACTGCAGCACGCGCTTGAGATGCATCCAGACGCCCGGCTCGCGCACCACGTCGAGGCAACGCAACACCAGGTAGCCACCCTCGGCGCGCAACAACGAACCGGGATGCACCTGCAACGGCCCCGGCAACTCGCTCGCGCTGATCGTGCCAAACAAGTTGCCGAACGTCGGGTTGGTTTCGATGACGACCGGGCACGCCGCCGTGAACGAGGTCTTGACGACTTGCGAGTGGAACTCGCCAAGCCGCGGCTCGCCGCTGCTGGGTAGCAACTCAAGCACCTTGGTCTCATCTTCCTGTTCGACCTCGGTGCCGACAAACTCGTGCAGGTTGCGTTCGATGAACTCACCGGCCTGATCCAACCAGTCCGCGACCTCGGGCTCCGGCCATTGCTTGACGAACTCCTTCTGATGGCTCTGCAGCACCTTCCACGCCAGCCGCTGGTCCATCGTGCGCAACTCGCCTTCCGATCGGATAAACTCCTCGCGAACGCGGTCGCTGACTTCGTCCAAACGCTCGAGCAACTGCTCGCGCTGGCGCAGCAGTAACTGCCGTTGGTCATCGCCGATCTTGCCTTCGAGAACCAACTGCGACAACGCATCAAGCGTCACCGGCTCGCCATCGACGAGCGGATAGATGTCGGCCGTCGACAAACCGTTCTGGGCCTGGAACGTCACCAACGCGCAGCCCTGCTTGAGGGCCTGGCGCTGCAAGGCGTCCATGATGCGACGCTCACGCGTGCTGCTGGCCCGTTTCACCATGCGGCGCGACATGCGATGCGGTCGCGACCGAAGGGTGCTGAGCAACGCTCCGTGCAAGACCCTGCCGAGCTCCACCAGGTCGTTGCGGAACGCGGGACCGCGGCCGGGCGGCAGCGAAATCAACAGCGGCCGATTGGGTTCGCGGAAGTTGGTCACGAAGACGCGATCCGGCACGCGATAGCAAACCGGCTGGATGTCGCGCAGCAGCATCTCGACAACCGCAGTGCGCCCAGATCCGATCAACCCCGACACGAAGATGTTGTAGCCCTGCGCGTGGATCGACAGGCCGGTGCGCATCGCCGCCATCGGCCGTTCCTGGCCGATCAAGAACTTGGCCGTCGGCGCCTTCTTGGCGGGCTTCAGCGGCGGACACGTCCAACGCAGCTGGTCCACCGGCACCGATCCAGTAAGGCCAGAGGTTGCGTCGCGTGCCGAGCGAGCACTGACGACGCGACGGCTGCCGCCGGCCTGGCTGCGAGCGGCCTTGTTGCCAGTGGCCTTGTTGCCAGCGGCCCTGCCACTAGAGGCCTTGCTGCCACCAGCCTTTCTGCCAGCAGCCTTGTTGCCAGAACGTCCGCGACCCTTGGCGGCACTCACGCGCGCGCCACCAACACCGGACACGGCGCGGCCTTCAAGATTTCGCCCGCCGTACTCCCAAGAAGTGCTTTCATGAATCCATGGCGACCCTGGGAGCGAACCAGGATCAGGTCGACGCGCTCGACCAACGCTTCTTTCAGAATCTGTTCTTCGACGTCTTCCGAGAACGTCAGGTGGCCGAGGGCCTGCACGCCGGCTTCGGCGGCCTGGTCGACGGCACGC
This sequence comes from uncultured bacterium, assembly GCA_963974725.1. Taxonomy (GTDB): domain Bacteria; phylum Planctomycetota; class UBA1135; order UBA1135; family UBA2386. The sequence continues at coordinate 5,231 of CAXBFC010000177.1, read as the reverse complement.
TGCAACTTGGCCTTCACTTCTTCCTGCAGTTCTTGCTCAAAGCTGCGCCCACCTCCGGCGGCACCGTGGTGCCCAATCAGGTTGAGCGTCGCCGGAGTGTCAATGACCGCCAACAACAACAACTCCGCACGCAGCTGCGCCGCCAAGCCAATGGCGTAGCTGAGTTCGGGCTCGCGGGACTCCGCGAGATCGACCGGCGCAAGGATGCGCTTCACAACCGATGTCACCATGACGCGATCCTACGCGGAGACGCCAGTATTTCGAGGGTGCGTCCGGTATCCTGTCCAGCCAACTACTCCCCACGAACCAACTCCTTGGACCTCAAAGACCTCAAGATCGAACGTCAGCCGACCAAGAAACGCCGCCGCAGCAACCCATGGCCGATTCGGATCGGTGTGATCGCAGTTCTCGGTGGCGCCGCTTGGCTGATCTGGCCCATGGCCAGCAACTTCTTTGATCAGGTGCGACTGCCCCAAGTCCGCACGTTTCTCGTCAAAGAGGCGGCTCCCTCGGCTGCCGCAGCGGTCCGGGGCACGGCGGCCAACGGCTATGTCGTGGCGGCCCGTCGCGCAGCCTTGTCGTCGGACGTGCCGGGCCGGATCGTCGAGCTGAACGTAACGGAGGGATCGGTTGTCAAGCAGGGCGACATTGTCGCGCGCCTGTTCTCCGATGAATACCGGGCGGCGTGGCAACAGACCGAAGCAAACCTCGCCGTCGCCGCCGCCGGGGTCACCCGCGCCACCGCCAATGTCGCCGTGGCGAACGCCTCGGTCACCGAGGCGCGTAGCTCCCTGTCGATGGCCGAGGCCCTGCGTGACGAGGGCGCGACCCAGCTCGACTATGCGGTGCAAGAGCGCGACCGAGTGGCGCAACTGACCACCACCGGGATTGAGGGGATCCGCCGGCAACAACAAGCCGACCGCGACTTTGCCGCAGCCACCGCGCGCCTCGCCTCGCTGGTCGCCAGCATGGAAACGAGTAGCGCCCAGGTCGCGACGGCGACCCAGCGAGCCAACGTTGCCGTCGCCGAAGTCGAAGTAGCCAAGAACCAGGAAAACGCTGCCAAGGCCGCCCGCGACCAAGCCAAGGCGACCCTCGACAAGACCGACGTGCGCGCTCCGTTTGACGGCATCGTCGTGCTCAAGGATGCCGAAGTCGGCGAAGTCGTGTCCCCCAACGTGCAGGGCGGTGGCAATGCTCGCGGCGCCGTCTGCACCATGGTCGACTTCGACAGCCTGGAAGTGCAAGCGAACGTGCCCGAGAGCGCCTTGGCTTCGGTCCGCATCGGCGCGCCTGCCGACGTGTTCCTCGAAGCCTTCCCCGACGACCGCTACGCCGGCACCGTCGATCGCATCTGGCCCACCGCCGACCGCCAGAAGGGCACCGTCGAAGTGCGCGTGCGCTTCGAGCAACGCGACGATCGCCTGCGCCCGGAAATGGGTGTTCGCGTCGTGTTTCGCGCCGCCGACGAACCCGAGCCGATCGCCCAGGGGGAATCGACCGTTCGCAGCATCATCATTCCGGCCGAAGCCCTTGTGCAAGTTGCCGGCAAGACCGGGGCGTTCCTGGTCGAACGGGACACGGTGCGCTTTACCGAGGTCACCGCGGGCAACCGGAAGAGTGGTCGCGTCGCCATCGATGCCGGCCTGACCGCCAACCAGCGCATTGTGATCAGTCCGCCATCCTCCTTGCGAGACGGCGACCGCATCCGCGTCGAAGCCCAATAGTCTCCGGCCCACCACGGTTCGCGCCCCCCCCCGCCTAGCCAAACCATGTCAGCTTCCATCACCCTTCGCGCCGTCACCAAGTCCTATTCACGCGGTGGCGAGACCCTGCGCGTCCTCGACGAACTCGACCTCGACATGGAAGGCGGCATGTTCTACGCGCTGATGGGACCGTCCGGATCCGGCAAGACGACGTTGCTGAACCTGGTCGGCGGCCTCGACCATTCCGACAGCGGCATGATCCGCGTCGGCGATGAGGACATCAATGAACTGAGCGCGAGTGAGCTCGCCCAGTGGCGCGCCGAGAATGTCGGCTTCGTGTTTCAGGGCTTCAACTTGCTGCCGGTGCTGAGCGCCCGCGAGAACGTCGAACTCCCCCTGCTGCTGGCGCCGCTTTCGAAGGCGCAGCGGCGACAACAAGCAGAACGCGCTCTGGAGCTGGTTGGCCTCAAAGACCGCATGAACCACAAGCCGCGCGAATTGTCGGGTGGCCAAGAACAACGCGTTGCGATCGCCCGTGCCATCGCCTCCGACCCTAAAGTGATCCTGGCCGATGAGCCGACCGGGGACCTCGACCGCGACACCGCCGACGCCGTGCTGGAAATGCTGCAGCAGCTGAATCGCGAGTTGGGCAAGACCATCCTGATGGTCACGCACGACCCGCAGGCGGCGAGCTATGCCTCCAAGACCATCCACCTGGACAAGGGCAAACTAGGCCGCATCGAAGAGAACCTGTCGATTGCCGGTAGCAAGCACCACGGCAAGGAGAGCTGAGCCATGCCATTTCGCTTGCTGCTCCGCAACCTGTTCGGCCACCCGCTGCGCGCGATCCTGACCGTCGGATCGGTGACGATTGCGGTATTCCTGCTCTGCATCCTGATCGCCGTGAGCCGCGGCCTCGATGCGACGGTCGCCCAAGCCAGTTCGACGCGACTGTGGGTGCAGTCATCGGTGAGCCTGTTCGTATCGCTACCCAACAAATACGCGAGCAAGATCGAAGCGACCCCGGGCGTCGAAGACGTGGTGCGGTTTCAATGGTTTGGCGGCGTCTTCCAAGACCCGTCCAATTTCTTTGCGCAGTTCGCGGTCGATCCCGCCAAGTGGAAGGTCAGCTACCCCGAGATCGAACTCATCGAAGGCTCGATGGAGGATTGGCAGAAGTCTCGAACCAATTGCGTCATCGGCGAAGACCTCGCCTCGCGGTTCGGTTGGAAGGTCGGTGATCGCGTGCCGTTGATCGGCACGATCTTCCCGCGCCTCGACGGCAGCAACTGGGAGTTTGACGTCGCCGCGATCTACCGCTCGAACTCGCTGAGCATCGACCAGATGACGATGTTCTTCGACTTCCAGTATCTGCGCGAAAGCCAAGAGCAGGGTGCCGTTGGCGGGCCCGACGGGGTCGGCGTCTTCCTGACGCGACTGGCGCCAGGCTCTGCTGCCGATGACATCATCGCGGCGATCGAAACCGAATACGAAAACGGCCCGCAAGCGGTCCGGGTAACCACCGAAGCCGAGTTTCAGCGACAGTTCATCACCATGCTTGGCAGTGTGCCGACCTTGCTGGCCAGCATTGGTGGCGGCGTGTTGTTTGCCATCTTCTTTGCGGTGCTCAATACGATGTTGATGGCAGCGCGGGAACGCACGCGCGACATTGGCATCCTGAAGGCACTCGGCTTTGGCAACGGCAAGATCGGCGGCATGCTGATCATCGAGTCGCTGCTGATCTGTTCGACCGGCGGAGCCGTTGGTGTGTTCCTTGCCAAGAGCGCCGAACGACCGCTGTGGTCCGTGATCTCGTCGCAGATACCTGGCTTCGAAATCTCGTCGACGGTGCTGACGCTCGGCCTCAGCCTCGCCGTCGGACTTGGCATCCTGGCGGGCATCGCGCCCGCCTTGCGCGCCCGCAACCTGCAACCTGTCGCCGCCCTGCGGTTGGGAGCCTAGACATGGCACTGGTTCCACTGCAGTACAACATCCGCAGCCTGCTGGTTCGCTCCGGCAATACCTGGATGTGCATCTTCAGCATCGCCGCAACCGTTGCGGTGCTCGCCGGCATCCTGAGTCTGCAACAGGGTTTTGAAACGATCTTCGCCTCGCGCGGGCGTGAGGACATGGTCGTGCTGCTGCGCACCGGCGCCACTTCCGAAGGGGAGAGCGCGTTCGATCGCGAACGCGCCCAGATCGCACTCAAAGAGATCCCCGAAATCGCTACCGATGCGGCCGGCAAGCCGCTCGCGTCCGCCGAGCTCTACCTGGCGACGCTGCTGCCTCGCAAAGATGGCGGCAAGACCAACATCCCACTGCGTGGGGTGCAGCAAGCGACCTTCGCGATCCACGGCGACAACTGGAGCATCCTCGATGGCCGCAACTTCGAACCCGGCACCGACGAAGTGGTCGTGGGCAAGGCGCTGCGCGATCGCATGCAGAACTGCGAAGTCGGCGACGTCCTGCGCATCAACGTCACACCATTCCGAGTGGTTGGCGTGTTCTAATCGACAGGCGCCTACCAGACCGAAGTATGGGGCGATGTCGACCGCATGCGCGCGGCGCTCGATGTCGAAAACTACAGCCGCATCATCGGTGCGCCCCGATGCGTCGGTGAAGGACCTCGCTACGCGGCTTGAGTCGGACAAGCGCATTCCCGCCAAGGCGCTCAGCGAGAAGGAATACCTGAGCAACCAGACCGGCGCACTGACCGGGTTGTTCACGTTCCTCGGCGCGTTCTTGTCCGTCATCATGGGCTTGGCGGCGGTCTTTACCGGGACCAACGCCATGCTCTCGGCACTCGCGGCGCGCACCCACGAGATCGGGGTCTTGTTGGCCACCGGCTTCCGGCCGTTCGCCGTGTTTTTGTCGTTCTTGCTGGAAGCTGCGTTGCTCGGTTTGTTCGGCGGCATCATCGGTGTGATCATGGTGATCCCGCTCAACGGCATGCAAACCGGCACGACCAACTTCGCGACCTTCACCGAAGTAACCTTCGCCTTCCGCACCACGCCCTACGCCATCACGGTGGCAATCGGTTTTGCGCTCTTGCTCGGAATTGTTGGCGGAGCAATCCCCGCCTACCGCGCGTCCCGCATGACCCCGACGCAAGCGCTACGCCGGGGCTGATGGCGCAGTGATCGAGACCCTGTCGTGAGGGCCGGCCGCCGCAACGGGGTCGTCGCAAGCTATCGCGATGCGTTCGGCGGACTGCCACGACTGACCTGGCTGCTGTGCCTCGCCGCGTTCCTCAACCGCTGCGGAGCGATGGTCGTGCCGTTCCTCGGCCTGTACGCCAAGGAGCGCTTCGATTATTCCGCGACTGAAGCCGGCTACATGCTCAGCGTCTACGGCATCGGGGCAGTCGTCGGCAGTTGGCTCGGTGGCGTCCTGACCGACCGCATCGGCTCCGTTCACACCCAGATCATGACCCTGCTTGCCAGTGGCATGTGGATGTTTGGCATGACCCTGGTGTTGCAGCCGGGTTGGCTGGAAGTGACGACGTTCGTCTTGGCGGTGTTCAAC
>CAXBFC010000176.1:0-15114 GCA_963974725.1 uncultured bacterium | reverse complement strand
GCGGACCTCGGTCGTCTTCCTTGTCTGCGGACCATTCTGACGCACTTGCCTGCGTGGCTGGTGAGATATGCGGGCTAGGCCTTGCCGCAGCACTCGGGTATGCCTACCCGCGTGACCCGCGACTTTGACGTGATCATTGTTGGCGGTGGCCATGCCGGAGTCGAAGCTGCGACTGCCGCAGCTCGCACTGGTGCGCAGGCTGCGATGATTGTGCTGGACCCGGCTGCCATCGGCCGCATGTCTTGCAACCCGGCCATTGGCGGCCTGGCCAAGGGGCAATTGGTTCGCGAAGTCGACGCCCTCGGCGGCGAGATGGGGGTGGTCACCGACCAGACCGGCATCCAGTTCCGCATGCTCAATACGAGCAAGGGGCCGGCGGTGCGTTCGCCGCGCGCGCAGTGCGATCGCGCTGGCTACAACCGTGTCATGGCCAAGCGAGTGCTCGGCTACCCGAACGTCACGGTGCTCGGGGCCGAAGTGGTGGACCTGGTGGCGGCTGCCGATGGCCAGTCAGTCGCGGGCGTCGAACTGCAGGATGGCAGCAAGCTGTATGCGCCGGCTGTCGTGTTGACGACGGGCACGTTCCTGGGCGGCAAGTTGTTCGCGGGCCGCAACGAGAAGCAAGGCGGCCGCCATGGCGAAGCTGCGGCGTCGCGCATCAGCACGGCGCTGCAGAAACTCGGCATTCGCTTGGGGCGCCACAAGACTGGCACGCCACCGCGTCTGCGCATGTCGACGATCGACTTCACGGGTCTTGATCAACAGCTGGGCGATGATCCGCCGGTGCCGTTCTCATTCCGCACCAAGCAGCTCAAAGTCGAGCAGATGCCTTGCTGGGTGACGCACACGAATGAGAAGACGCATGAGATCATTCGTGCGCATGCGCACGAGTCACCGATGTTCTCCGGCGCCATCAAAGGCGTGGGCCCGCGCTACTGCCCGAGTGTCGAAGACAAGGTGGGCCGCTTCGCCGACCAGAAATCGCATTCGGTGTTCTTGGAACCGGAAGGTCGCGAGTCGGACGAGATCTATCCGAACGGCGTCAGCACGGCGTTGCCGCCGAACGTGCAGATGGAGTTCTTGCGCACGATCCCCGGCCTGGAGAACGTCGAGTTGTTGGTGCCGGGTTACGCGGTCGAATACGACTACATCCTGACCGAACAGATTCGTGGGGACCTGCACGTTGCCACGATGCGCGGGTTGTTTGCCGCGGGCCAGATCAATGGCACCAGTGGCTACGAGGAGGCGGCCGGTCAAGGTCTTATCGCCGGTCTCAACGCCGCTCGCTATTCGCGCGGCGAAGCTCCCGTGGTCATCGATCGCGCCACCGGCTACCTCGGCGTCATGATCGATGATCTGTGTCGGGTCAACCCGGTCGAGCCGTACCGCATGTTCACCAGCCGGGCCGAGTTCCGCTTGCTGCTGCGCAGTGATAACGCGGACCGTCGCTTGACGGCACTCGGTCGTGAGTGGGGACTGGTCGACGAGGCGCAGGCCGATGCGGCCAAGCTGAAGGAAGCGAACATTCGCGCCGCGCTGCGTTGGCTGCAGTTGACGCGCCGCGAGCAGAAGACCTTGACCGAATGGCTGCGCCGCCCCGAAGTGTCGGTCGCGGACATCGCGTCGTGGGACGAGACCTTCGCCGCCATGAACCTGACGCCAGCCGAGCTGGCGGAAGTCGAGGCCGAAGTCAAATACGAGGGCTACATCAAGCGGCAGGCGATGGAAGTCGAACGCTTGCAGCGCATGGAACAGCGCCTCATTCCGGATCAGTTCGACTACCAACAGGTGCCGGGCTTGAGCAAGGAGTCGCGCGCCAGGCTGATCGAACGGCGCCCGTTGACGCTGGGCGAAGCCTCGCGTGTCGCCGGCGTGCGGCAGGCGGATGTGCAGTTGTTGCTGGTTGTGCTCAGTCGTTGATCGCCTGGCGGTGATCGCCCCGGCGGTGATCGCCCCGGCGGTGATCGCCCCGGCGCCGAAGCACCGATCTTGCGACCTGGGAAACGTTCCCTCCGCAACGACGGGTTCGCTGACGTAGCAACGCCACCGCGCAATTCCTGCGTGCGTTCTCCTACCACCGAGGCTTTATGTCCCGATTGCTACTGGCTGCGTCTGCTTCCCTCGTTCTACTGTGTTCCGCGGCACTTACGCAGGACCCCGTCAAGAAACAGGATCCCGTCAAGAAGAAGGCCAATCCTGTCGTCGCCGCGAACGCCGCCTGGAACGCACAAGACTGGGAGACCGCGTCGGCGAGCTACAAGCTGGTTGTCGCAGAACAGCCCAAGAACGGGCAAGCGTGGCATCGCCTCGGCTACTCGCTGCACGCGCTAGGCAAGCTCGACGAAGCCTTGGTGGTGCACAAGCGCACGTTGACGTTCCCGCAGTTTGCGCCGACCGGTGCCTATAACGCCGCGTGTGTGCACGCCCTCAAGGGCGAAACGGAGCTGGCGTTTACGTGGCTCGAGAAGGCGGTTGCAGTCGGCATGAACAACGCCGCGCAATTCGATGGCGACTCGGATCTCGATAGCCTGCGCAAGGATCCGCGCTTCGCCAAGATCATGCAGAAGGTCAAGGACAGCGCCAGCCGCCCGCGCCTGCAGGTGTTCGCGCAAACGACCGAGCGCAAGCGCAACCGTGTGCTGTGGTTTGGCAACAACCAGTCGCCCGGTCAGTTGGCGATCGAATACGGCGCCGTCCCGTGGCAGGACAAGTTCGAGGAAATGGTCGGTTCCAAGGAAACGGAAGGCAGAAAGTGGCGCCTCGGTGCCGACTTCTGGACCTCGCTCGACACGTCGATTCCGATGACGGTCGGTGGGGTCAAGGTCGCCCCGGGCTACTACTACCTGACGTTGGAACAGCGCGAGGGCGCGTTCCTGCTGGCGCTGCACGACGCGGCCAAGGTCCGCAAGCTGAAGCTCGATGGCTTCGTCGCGCACTTGCTGCAGGGTGGCATTGAGATCCCGATGCAGCACAAGGGCGACGCCGACGTGGCGAAGAACCTGCACATCGAAGTCGAACTCACCGACGGACAGGACAAGGGTGAGTGGCGCATCGCGTTCGGCCCGCACCAGTTGACCGCGAAGGTCAAGGTCGACCTCGGCAACTAACCAGCGGCGGGGGCCCGGCCGAAGCCTGTGCTGCAGTCGCACGTGCTGCAGTTCACATCTGCAGCACGGCTTTGACGATCGCCTCGGTGTCGGCGTCGACACCTTGCTTCTTGCGCGCCTTGTCGACTTTGTTGCGCGCGTCGCTTTCCTTGAAGCCGAGCGTGACCAGTGCGGCGATGGCATCGTCGTCGTCGGCGGTGAGCGATACCGTGCCGCCGGCCGCAGTCGGCATGCCAAGGTCGAGTTTGGTGACGACTTCGCGCAGCTCGAGGCAGATTCGTTCGGCGGTCTTCTGGCCGACACCCTTCACAGCCTTGAGCGCCGGCGCGTCATCGGCAGCGATGCGCTTGGCGAGATCGGCTGGGGTGTAGACACTCAGCAACGCCAGTGCGATCGCCGGGCCGACGTTGGTCACGGCCAGCAGTCGTCGCGCCAATTCGCGTTCGGGTTGCGTTGAGAACCCGAGCAGCGACGGCATGCCGTCGACGACGTTGAGGATCGTGAACAGCTTCTGCGTGTTGCCAACCTTGAGGTCGGTCGCCGAGTTCAAGCTGATGCGCACGTCGTAGCCGACGCCGCCGCAACGGACCACGACTCGCGAAGCGTGCTTCTCGACGATTTCGCCTAGTAGGTGGTCGTACATGCTGATTCGTCGACAAGCCTAATCCGTCGAGGCCCAATCCGTCGAGAAGGCAGCGCGCGTTACCAAAGTTGGTCGCGCGCCGTGCGTCGCGTTTGGTGACGCTCGCAACAGAGGGGGCCCCTCCTCTTGTGCTGCGGGGACGTGCGGCGGGGACGTGCCCGCCGCGTCGCTAGCCTCGTGCTAACCGCTAGCCGCGCAGCGAGAGACCAAACTCGTCGAGCTTGGTCTTGATCTCGTTGAGCGAGGTCTGGCCGAAGTTCGGGCAAGACAGCAGCTCGGCTTCCGTCTTGGACGAAAGGTCGCCGATGCAGCGCAGCTTGAGCAGGTCGACGATACGACGACTACGAACCGACAGGTCGAGTTCGGCGATCGGGCGACGTGCCGGATCGGGGCTGTTCGGATCGGCGCTCTCTTCGACCGCGACCGGTGCTTCCGATGCTTCGCCAAGATCGCGATGCATCAGCTCGTCGTTCGTCATGCCGAGGCGGAGACCCTTGTTCTTCAAGATCTCCTTTATTTCGGTCAACGAGGTCTCTCCGAAGTTCTTGTAGCTGAGCAGCTCCGCTTCGGTCTTCTTGACGAGGTCGCCGAGCGTGCGAATGTTCATCTTCGCAAGGCAGTTGCGCGAACGAACCGACAGCTCGAAGTCGTTGATGGGGGTGCGCAGGAGCTTGTTGCGCTTGTCGTCGCGGCGCTCCTGGTCCTCATCGTAGTACATGTTGAGCGCTGCGGCCGCATCACGACGGAACATGCGCGCGCGCGCGTTGTCCGGGTGGGCGTGCAGTGCCAGGTCGAAACACTGCATGGCGCGACGGTAGTTGCCCATGTCCTCGTAGAGGATGCCGAGGTTGACCACGCAGGCGATGTTGACCGGCGGGTGCATCAGCGCGCGCTCGTAGAGCTCGCGGGCTTCTTCGTCTTCGCCCCGAAGGTCGACGTTGAGCGCCAAGCGGAACAGTGCCGTCTTGTGGTTCTCGTCTTGCGCGAGCACTTCGTCGTAGGCTTCGATCGAGCCATCGACGTCGCGTTGCAGTTCGAGCACGCGACCGCGGAAGTACGCTTGGTCGGCGGGGCCGAGCAGGTGGCTTAGTTTGCTGACCGCGTCGATCAGCTCCTCGGAGGAGGAACTGGTGTCGAGCGCGCGCAACCAAGTCAACGCCTGGGTGGCGTCGCTTTCGCGGTTGGGCAGCTTGGCCTTGGCGTTGTCGATCTGGCCAAGTGCCGCGTAGCTTTCCGCTAGGCACAGGCTGGCGACTTCCCCGTCGTCCGCAGCGAGCAGCGGGGCCGCGTCTTCATGACGGCCGAGTGCCCACATGACGATGCCGCGCGCGGTGCCTTGGGCCCGCGGGTCGAACAGCCAGTCGCGCAGTTGCTGGAAGGAATCTACAGTCTTGAATGCTGCGCTCTTAAAGGAGGCGAGCTTGGCGGGCGTAAGATCGCCCTCCAGAAAGACAGTAGGGTCGAGCGAAGGTTGCGGTTCGTTCGGGACCAGATCCGTTTCCGTCATCGTCGTCTTGCCAAGAGGTCATCGCGCGAGCAATGCGCGAAAATGCATCGGGAGCGAACGTCGCTTCAAATGCCGGGCCATCGTTCTTCTGTTCGGACAGATTGTGTCCGGCCAAAGAAAAGGGCGCATAGAATAGACATCCGCCCCCGGCTTGGTCAAGAACGGCCTGGGCCCTGTGCCGCTTCTGCGTAGATAATGCTCAGATCCTGGGCCATGGCGGCGAATCCGCGGGCTCGACCTCGCGTCTGGGCGATGTAGCGCTGTAGCAGGGCGCGGTCTTCGGCCAGTTCGCGAATGGCGGCCGCCCACGCATCGACGTCGCCCGGCGGCAAAACCCGCCCTTGGACCCCATCTTCGACCGCGTCCTGCAGGCCGCCGACCCGGCTGACCAGCACCGGCCGAGCCGCTGCCAGCGCCTCCCGGACGGTGAGACCGAACGCCTCGTGCCACAGCGCCGGCGCCGCCAGCACGTCGATGGTCGCGATGCGGCCGGGCATTTCTTCGAGCGAGTAGGGGCCGTGGTAGGTGACGCTGCTGTCTGGCTGCAGCTGCATGAAGCACCTGGTCAGGTAGCTCTCGTCGCCGTGGTAGGGCACCGAGTTGCCGTGGATATGCAGTTCGACCATGCCCTTCGGCAGCTTCTGGACCGCAGCAATCAGCACATTGAGGCCTTTGCTTGGCATCAACGTGCCAAAGTAGCCGACCCGCAACGGCCCGGGCCCACCGCTCGGCTTCGGCAGCGCTTCGAGCCGTTCGGTGTCGACGCCGTTCTCGACCGTCGTGAATCGCTCCGCCGGCACACCAAGGCTGACGAATGGCGGAATCGCCCGCGCGCTCGGCACCACCAAGCGGTCCGCACTGGCCATCACCGCGCGCGCCCGCTCTTGCACCGATTCGACCTGTTCGCGCCCGTTCTCCTTGAGCCACCAAGGAAACGTCTTACTCAGGCAATCGGTGCAGCGCTCGATCGGCGCGGATTCGCAGACTTCGCCACGATGGTGGAACATCTGGCCGCGCGGGCAAAACAGCCAGTAATCGTGCAGCGTCAGCACCGTCGGCACTCCGAAGTCCCGCAGCTTGGCCAGCGAATCGACCGACATGCCGGTCAAGTGGTGCACGTGGGCCACGTCGTAGGTGACCCCATCTGCCTTGCGGGCTTGCAGGAATGAGGCCATGGCATCGGCCATCGGCGCACTCGTGTAGATGGCAGCGAGCGAATCGCAGCCCTGCCAGCGATAGGCGACCCGAAACACCGTCGGATTGGCACCTTCGGCACTGGTCGCGACGAACTGCCCCTGGTCCCGTTCGGGCCCATTCTCCCGCGCAAAGATCTCGACGTCATGGCCGGCAGCGACCAAAGCCCCGGCCAGCCCGCTAACGTGCTGTTCGACCCCGCCGACGCTGTCCGGGGGCAATCCGTGGCTGACCAGCAGGATGCGCATATTCGAACCATGCCGGGCTCCGGCGTCCGGCGCAATCCAGCCCTTTGCAGATCGACCTCAGCAAAGGGCATATCTGTATTTGACGAGGCCACATCTCGCCGCTAGCCTGTTTCGCCCTCCAACCCGACCCCGCTATGAAACTCAAGGTCTCAAACAGTAAGTCAAAGCGCCTGAAGAAGGTCGGCTTCCGTACCCGCAGCAAGACCGCCGGTGGTCGCAAGATCATCAAGCGGAAGATCCGCCGCTCCGGCAAATTCCGCGTCGGGTAATCCGATGCGCGCGTAGCGACGCTGCAATGCTGCGTCGCGCGTCCTCGGCGGCCAGGAGGCCGCCTGCGGTTCGCTCCTTGCCTGCAGCGCCGCTCCACGCACCTCGGATCACCCTTGGGGGCCCGCTGCGCTTTGGCCCCCGGACGTCTAGTCTATGGGTCTATGGCTGGGCTTCGAGCAGCAGCGACGCGGGATTTGACAAGGTCGCTGCCGCAGCAAGCAGCCGGCTTCGCACGGCTACTTGGCTGGTCGGTGTGTCGGCGCGTTGGTGCCCCGTCGGCTGTGGCGGCCACGTCGTAGCGGTGCGCGAGTCGGTTGCTGGAATCGTCGGGGGACTGATCGAGCAGCAATGACGAAGGGCAGTGCAGAGGTTGCTGCCGGAGCAAGCAGCCGGCTTCGCGCGGCTACTTGGCTGGTCGGTGCGTTGGTGCGTTGGTGCCTGCCCGCCTTTGGCGGCCACGTCGTAGCGGTGCGCGAGTCGGTTGCTGGAATCGCCGGGGACTGATCGAGCAGCAATGACGAGGAGCATTGCAGAGGTTGTTGCCGGAGCAAGTAGCCCTGCTGCGCGGGGCTACTTGGCTGGCAGTTGTGTCGGCGCGTAGCGCCCGGCCGCCTTTGGCGGCCAGCGTCGTTGCGGTGCGCGAGTCGGTTGCTGGAATCGCCGGGGACTGATCGAGCAGCAATGACGAAGAGGATTGAAGAGGCGGCTGCCGGGCAAGTAGCCCGGCGCAGCCGGGCTACTTGCCCGGCAGTTGTGTCTTCAAAAACGCCATGTCGTTTGCGAATTGGCCTAGGGCTTCGCGGTCGGCGTCGGTGATCTTTGAGTATTTGGCGGTTACTCGGACGGTGTCGTCGTCGCCGGCGGGTTCGACGCCGGCGGCGGTGGCGGTGATCTCGAAGTAGCTCTTCTTGATCATCTTGACCTGGAACTTCATGTGGATCTCGCCGCCATCGAAGAATAGGGCCTTGGCTTGGTCGGCGTTGAAACCGGCCTTGGTGCCGTTCCAGAGGAACTGCATCTTGTTGCCGTCGACGTTGGCGATCTTGCCAACCAGGACCATCTTCTTCTTGCCGCCCAGCATCTGGTTGCGGGTTTCGTCGGGGAAGGTGACTAGGACCTTCTCTTGGTCGACGGCGGCTTCGGCGGTCAGCTCCTTCTTGTTGAGGTGCTTGATGATCGCCTTGGTTGCGGTTGCTTCGTTGTCGTGCAGGACGATCAACTTGTCGATGCCGACCTTGGTCATGACGTCGCGAACGAATGGCGATGGCTGGGCTACGACCAGCTCACCATCTTCGGCGCGGCAGCGCTTGTGGGCCTTGATCACGGCGCCGAGGGCGGTCGAGTTGATGAACTTGACCAGGCGCATGTCGAGAATGAGGTGGTTGACACCGCGATCGAGCAGGTCTTCGACCTCGTCCATCAGGGCGGGGCAGTAGAACGTGTCGAACTCGCCCTTGAGGGTCAGGGTCGCGTAGTCGTCGTATAGGGACTTGTCGATCTTCATGGCATCAGAGGGGACTGTTGGGAGAAATCAGTCCCAAAGGGGTGCCGGGATTCTGGCCTTTCGAGGCTCTCGGCGCAACGTGGCTCGCAGCATTCCGTGTCTCAAGCTCGCGATGCTATGGCGCAGCGTGCTCGTTGGTTCTAGAGTTCCGGGGGCAGATGAAATGGCCTTGGCAAAAGACTCCTGAATCGACCCGTCCTTCTGGAGGCCAGCGGCCCGATCACGATGCGATGTCCGCGTCGACGATCCTGACTGGAGACGCGACCCAGGATTCGCGCTCGCTGGAGATCCTGTTGGACACGATTGCGGCGGTAACAGCCAATATCGACCTCGATACCGTGTTGCGCGATATCGTCAGCCGCTCCCTGCAGGTGACCAACGCCGAGCGGGCGATCCTGCTGCTCGGCGACCATCCAGATCGGTTGACCGTGCGGATCGCCCAAGACAAGGAGGGCGAGACCCTGACCGGCGAGCTGCAATGGAGCCGCAGTCTGGTTCGCCGCTGCCTGGAAGAGCAGGTCGCGGTGCGGTCCGTGGTACAGTCGGACCAGGAAGCGCTCGAAATCGGCCGTTCGGTCTACGACCTCAAGCTGCGAGCCGTCATGTGTGCGCCGATGCGTTCCAAGGATCGCACGGTTGGCGTCATCTACGTCGATTCGCGCGCGGTGCGTCGCGAGTTTTCGGCGCGCGACCTGGCCCTGTTCGGCGCAATTTCGGCCCAGCTGGCGATCTCGGTCGAAAACGCGCGGCTGCACGCCGACTCGCTGGAGAAGGTCAAGCTGCAGAAAGACGTCGAGATCGCCCGCCGCATCCAGCAACACCTGTTGCCGACGGTGCCGCGAGATTGGGGTGGGTTCGAGATCGGCATTCGCTACGAAGCCGCCGAGCAAGCGTCTGGCGACACCTACGACTGTGTTGAGATGCCAGGTGGTCGCTACGCGATCATGATGGGCGATGTGACCGGCCACGGCGTCGGCGCCGCCCTGCTGACGCACGCCGTGCAGGCTGCCTTGCGCAGCTACCTCGAACTGATCGATGATGCCGCGACGGTCATCACCAAGGTCAACCAGCGTCTCGTCGACAGCGTCGAGACCGGCAACTTCATGTCGTTGCTGCTGATCATCCTCGATCCAAAGGAGGGCACGCTCGAATACGTCAACGCTGGCCATCCCGGTTTGGTGGTGTGCCAGAAAGATGGCATCCAGGTGCTGGAAAAGACGGGCATGGTGCTCGGAGTCGTTGGCGAGCAAGTCTACGAGGCGAGCCCCACGGTCCATCTTGAGCCCGGCGATGTGCTGTTCATGCACACGGATGGCGTCGACGAGGCAATGTCCCCGGATCGCACGGTGTTCGGGGTCGAGCGCCTGCAGCAACTGGTTGGCGAGCAGCGTCGCACCAACGCCAGTGCCAACGAGATCCTGGTCGAAGTCGAACGGCAGATCCGAGATCACGTCGGTAGTGATCTGCTCGAGGACGATTTCACGATGATCGCCGTCAAACTGACGTGAGCAAACGTATGGCCTCCAGCCCCACCAGCGGACCAGCGGGCAAACCCGCCGGCAAACCGTCCCCGTTCGCCGATCGACGCATCATCATCTTGATCGTGCTAGTGATCGGAAGTGCCGGCTTTTATGGCTTCCAGTCGTGGCAG
The DNA here is from genome assembly GCA_963974725.1 of uncultured bacterium. Lineage (GTDB taxonomy): Bacteria > Planctomycetota > UBA1135 > UBA1135 > UBA2386. The sequence continues at coordinate 4,990 of CAXBFC010000176.1, read as the reverse complement.
GCAGGGGCGAAGCGGGCTGCAGTTCGCGAGAAGCTGCTGTCGGATACCTCCATCGAACTGGCCAAGGAGACTCCGGACCGCGATGTCTTGTCCAAGCTGATGGCGCGAATCGGGCGCTTGCCCGATTCGTCGACCTCGGCGGAGTTGCTGGCCAAACGGGCCGAGATCGAATTGGTTCGCGGCCGACCCGAGCGGGCCGATGCGTTGTTCGGTTCGGTCGCCAGTAGTCCGGATGCTTCGCCCGCGGACCTGAGGTTGGGCTCGCGCATTCTGCTGGCCAAGCACGAAGGGTTCGGCGGCGATATCGTCGAAGCCAAGACGATGCTGCAGCAAGTGCAGTCGATGGCCGAGGTCGCCTATGGCGACAGCCGCGACGTGAAGGACCTGTTCCGCGCCTGGCAAGCCTCGATCCGGTTGTGGGACCCGCGCGCCGCGGATTTTGCGACGCAGCTCAAGGCCAATCACGCGGAGACTCCCGAGAGTCGTCTGGCCCAGCTCAATGAGAGCTTCGTGCCGATGCGCGACAAGCAACTCGTCGCCGACTTGCTGGTCGACTTCGCCAAGGCTCCGGCCGAACTGCGTGCGATGCAGACCCTAGTGACGTTGCAAGGTGGCGACGTGCCCGGTGCTCTCAGAGCTGCTGAGCAACAAATCAATGAGGCTCCGGGAGTGCAGGCCGTGCGCTTGGTGGCAGCCGTTGTGTTGCACGCTTGCGCCCTTGGCAACACGCCGGAGTCCGCCGACCGAGCGGTGTTCGTGAAGCGGCGTGATGCGCAGCTCGATTGGCTCGACAAGCGTTTGCCAGCGAATCAGGAGCGGAAGTGGGATTCGATGCGCTCGCTGCGCTAACTCCCAACTGAGTACTTGGGTGTTGGTTGACTTGAGTATTGGTTGACTTGAGTGTTGGTGTCGGCCCGAGACCTGCTCCCTAGCCAACTCGGCGGCTGGATCGCGGCCCAAAAGACGCGGCCCAAAGACGTGGCCTGTGACACGGACTCGCCCGCCAACAACCGATAATCAGTGTCGGTTGGCTATTCTGACAGGACGGCAAACAACCCTAGCCCGACCGCCAGCAGCGCGAAGATCGGTGCGACCGCGACCTTGGGGACACCGAGGTTGTGCAGGATGTGCGTCATGTGGCGCCGGTCGCCAACCCACGGTGGGTGGGCGAGCCAAACGCGCGCCGTGACGACTTGCACGAAGTCGACCAGCGGCACGGCGACGGCGAGCAACAGCAGTGGTTCGTCGCGCATCGTGTGCACGATCGCAAAGCTGCAGCTAAGGCCGAGCGCATAGGCGCCGCCGTCGCCGAGGAACAGTCGCGGTCGCGGCCAGTTCCACGGCAAGAAGCCGAGGGCCGCAAAGCCGGCCGCTGGCACCCAGTTCTGGGTTGGGGCGCCGAGTCCGAGGCACAGCAGCGAACTGCCGGCAAGGCTGGCGGCGACCCCGTCGGTGTTGTCGAGGAAGTTGACGGCGTTGGTCAGCACGAACGTCAGGCAGAACGCAGCGGCGAAGAACCAGGGCTCGGCGAGCGGGTCCGCGGCCGTGTAGGCGATCAAGCCGGATGCGATTGCGAGACCGGCGGCCTTGATGCGCCAATCGAGCCCGCCGTCGTCGAGCGGTCCGGCGTGTTCCTTGCGGCGGTCGTCGTCAAAACCAGTTGCCGCCGCGATCAGCAATGCCGCCAGGACCAGCCAGGCGTGATCGGCGATACAGAAGGCGAGGATCGTCGGCACGATCAGCACGCCGGCCAGGGGGATCGGGCGCGCGTGGAGCTTGCGGCCCGGCCGCGGGGGATCGTCGGGCAACCAACCGACGATTCGTCGATTGCAGAAGTCGCCGATCGCGACGCAGGCGCAGGCGATCGGCAGGGCCCAATACGGCGCGATCATTGGTAGAGACCGAGCCTCTCGATGTAGTCCGCCACGGCGGGCGGCAGTTCGGCTGGGGCCCGTTCTCCAGCTCGCCAGCGCGTGCGCAGGTCGCTCGCAGCAACATCGTCGGCAGGGATGTCGAGCACGTTGCCCAGCAGCGAATCGCACTCGGTGGGGCTCAGGTCGAGACCCTTCAGTGCGCTCGCTAGAATCGGGTAGCCCTTGCGGGGGAAGGTCACGACCGTCGCCAGCTCGAGCAAGCGGTGGTGCTCATGCCAAGTGGGCAGCAGGCGGAGATTGTCGCTGCCGATCAGGAAGAACAAGGGCACGCCGGGGGCCTCGGCCGCCAGTTCGGCCAGGGTATCCACGGTGAACGACGGGCCGGAGCGGTGCAGCTCCCGGTCGTCGACCACTACCTGGGGCAGTTCTGCGAACGCCAATCTGGTCATCGCGACCCGATCTGGGGCCGGGGCCATGTCCCGACCACGCTTGTGCGGGTGGTCTCCGGAAGGAATTGCGCGCAACTCGTGAATTGGCAGGCGCAAAAGAGCCTCCCTCGCCAGGGTCACATGCGTGCGGTGCGGAGGATTGAAGGATCCGCCCAGCACGGCCGTTCCCCTGGGGGAATCGTCGCTTTTTGAGGTGTGCGGAGCCGGTTGCATGTCGCGCCGGAGCGTAGGGGGCGAGGCGGAACGGAAAAAGCCTGTGCCCAGGATGGCGGCCGACTCGGAATTGACGGTTGCGCGGCCTTTTCGAGATCGCTAGTTTTTGCCACTCGCGCTTTCTCCCGGCGTGAGAGACCCCCAATCGCTACTCCCTCTTGCGGGCGCCCGGCCCAACGGAGCTACCCAACTAATGGGCTACCCAATGCGTAAGTTCGCACTCGTCCTTGCTCTGCTTCCTATGGCTGCTTGCTCGACCTTCGGCTGGGAAGGCCAAGGCACTGGCCTCACCAAGGAGCAGCGTCAGCGTGGCATCAAGGATGTCACCGCCCTCGCTAACCAATACGAGACGCAATCGTTCTTCCGGAGCGTGCGCCGTCGCAGCGATGGCCGTAACAACGCCTTCGGTCGTGATCTGATGAGCATCACGAACTTCTTCGACCGTCACCTGTGGAACTACGACGCCAACGACCCCTACATCAACTTCCCGTCGAACACGACGAAGCTTGAGCACATGGGCCGCTTCGGTCTGAACACGGTGAGCGCGCTGCCGCTCGTCGATGAAATCACGACGCGCTAAGGCGCACGTGAGTGCCTGCTCCGCAAGCTAGCGGGCGCCGATACAGAGCTCGTCCTGATTGGGCGGGCTCTAGTTGTGTACGGACCGAGTGTGCATCGACTGGCCTGTGCTTCGGTTGGCCTGTGCTTCGGTTGGGCTGTGCGTCAACTGGGCTGTGCGTCGGCTGGGTTGTGCGTCGGCTGGGCTGTGCGTCGGCTGGGTTGTGCGTCCGCTGGGTAGGCGTCGACCTAGTCGTGCACGAAGATTGCCTACGAGCGGCGCCTCGCCGGATGCGAGCTGGTCTGGGGCCAACTGGTCGGGGACAACAAGCACCGCCGAGGGCTTGTGAACTCACTCGAAGAGATCTTTACCGCGAGACAGATCGCCGCGCCTAGATGCGCTGCCAGATCCCGAGCTTGCGCGACCGCGCTGCAGGCTCCGGCAACTGGTAGGTGATCACCTCGACGCGCCGGAAGCGGCCGAGCTTTTCGGGGGTCTCGGCTTCGGTTTCGAGCCACAGTGCCAGGTGGCCACCGGGCCGCACCAGTGGCTGCGCCATCGTCGCGACTTGCCCGGGGCGAGCGACCGCGCGGGCGGTGAGCAGGTCGAAACCGTGGCGGAAGTCTTTGCGCAGCGTCGGTGCCTGCGAGCCATCCATTTGGATGGTTTCGATGCGCGCGAGTTCGGCGCTGACCAGGCAGGCGCCGATGGCGCGAATCTTCTTGCCGGTCTTGTCCATCAGCACCACGGTTGCGTGCGGGTGCAGGGCGGCGACGCCGACGCCAGGGAAGCCGTTGCCGGTGCCGAGGTCGAGAACGTGGTGAGGCGTCAAGTTGGCCAGGCCAAACGCCAGGCTGTCCAGCGCGTGTAGCACGACCGCCGCCTCCGGATCGCGCACTGCGGTCAAGTTGATGTGCTCGTTGGTCTGCAACATGGCGTCGAGGTAGGCGAGTACTTCGTCGGCTTGCTGTTCGTTGATCTCGACACCCAGAGCTTTGGCTTTGCGGACGAGTGCGGCGGGATCGGTCTGTTCTGGCTCGGAGGTCACGGTCGCGATCTTCGGGCCTTTTGCGCCCGGCGCAACAGTGATCAGAGCGATGGGTCGGTTGGCAGGTCGACCGCCGGTTCGGGCAGGCCGGCCTGTGGCTTGCGATTGCGCAGCATCTTGATCGCCAAGACCGCCATGATCGGGCCGCCCGTCGCACCTGCGGCGATGATGCGCCCGATGGCTGTTGGCGCAAATATCAGGTCGACGCTGATCAGGCAGAGGGCGAGCGCGCCCCCGACGAGTGCGCCGTCGCGCATCACGGCCAACAACTGGGTGAACCTCAGGTTGAGGTAGGTGAGGGCGAACCAGATCGACAGCAGCAGCCCGATCGTGATGGCGATGCAGGTGGCGGCGGCGAATCCAGTCACGCCAAACCAGAGTGCCCCGGGGATGCCGAGGCCATACATCGCGATGCAGCGAAAGAACTGCGCGGTGCGATCGAGCTGCGGTTTGCCGACGGCCCAAAACAGCGGTCCGATGACGCTCATCAGGCCGGCAATGCCGCCGTGCAATGCCTGCAGCGCAAACAGGCCGCCGATCGAGCCATACCTGGGGCCAAACACGGCAGCTGGCAGCGCGTTGCCGCACCAGGCCATCGCCAAGGTCATCGGCGTGCCGATCAAGACGAACGCGCGCACCGCCTGCAGCCAGGCTCGGCCGAGTCGTTCGTTGTCGTTGCGCAGCTGCGCGTAGGCCGGAATGGCGACGGGGCCGAGAACCCGCAGGAAGATGTCTTCGGGGATCTTCGCGATGCGGCCGGCGAAGTCGAAGATCGCCAGCGAACCGAGGCTGTTGAGGACCTTGCCGAGAATGAACGCCGGCGCGGTGAAGATCAGCAGCAGCAAGA
>CAXBFC010000175.1:0-15214 GCA_963974725.1 uncultured bacterium | reverse complement strand
CTACTTGCGCGTCGTCGATCCCGAAACCGCCACCGAGATCTCGGTGCCCGTCGACCGCGCGTTGCACGACGAGTTGCGTCGTCAACTCGTGCTGCTGGAGCGACAGCAGCGGCGCATGTTCGCCGAAGCCGGCAGCCCGCTCTGGCGTTGGGCGCAGGGTGATGCGATGCAGCCTCGCTTGGTCGACTACCTGCCGATCGTGGCGGCGTGTACGCGATGACGTTGGCCGCGCCGCAATTCTTGTGGGCCTTGCTGGTGTTGCCGCTGTTGTGGTGGCTTTCCCAGCCGCCCAAGCCGCGACGCGCGGTGTTGACCGCCCATATGCAGCAGTGGCAACTTGCGATGCGTGCCTTGCGTCGGCAGCCGCCGCGCGGTTCGTGGTTGCGCTTTGTGCTGCTGGCGTTGGCGACCCTTGGCGCAACCATCGCCGCGGCGCAGCCGTTTGTGCCCCGCAAACCGGGCGCGACGCGTTTGGTCGTGTTGCTCGACGGCTCGGCGAGCATGGCTGCAGAAACCGATGGCGTCAGCGCCTATGAGCAAGCCAAGCAGAAGTTGGCTTCGGCGTTCGCGCGGTTGCCGGAGCACGTCGACGTGACCGTGTTGCGGTGCGGTGGGGAGTTGCGGCGTCGCCATGGTCGAGCCGCGCGCGCCTTGCAGGACCTCGGCGAACCTGGTGGTGCGTTGCATGCGGACCTCAGCGAATTGGCGCGGCGAACGGCGAGCGAGCAATGTGCCGTTTGGACGTTGGGCGACGGCCAAGGTGTTGAGCAATTGCCGGACGTGGGGGCGTTGACCAGGCTCGATACGCGCGGCGGCAATGCCGCGATCGATGCCGTTCGAGTTGCGGATTCCTGGCCTTTGCCAACGTTGCGACTGGAGATCGACATGGTGGCGTATGCCGCGGCCGGCACCGGTGATCGCATCTCGGCAGAGCTGCAAGTGCTCGGCGCGACCAGCAAGCAGCATCGCTACAGCTGTTCGCTGCGTTCGGGTGTGATGTCGACGCGCACGATCGAGTTGCAGCGCACCAAGCAAGGTGGCGAACTGGTTGTGCAGCTGTTGATGAAGGGGGACCGTTTGCTGGCCGATGATCGCTATGTGCTGAAGTTGCCGCCGCTGCCCGCGCCCCGCATCGCGGCGTTGTCCGAAGCCGGTGCGTCGACGTTTGCCAACGTTGCCGCGGCTGCCCTTGCCGAAGAAGTCGGGGGTGTGGTGGTTGCCGGCACCGAAGACGCCTCGGTGGGCATGCTGCTGGTGGACGGCGGCCTCGTGCCTTTGCTGGGGGGCGATGGCAAGCTGGCGAGGCGGCGTGCGTTGACCTTTGGCACGCGTCTCAAGCAGTCGATCGAGCCACAGGTGTGGCGCACTCCGACGCCAATCGACTGGTCTCGCAGCTCGCCGCTGACGGTCGGGCTCGATCTGTCTGAGTTGCGCATCGATCGCGCGTGGCGCGGCATCCTGCCGGATGGCGAACCGTTCTTGTGGTCCCAGAACGGCGACCAACGCGTGCCGCTTGGCGTGCTCGTTGATGGCGGCGACACTGCGTCCGTGCACCTGGCGTTCCGCCTGCAGGACAGCAACCTGCCGTTGCTCCCCGCGTTCCCACAGCTGTTGCGGCGCGCCTTCGTGCGCAGCTACGGGGAGGCGGCAACCAGCCTCGCGAGTCCGCACGCGACGCCGGCAACCGAACGGGATTTGTCGGATCCAGCCATTGCCGAGGATCGGCCACTGCCGGAGTTTGCCCAGGAGGAGCGGGGCCTGGCAGCCTGGTTTGTGCTCGCCGGCTTGCTGGCGTTGGCGCTGCGTTCGTTTGTGCGCTGACCGCTGGGGCGGTGTCGGTGTTGCAAGTTGCTTTGCTATCGAGTGTTGGGGTCCCTTGCCAGGGTGTGGCTGCGCCCCGCGAGCATTGCTTCGGATCGGTTCGCGCCGCCTTGCGACGGTCCGGACCTGGCCTGCCAGGTTTGCATCCCAGCTCTTGCATCACAAACGCCGATCCATAGCATCTTCCCCCTAACAGCGAACGTAAGCCCGGCCGTCGTGGTCGTGCAGGACCTCTTCGCCCCTAACGCAACCCAAGCGGACCCCCTCCAAAAGGTCCCAACGGAGTAGATACAGATGACGGGTAGAAACACCCTCGGCATCCTGGGCAAGAAGCTCGGCATGTCCCAAGTCTTCCTCGACGATGGCACGTGCGTGCCCGTCACGATCGTGCAAGCCGGCCCGTGCCCTGTCATGCAGGTCAAGATGGTGACGGCAGCCGAGCATCCGGAAGGTCACCGTGGCGCCACGGTCAACAACGGCAAGAAGAGCGGCAAGCATGACCGCGCTCGCGCTGCGGACGGCTACTACGCCGTGCAAGTTGGCTACGACGAGCGCGCGACGCGCTTGTGCACCAAAGCCGAACTCGGCCACGCCAAGAAGTCTGGCCTCGAAAACGGGCGCCGCTTCATGCGGGAGTTCCGTCTCGACGCAGCTCCGACCCAAGTCCCAGGCGATTCGCTGACCGTCGAACTGTTCGATGGTGTCAGCCACGTCGATGTCACCGGCACGACCAAGGGTCGTGGTTGGACGGGCGTCATCAAGCGCTGGAACTTCGCCACACAAGACCACACGCACGGTAACTCGAAGGTTACGCGTCGCGCCGGCGGTATCGGTCGTCAATACAACACCAGCCACGGTGTCCCGAAGGGCAAGAAGATGGGTGGTCAGTACGGTGTCGAGCGAGTCACGATCCAGCGTCTTGAGGTCGTCAAGACCGACGTTGCGCGCAACTTGCTCTACATCAAGGGCGCCGTCCCTGGACACACCAACGGCTACCTGATCGTCACGCCAACCGTCAAGAACGAGCGCGAGATGTCGGAGAAGCCGGGCATGGCCGTCTCCAATGCTGCTGCCAAGGCGATGATCGCCAAGGGCAGGTAGTCACCTCCATCTCAGACAACTCACACCCCCAGATATAAGGAATACCAACTATGGCACGCGCAAATAGAAAGGGCGGCGGTGGCTGCAAGGGTCGCTTCAAGCCGAAGAAGATGGGTAAGGGCTGGTTGACCAACCGCAAGGTTGCTGTCGGCAGTCGCCCCGTGCTCCGCATCACGGAGCCGGTCGAAGAAAAGGACGAAGAAGAGTCCCCGAAGAGCGAAGGCTAAAGCCTTCGCCGTTGCAGTTGCGGAGGCCTTAGCCTTCGCGCTGCGCACGGAGTGCAAACCAGTCCGCCAATGACGAGGACCCATGCAGATGTGGTTGTCGTCGGCGCTGGTGCGGCAGGCCTGATGGCCGCCATCCAGGCCGCATCGCGTGGCCGACGCACCGTGCTGCTGGAGAAGAACCAGCAACCAGGACTGAAGATCCTGATCAGCGGCGGTGGTCGCTGCAACCTCACGACCACTCGTGACGGCAAGGATCTCGAAGCGCAATACGGCAAGCGCCGCGGTCGCTACCTGCGCCATGCGTTGCGCGCCTTCCCGCCGGCGGCGTTGCGCACCTTCATCGAGGAGGCTGGCGTGCCGCTGCGCGAAGAGGACCTCGAGAAGCTGTTCCCAGTCAGCCAGAAGGCGCGCGATGTCGTCGTGGCGCTGATGCAGCTGGTCGAGCAATCGGGCGTCGATCTGTGGAGCAAGGCGCCGCTCGAACGCATCGAACACGATGGCGAACACTTCGTCTTGGCGACGCCGCGTGGCACGGTCACTGCGACCAGCGTGGTGTTGGCGACGGGCGGCCTGAGCTATCCGAAGACCGGAGCGACGGGTGATGGCTATGCGTGGTGCCGGCAGTTCGGCCACACGATTACCCGGACCTGGCCGGCGCTCGCGCCGCTGCGTTGCGATGAGTCGTGGGTGCGCGGTCTGCAGGGCATCGTGCTGCAGGGAGTCGACATCGCATGCCTCGACCAGAACGGCAGGGAAACGCTGCGTCGACGTCGGCCGATCCTGTTTACGCACAAGGGGCTCTCCGGTCCGGCTCCGATGGATCTGGCTGGCGATGTCGAAGAGCAAGAAGGACTGGCCAAAGTGCGCTTCGACTTCTTGCCGGGCACAGTGCGCGAACAGCTTGAGCAGGCGTGGTTAGAACAGGCGAAGTCCCACGGAGCGCGCCGCGTCGAATCGGTGTTGCCGCGCACGTTGCCCGAACGCATGCGCCACGCGCTGCTCAAGATCAGCGGAAGTGAACTCGATGATCGACTTGGCAGCTGGTCCAAGGACGCGCGTCGCCGGTTGCTGCAGGCGGTCAAGGATCTGCGCGTGCCGGTGCCGAAAAGTCTCGGCTATGGCCACGCGGAAGTGACCCGCGGTGGGGTCGCCCTCGACGAAGTCGACGCGCGCACGATGCAGTCCAAGCTGCGGGGCAACTTGTTTATCTGCGGCGAGTTGCTCGACATCGACGGCCCGATCGGCGGCTTCAACTTCCAAGCGGCATTCGCGATGGGGCGACTGGCTGGGCTCAACGCCTGAGGCTGCTGAGCCACCAGGTTCGCGTCGGACGGTGGCTGATTGCGGCGAATGCGGCATACTGACGTAATGACAGCAGCCCATAGCGTTGGTGCGAACGGCCGCGTCTCGGCATCGGTGCGCTTCGGAATCACGTTCGCGTGGTTGGCGTTGCAGTTGCCGCAGAGTCTATGCGCCCAGTCGCTGCTCGAACGCAAGGTCGCGTCTGCGAGTGGTGCGGTCGAGGTCGCGCTCGGCGACGAAGCGCCCGAAGGTGCGGGCAAGATGGCCGCCGCGGCGCTGGGTGAAATGCTCGACGCGCTTGGCAACGCCGCGGAGCGCGAGGTTACCAAGCTCGTGCTCGCGACGATCAAGGCCAGCGCCGGCAGCATGGTCATCGTCAAGAACGATGTTGCGGCGCGGTTGCTCGACGGCGTTGCGAAGCATCGCACCCGTGGTCACCCCGATCGGTTGCTGCCGGCGCTGTGGTTGTTGCAGTCGCGAGACCCCGCGGATCCACGTGTGCAGTTCGCGCTCGGCGAAGCGCTGGCGGTTCGTTCGAGTGCCTTTGACCCGCAGCGCGCGGATCGCATGTTCGCTGCGTTGCTCGACGGCATTCGCGACGGCGACGAGGCGGTTGGTCATCAGGTCGCGCGCCGTGAACTGCTGATGGCGTTCTTGCCAGAGATGTCGGTGACGGCCCTGCTCGACCAGCGGGCGCGCAAAGACCAGATCGTCTGGTTGCGTCGTCACTTGTTGGGCTTTCGGGACACGCTGCAGAAGGGGCAGCCGATTGCCCGGCACATGCTGGCTGACGAGCGACTGATGGCATTGCAGGAACAGTTGGCCAAGTCGCGACGCAAGTGCGATCAAGCCGCGTGTCGGAAGGTGCTCGACGCCATGCTGCAGCTGCAGCCTGCGCATCCGGTGCTGTTGTTCGCGCTTGCCGAGCTGCACGCGTCGCTTGGGCCGGCGTTCGATGCCAAGCGTGCCGTGTCGCTCTTCGATGAGTTCTTGTTGCGGACCGACCCCGAAGTTCTCGGCAGTGCCGAAGGCGAAGCAATGGGCGTCTTGTCGGTGCAAGAACTGCAGCGCGACCTGCTGCGCTATCGTGTGGCGCAGCCCGTCGGCGGCCTGCCACAGCATCGTGTCGCTGCCGAGCAACTGCGCGCGGACTTGGCCGCTGCCAAGCCCGAAGCCAAGTTGCTGACTCCGAACCGCAAAGAACTCGATACCTATCGTCGCAAGATCTTGTCTCGGACCAAGAGCAAGCGCACGCGGCGCGCCAAGGTCCAAAACAAGCTCGCCAACAACGAGAAGAACCTGCTGATCGTTCGCAAGGCTCGCGTGTCCCCGGCAGCCAAGGGCCAACGCATCGCGGAGTTCAAGCAGGAGATCCGCAAGCAGAAGGCGACGCTCGCCAAACTCGACAAGGAACTCGGGGCCGTCGACGAGCAACTGAAGCGCATCGCGGATCTCTTGCGGCCGAATTCGCGATAGGGGCCTACTTCGCGATAGGCCAAACTCGCGATAGGCCTGACTCGCGCTAGGCTGACTCGCGTGGAACCTGGCCCGCGGTAGCCGCAGTAGCAGTCGAAGTCGCCGCGCCCAATCGACGCCAGCGCCGCACGGCCTCGCAGGGCCGCGGAGTCCTTGCCGCTCAGCACTTCGCCGGTTGACGGACTCTGTCGCCTGCTCGATCGTCAATGCATGTGGATTGCATGCATGCGCTTGCTTCTGGTTGTCATCGCTACGGCGGCAGTCCGCGCGCAAGGGGTTCGCTTGACGCGTATACCTGACCGCATCATCCTGCCGGCTGCTGCCGGTCAGAACTTGATCCTCGAAGTCGAGGTGTTGGGCAAGCCGAGCGCCGTCTGGCTCGGCAGCGTCGCGACGGCTGTCCAGCGCGTGCCGCTGACTTCGGCTGGTGGCGACCGCTACCAGTTGAACCTGCGCGACCGGCGCGTGATGTCGCTGTTGCCCGCCGACCAAGACACCGGCGACCTGCAAGTGTTCGCGAAGCGTGACGGCAAGGTTGTGCAGAGCGCCCAGATTGCATGGGTGCGCACCAGGCCTGCGGCGAAGATCACGTGTGTCGTGGTTGGCGTCGACGGCAAGCAGCAGAAGTGCGATCAGGATCGTGAGCCGTGGCTCAACCCGCAGCGTGTCGAACGCATCGAACTGCGCGGTCTCGACGTGCCGCACGCGCGCGTCGTCGGCGTGGCGGATGGTGCAACCCTGCCGTTCGCAAGGCGCGCCGCGAACAAGCCCTTCGTGCTCGCGATGAACGATGGCCTGCGCGCGAGCATCTACGATGCCGGCGACTTCGGGGTCGATGTGCAGCACGGTGCGGTAGCTTGGTGGTTTAGTTTCCGCGTCGTGCCGGCGCGATTGCAGCCCGAAGAGCCAACGTTCACGGTGATGCAGCGTCGCCGCACCAAGGTTCCCGGCAGCAACGATTGGTTGCAGGTTCGCATTGGCGACATCACCGCTGGCCAGACCATGCTGACGGTCACCGATGCACTGGGCCACCAGGTCGCGACGCAACGCTCGATGGGGGAGAGCGACTATGTCACGATCAAGCTGGCGTCGGGTGACTACGTGTTGGTGATCGACCGGCTCGTCAATCGTTTGATCGGCGACGACCACGCCGTGTTACGGATCGTCGACAAGGTGCAGTTCCGGCCGAACGTGATCGCCGCGTTCATTCGTCACGTTGGCGCGCAACCGAACATCCTATTCGTTCGGGAAGGCGTCAGCTACAGCCCGGAACTGGCCCAGCGATTCTTGCGGGCTCGGCAAGCGGCCAACCGCGGCAAGAGCTTGACGGCGGAGCAGTTCGTGGCGCTGGCGTCAAAATCCTCGCGCAGCGGCGAGCCGTATCATGTGCAGCTTGCCGACGGCACGCAGGTCACCGCAGCCAAGTGGTTCGGTGAGCAACTGGCTCTCATGCGCAAGCGCGCGGCCGCCGCGAAGTAACCGTGGCGCGGTGCGGAGCGGCGTTCTCGGCAACTGCCCGTTGACGTAACGTCTGGCACTCGCGATCGTCCAGCCATGATCGGCGACACGATCGTCGCGTTGGCGACGCCGTCGGGCCCTGGCGCGCGCGCCGTGCTGCGACTGTCGGGACCGCAGGCGTTTGCCGTGGCCGCGCGTTGCTTCGCGAACTCGCTGCCGCACGAGCGCGCCCAGGTCGAAGGCGACCTGCAGATCCTCGGGCGCCGGATCCCGGCGATGGCGTTGACGATGATCGCGCCGAGATCGTTTACCGGTGAAGACGTGGTCGAACTGCACGTTCCTGGCAGCCCCGTGTTGGTGCGGCTGCTTCAGGACGAACTGCTGCGCGATGGCGAAGCGCACGGCATCCGCGCCGCTCTGCCCGGCGAGTTCACGGCCCGAGCTTGCGAAAACGGTCGGCTGGATCTCGCCCAGGCCGAAGGCCTGTTGATGCTGCTGCACGCGCAAGACCAACAGCAGGCGCTCGGTGCCGTGCAGTGGTTGCAAGGCGGCTTGACCGAGGCCGTGCAGACCGCGCGCAACGAGCTGCAAGATATCCTGGCCTTGCTCGAAGTTGGCTTCGACTTTGACGATGACGACACCGGCGCCGTAGCCGAGGAACTCTGGTTGGCGCCGCTGCACCCGCTGGCCGAGCGGCTGCGCACGCTGCTGCAGTCGCTGCCGTCTGCCGTGCCCGGCGGGGAAGTCTTGCTGGTCGGCCGCGCCAACGCCGGCAAGTCGTCGTTGGTCAACGCGCTAGCTGGTCAGAGCACGCTGTTGGTCGCCGACCACGCCGGCACGACCCGCGACTTGCTGCGTGTCGAAGTGGCCCGCCAAGTCTACCTGTGGGACGCGCCCGGCGATCTGACGTCGCCGACCGCCGCCGACGACGCGGCACTGGCCCTGCGCGAACGCCTGTCGGGCCGTGCAGCAGGCCTCTTGGTTGTGCTCGATGCCAGTGACCCGTGGGTGCCGCAGATGGCGTTGTCGTCGCCGATGCCGTGGTTTGGTGTCGTGTTCACGAAGTGCGACCTGGTCGCGTCGGCGCCGGCATTGTCGGAAGTTGCCCTCGCCCGGCTGCCAGCCCCAGACCGCGTCTTCGTCACCAGTAGCCAGACCGGCCAAGGGCTGGATCGGCTCAGAGATTGTCTTCGCCGCAGCGCCGGTTCGGCCACGGTCGACGCCGGCGGCCCGCTGCGAAGCGCCCTGCAGGCGGCGGTTGACGCGGTGCTCCGGGCGATCGACGCAGCCGCCATGGCACCAGAACTTGCGGCCGCCGAACTGCAATCTGGACTGCGCGCAATGGACGGGATTGCCGGCGAACACAGCCCGGAACAGCTGCTCGACCGTATCTACGGTCGGTTCTGTCTCGGCAAGTGACCGTAAACAACCGTCCCAGAGTCGTCGTGGGGTTTTGACATACAAGGGGTTGGGGCGGTAGAGTCCCTCGGACTGCAAGGTTTGGAGTCCGTGGTCAGACGGGTTCCTTTTCCGCTCGTTCGAAACCTCCGGTGGTGGGCGTCAAACACAGCTGTACGGCTGTGGCCACTGGACGAACTAACTGCAATGCGCTGTCCCTACTGCAAGGCCGACAATGATCGGGTCATCGATTCGCGTGCAAGCGCCGATGGCTTTGCGATTCGTCGTCGCCGCGTTTGTGCCGATTGCGGCCGACGCTACACAACCTACGAACGCGCCGAAATGGCGCCGCTGCGGGTTGTTAAGAAGAACGGAGAGCGCGTTGCGTTTGATCGCAACAAGGTTTTGGGCGGCTTATTGCGCGCGTGTGAGAAGCGTCCGGTTTCCAACGACCAGGTCGAGGAAGTCACGGATCGCATCGAGCGCCAGTGCATGGAGGCCTTCGACAAAGAGGTACCGAGCAAAGTTGTCGGCAACCTCATCATGCAGGAACTGCGCCAACTCGATCAGGTGGCTTACGTGCGCTTCGCGTCCGTCTACCGCGAGTTCAAGGACGTCAGCCAGTTCCTGGAAGAGTTGAAGCCAATGCTGGAAAAGCGGCGAGAGGGTGGTCATGAAGCGTCGGACGGAACATCTGGTTGAGAAGCGCGATGGTCGGCGCGAGTTCCTCAGAGCAACAAAATTGGCACGGTCCGTGCACCTCGCTCTCTATGAGATCGGGGTGGACGAGGACTGGCGTGCTCTCGAACTCGCGGGCGTTGTGCTCGAAGGACTGCGTCAGAAGCGCAAGTCGTTGCAAGCTGCCGGCGGGCAGTCTGGTTCTCCACAATCTGTTCCCCAAGCTGGGGGAGCGGTTGTGCTGACGACGACGGAGATCGCCGACTCGGTGCAGCACCTGTTGGTGGTGACCGGGCAACCGAATGCTGCGGTCGCCTATGGCGCAGTGCAGGCGGAGCGCGCGCGTCGGCGCCAGGCTGTCGGCATTGCGGTTGCCACTGGCAGATTGGGTGAAGCCGGTCAGCAGGACGCTGCGGGCAAGCAGGGTGATGCGGCCAAGGGCGATGTCGCCAAGTCGGGCACGGCTGGCAGCGACGCCGTTCGCACGAGCCTCGATGCCATTCCGAAAGCTGGTCGACGTTCTGCCAAGAGTAGTTCGGCGAACGATAGTTCGGCGAACAAACCCTCAGCCAAGTCCTCTCTCAAGCCAAGTGATCGCGTCCGCGGAGAAGGGCGCATCTGGGGAGAAGGGTAACCATGCGGCTGAAGCGCCTCGTTGCTCGTGGGTTCAAGTCGTTTGCCGACAAGACCGAGTTCGAATTCGACTCGCGTCTGACCGGCATTATCGGCCCGAACGGTTGTGGCAAGTCCAACGTCGTCGACGCGATCAAGTGGGTGCTGGGTGACCAGCGCGCCAAGAGCTTGCGCGGTTCGGCGATGACCGACGTGATCTTCAAGGGTGCCGAAGGCCGCGAAGCCATGGGCATGGCCGAGGTCACGATCACGTTCGAAGACCCCGAAGGTCGCTTCGATGGCGCCACCGAGATCGATATCTCGCGGCGCCTGACGGTCGACAAGGAATCGAGCTACCTCGTCAACGGATCGGAGGTGCGTCTCAAGGACGTGCGCGATGTGTTGCTCGATACCGGCCTCGGAACCGGTGGCTACTCGGTCATGGAGCAGGGCCGCATCGATGCGGTGCTGTCCGCGAATCCCGAAGCGCGGCGTGCGATCTTCGAAGAAGCCGCCGGTGTCGCGCGCTTCAAGCTGCAGAAAAAGGAGTCCCTGCGCAAGCTGGAGCGCACCGACCAGAACCTGGCGCGCGTTACCGACCTGCTCGAAGAGCGCGGCCGGCGCATTCGCAGTCTGCGCATCCAGGCGGGCAAGGCGCGTCGCTACAAAGAACTGCAGGCGACGCTTTGCGACCTTCGTGCGGCGCTCGCGGTCATCGACGGCGAAAAGCTGCGGGAGCAGTGGCTGGCCCAGGCCGAGCGCCTGAAGGAACTGGAAGAACAGTTGCACGCTGCCGAAGCAGGTCGCGAGCAAAAGGGCGCAGAACTCGACGAGCGCGAAGAAGCCATCTCGGCCGCAACCGCAGCCTTGGAGCGCATCCAGGAAGAACTGCGTCGCTGCCAGAGCGAGCTGATGCAGCACAAGGAGCGCGCCCAGTCGCATGCCCGTCGGGCTGCCGACCGTCTCGCCGAACTGGAGCGCGGTCGCGAGCGTTCTGCCGGTCTGACCGAGCAGCGCGACGAGCGAGCGCTGGTCTTGGCAACGGCGCGCGACGACCTGGCGGCCAAGGAAGATGATCTCATCGAGCTCAGCAAGACGCTCGAAGAGCAGCGCGCGGCGACGCAGGCTGCAGCAACGGCTCACAAGGAATTGTTGCGCGAGCGCGAGTCCGTTCGCGAGCGCCAATTGGAGCTGTTGCACCAACGCACCCGTGCGCGCAACTCGGCGTCCGACGCGACCGCCAAGGTGGCGGCCGCCAAGAATCGCGAGTCGCGGCTCGCGGATCGTCGGCTGGTCCTCAGTGGGGAATCATCTCGCCTCGGTGGAGAACTGAACCGTTGGCGCACCGAATTGGTCGACCTTGGTACGCGCGAGCGCCTGCTCGAAGAGCGTGAAGACGTCGCCATTGGCAACCTCGAAGGCGCCGACGTCGCGGCCGCCGAGTTGGCCGAACAAGAATCGAAGCTTCGCTACAAGCTGACCGAGTGCGAAGGTCGGCGCCAGGCGCTGATGGCGATGGAAGCCCACATGGAAGGCTTCGATCACGGTCCGCGCTACGTGCTCGAGCAGCAGCCGGAAGGTCTGCGCGGTCGATTGCTCGACCTGATCGAGATCGATAGCCAACACGGTCCCGCGCTCGAAGCCGCGCTCGGTCCGTTCGTGCAAGCGTTGGTCGTCGACACGCGCGAGAACGCCGCGGCGATCGTGCGCGATCTGTCGGATCAGCAACTCGGCCGCGTGCTGCTGTTGGTCGAAGAAGCGTTTGGTGATGAACCGCCGTGCGCCTCTGGTTCGTCGCTGCTCAAGCCGCCTATGGGTGCCGAATACTTGACGGACCTGGTTCGGCACGTGCTCGATGAGGGTGCGCTCGATCAGAACAGTGCTCTCGGGAATCTGGGGGCCGCAATTGAAGCCGCCAACGCGGGCGATTCGGCAGAGGCCCAAGCGCGGACCAGCGAAGGTGGCGCTGCTAGCCGCAAGTTGTTGGCCTGGCTGCTGCGCGGCGTCGTCGTTGCAGACTTCGATATCGCCGACTCCGCGCGCGCGGACCTTTGCTTCGTCACGCCGGACGGCACCGTCGTCTGCGGACCTCGCATGGAAGGTGGCGCCGCCGCCGAAGGCCATCAAGGTCTGGTCGTGCGTCGTTCGCAGATCGTCGAACTCGGCGAGAAGGCCGAAGTCCTCAAAGTTGAACTCGATGGCCTGCAGCAAGGCAAAGAAGCTGCCACTGGTCGTGTCGACTCCCTGAAACGCGAGCTCAAGGCCATCGGTGACGCGCTCAACAAGGTGCGCCGTGAGGCCCAGGCTTGCCACGCGCAAGAGTCGCGTCTGGTTGCCCGCAACCAGGACATCGTCAGCGAGTCGGAAGAGATCGAGCAAGAGGCGATGGAGCTGGGCCACACCCGGGCCACCGCGCTGGCGATCTTGGGCACGTCGCTGATGAACCAGCACTTGCTGATCCGGCTCGAGAAGGCCTCAGGTGTTGCCGAGCAGACCTTTGGCGACCGGATTGCCGAGTCCGAAGACGCCCATCGCGCGGCGCAAGACAAGGAACAGAACGTTCGCATCCAGCAAGTGCAGACGGGTGAAGTGCGCGAGGGTCTCGTGCGTTCGATCAAGATGCACGAGGAAGCGTTGCGCGACTTCGAGCGGGCGATCCAGGAGATCGTCGATCGCCAGCAGCAAGCCGAGGACGACCGCGCCGAAGCGTTGGCCGCCCAAGAGAGCCTGATGGAACTCGCCGCCGAGCTGGAAGACCAGGTCGCGGAGATGACGATCACCAAGGAAAGCGCCGACGAAGAAGTGCAGGCCGCGCGCGCCGCCCGCGAGCAAGTGCTCGAGGAAGTGCAGCAGTGGGAGCAGCGCTACGCCGTCGCCAATGAAGGCATGGGCCAAGCCAGGCTCGCCGTTGTCGATGTCGAGCACCGCTTCGAGCGCCTCGAAGAACGCCTGCGTGAGGACTCGGGTGTCGAACTGCGCCGTTGTCTTGGCGAAGTCGTCGGCATTGGCCTGGTCGACCCGAACATGTTCCAGGGGCCGGTGGCGCCGATTGGCGTGGTAGAGCACCTGCAGGGACCGCCGCTGTCACCAGACTTCGTGGCGCAGTGGTATGGCCTGAAGCGACTGTGGCTCGAAGACGAGTTTGATGCCACGGCTTCGCGCAAGGACGTGCAGGTTCTGCAGAGCCAGAAGGACCGTCTCGGTGCCGTCAACCTCGATGCCGTCGAAGAACTCGATGAGGAAGAAGGCAACTTCACGCACCTCGAGCAAGAGGTCGCCGACATCAAGGAAGCGCGCAAGACGTTGATGGAAACGTTGCGTCGCCTGGAGACCGAGTCGAAGACGCTGTTCGAAGACACGTTCCACGAGGCTCGCAAGAACTTCCAAGACATCTTCCGCAAGCTGTTCCAGGGCGGCAAGGCCGACATGTTCTTGTCGAACACCGACGAAGACATGCTCGAAGCGGGTATCGAGATCGTTGCCCAGCCACCTGGCAAGCAGCTGCAGTCGATCAACCTGCTGTCCGGTGGTGAGCGCACGATGACCGCAGTCGCGATCCTGTTCGCGTTGTTCAAGGTCCGGCCAAGCCCGTTCTGCATCCTCGACGAAGTCGACGCCGCCCTCGACGAAACCAACGTCGAGCGCTTCTTGCGGGTGCTGCGCGACTTCATCACCGACACGCAGTTCTGCATCGTGACCCACCACAAGCGCACGATGGCCGAGTGTCAGGTGCTCTACGGCATCACCATGCAACGTCGCGGCGTCAGTTCGCGCATTGCGGTCGCGCTGCACGAGGTCGACACCATCCAAGATGGTGGCGTGCCCGGTTCGAGCAGTGGCAAGGACCCGGCGAACAAGCAACGCATCGCCGGCGAAGAGCAGGTCGGGTTCGCGTAGAACCCGTGCCTGTGGTCGCTCCAGTCGCAACCAGGTCGCCAACGGGTGATGGTCCCGGCGGCTGGTTGACATGGTGGCTGCTGCTCGCGCCTTTCGTACCTCTGGCCGTGATCGCTTTCGAAGCGTGGACGTCCAAGACCGGGGACGTGCCCCGGTGGCTTGCGATCGCGTTTGTCATCTGGTTCGTCGGCGGTGCAGTGGTGACTGTTCGACTAGCGATGGCACGCCAATTCCGGCCGTACAGCACGTTCGTGCTTTGGTCTGTGATGACGCTTGTTGGTTCGCTTGGCGGCATCTGGGCGAGGTCGCTGTTTCCGAAGGACCAGTTCGCAGCGTGCGCCGAGCGTGCCAAGCCGCTGATCGCCGCGTTGGATCAGTTCGTCGCGGACTTCGGCAAGGCTCCCGAGCAACTGCGTGACCTCGTGCCGAGCTACCTGTCGCGCGTGCCGTCTACGGGTTTGTCGAAGTGGCCGAATTGGAACTACGGCCCCGTGTCAGGAGAGCCATACGAGCTGCTCGTCAGCTGCGGCAGCATGTTCGGCTTTGACAAGTTCGTCTACTGGCCGAGCGGCCAATACCCAGCGAGCCTCTATGGCGGCAGCACCGAACGCATCGGTGCTTGGGTGTACGTGCACGAGTAGTGCGGCGCGCGAAGCCGTCGTCCTTCCTGCGTTACCCCTAGGCGTTGGCGCTACGGCACCGGGGATGAAGGAGTCCGAGGGAGGCTTCGTTTGCGGCCGGCAGAGCGAACTCCGGTCGCGCTTATCGCGGTGGCAAGCTGCCGATGCGACCGGGCGTTGCCGACGGCCGCCGCAACTGGCACGCTCTTACGATGCGTAGGATTCTGCTGTCGCTCGCGCTCGTCAGTTGCGCCGCTCCCCCGCGTTTTGATGCGCAACGATTCGATGCCATCACTCCGGACCTGGTCGCGTTTGCGAGCCGGCACCAAACGGAAATGGGGGTGCCCGGGGTGTGGCTCGCCCTGCTCGAAGTCGACCCAGCTACCGGGCAGGAGCACCTGTGGGCCAGCACGGTTGGTGGTGCGGTCAACTCCGGCTACGGCGCGACGTCGCTCGTGCGCACGCCCAGCGATTTGCCTGTGCTCGCGACCCATCGGGTCGCGTCGATCAGCAAGCTGTATACCGATACTGCCGCCATGGTCTTGGCCGAGCGCGGCGACCTGGATTTGGATCAGCCCATCCAGACCTACTTGCCGAACTTCGCGCCGGAGAATCCGTTTGGCA
>CAXBFC010000174.1:0-15311 GCA_963974725.1 uncultured bacterium | reverse complement strand
TTGTCGCCAGGCATCGAACGGCGGGCGTGGCCAAAGCGACCCGCGACGACATCTACGCCACCGAGCTCCGGCCGCATGCGCTCATCGAGCACTGGCGTTCCCGGTTCGAAGTGGAACACGATCGCCGGCTGCAGCAAGTGCGCCTGCACCGTAGCTGGCTCGGCATCGATTCCGGGGCGCACGATCACTTCGGTTGGCACGCCTTCGGCACGCGCGGTCATTTGCGCGGCACGTCGTTCGCCGGCCAGGATCGAACCGGCGATCATGTCCGGGTCGGTCTTGCCTAAGTAGCCGACGCCAATGCCGAGCAGCACCGAGATCACGCCGATCACGGCCAACAGCTCCAACAACGTAAAGCCAGCGCTACGTGATTGCGGCGCCCGTGAGACGGACGGCCGACGATCCGGCAAGTTGTGATGCATCGGGTAATTCGCGGGGCAGCTAGTTAGACGGCCAAACGATGTCGTCGTCAGTGCCAAAAGTGAGATCCTTGCCGGCACTGAGGATTTGGAACTTTTTGCCGCCGTAGTACGAACCATCGGCGCGCTTCTTGGCCTTGACCTGCACCGGCGGCTCGCCAACTGCCGGCACCATCAACTGGGTCTTGCCCATGTTGAGCTTCGAGAAGTACGCCATCGGCGTGCCCCAGCCATCGGCGATTTCCATGCGCGCCGTCATGTCATCGAGCAGCGGAATCGGGGCGCCGTGCTGGTCTTCGTCGGTGTTGGTCAACTTGTCGCGAAGGGCACCGAGATCGGTACCGCCCTTCTTCGACTGGCTGACCATGACGAGCAGCGATTCGATGCCGGTGTTCTGGCCGTTATCGGTCTTCCAACCCGGGTTCGCGCCCTTCTTCAGGTAGCGCAAGTCGTCGGTCGGGTAGTAGCCTTCGACCCGGTTGAAGTTCTTGCAGGCGTCGTAGAGCTGGAGCATCGTCGCCTCCGTCTCGGTTTGCTTGGCGGCGTGATCGGTATCGAGGATGCGCGGCAGCAACACCGCCGCGAGGGTCCCGATGATGCCGATGACGATCAGCAGTTCGATGAGAGTGAATCCGTTCTGTTGATGGTGCTTCATGCCGATCACTTGCCCTTGCGGCGCTCCAGTAAGTAGTCATCGAACGCGACGTCGACGAGCGCGCGCTCGTCGCCTTCCGCGAACAACACCGTGCGCAGTTCGCTCGGTGTGCTACCGCTCAGTTGCTTCAACTCGTGCGACAACACCAGCGAGCTGTTGAAGTAGACCAACAACTGCAACTGGTTGTTGTTGTCGCCGGTCCGCGGTACCACCCGCAGCTCCAGGTCTTGCGGGCCATCGGTGCGCAACGCGACGTTCAAATCTGGCGCGATGCGAATCGGGCCCTTCTCGTCACGGCCATCAAGGACTTCGACGTATGGCTTGCCGTTGTGGATGCCAACGCGCGCCGAAAACTCAATGCCAGCGCGACCGCGACGGGTCTCGATCGCCAAGCCCATGGTCGCGTTGTCCTTATCGTGGCTTGGACCAACGGCCATCGTGACCGAGCACGCGAGGAAGTTCTTGGCGGGCTTGACGCCATTGGCACGCGCAACGCTGACGGCGGCCTTGCCTTCGAACTTGCCCTTGAACACACAGCGACCACCTTCGACGACCGGCTTCAGGCGGCCATCCTGGTTCTTGTCCCAGATGTCCCCGAGCAGCTGACGATCGAAGCTGTCGCCGAGCGTTTCCTTCTCGGCGTGATCGGCGATATCGGTCAGGGTGTCGCCCGCCCACTTGCCCAGCGTGCTGTCGCGACCAACGTCCCGTTCCAATCGCTCGAGATCGCGACGCGCCTCCTCGACCCGACCACGACTGTATGCAACGACCGCCTGGGCGCCCTTCGCGTAGCCCTTCAGCTCGTCCGACGAGGCCAGTGCTTCCGCGTTCTCAAACGCAGTGCGTGCCGCGCGGCGGTCCGCGGCGGCGAACGCGCGCATGCCTTGCATCTCGAACAACTCGAGTTCGGGCTTCGGCGACAACGCCACGGCGCGATCCATGTAGCGACGTGCGCCAATCAAGAACGCGGCCTGGTCGGCACCGATCGCCTGGCTGGCAAGCCCGGTCTGCACCAAGGACATCTCGACGATGGCGTGCAAGAAATCATCGTGCTGCACCAAGGTCTGCTCGATCGCTTCTTCGGCGGCAGCGAACTGCCCCATCAAGCGCAGCGTGCGGCCACGCAGGTACAGCGCGTAGGTATCGTTGGGCGAGGCTTCGAGCGCGCGATCCAAGAAGGTCAACGCCGAATCGAAGTCGCTGATCCGCGAACAGATCAACGCCAACCCGGTCATCGCGCGGTGGCGCAACAACGGGTCTTGCTCGGCGACCCGCTCGAACAAGTCGTAGGCTTCTTGGAAGCTGCCGGTGTTGACCAGGCACGCGGCCTGGCCCAGCATCGCGGCCGTTGCATCGGGCCCGGTGCCAACCTGCTGGAACGAACTGGTCGCCGCGGTCATGTCGCCAGCGGCGTAGTGCATACAACCCCGCACGTAAGCCGGGGCAGCTGCCAGATTGCCGTTGCCGGCCAAGATGCCGATCGCCAACCGGCAACTCATGATCGTGCGCAGGATTTTCTGCCGCAGGGCCTCATCTTGCACCGTGCCCAGCGTCGATTCGGCGCGCGCGGCCGCCGCAACGGCTTCGCGACTGCGACCACGCGAACGGTAGAACTCCGCCAACGTGCCGTGGGCACGCGCGTCGGTCGGCGTCAACCGCGCCGCTTCCTTGAGGTCTTCCTCGGCTGCGATCCACAGCCCCATGCGGGCCTTGATGACGCCGAGGCCTTGCAACTTGAACGACTGGGCGGTCGCGTCGCCAGTGACGCTATTGAGCAAGTCGAGTTCGTCGGAGATGCTGCCGGTCGCCTGCAGAACGACTTGCATGATGCGCAGGCCATCGAGGTTGCCACCTGAATGCTGCAGGTAGATCTCGGCCTGCTTCTGCGCCTCTTCGTAGACCCAACTCTCGTTGCGCGCCTCGTTGAGCAGCCAGAGAATCAGCTTCAGCCGTTCGTTCTGCGCGCTCGCGATTTCGGGCACGCGCCGGACTTGACGCTTCACTTCGTTGATCAGCGTCTTGCGCAGCGCGATCTTGGCGATCGCCTGGCCGTTGCCACCAAACGCAACGGCGCTGGTCGCAAGCTTGCGCTTCTTGCGGCTGAAGATGCGGAAACGCAGCGTCACGCCTTCAAAGTTGCCGCTCTCTTCCAGCGCGAACAAATCGACACCATCCTGGGGCTCGATCCTGCCGTAGTTGGGACTGGGCAGACCAACGGTCCAGAGGCGGTCGTATAGCTCGCTCGCCTGTTCCTCGCTCATCGGCCCGGGATTGCCGGGTTCTTGGCCATCGAGGTTCGCAACGGCACTGGGCGCCGAGTTGCCACCGCCTGGTGTCACCGTCACGCCCGCAACCTGCTCGCCATCTTGACGCAGCATCCACGAGTGACGGAAGTCCGGACCGGGATCTAGCGGCAACGCCGCCAACGACGCCGCAGCGTGCGGCGGGAAGGCCAGTTCGCGCGGCGGCAACGGCCGGGTCTCGCTCGGCTCGGTCATGAAGTCGCGACGCACCAACGCGTCGGCGGCTGCTTGCACCAGCAACGAGTCCGCTAGCGGTTGGGCTTCGTATTCCTTCTCCTGCGGCCGCCAGCGATCGATCGGCTTGGTGAAGCTGAAGTAGCCCTGCGCGAGGTAGGCGCCCAACAGGACGACCAGGATCAACAATACTTGTTCCTTGCGGAGGCTCATGGCAAGTCCTTCTTCTTCAGGAACGAGATCGCGGAGAGGGTGGCCTTGACCATGCAGGGTTCGCCGGGCAGAGCCGGCTTGGTGACCTGCAGCTTGTCGAGGATCAGCGTGCGGTTGGGCTTGCGGCACGACTCCAAGAACGTCGCGAGCGTCGGCTCGTCGGACTTGAAGTGCAGGGTGACCGTTTGCTGGGTCACCCAGTCCGCGAGGTCGATTTCGCCGCGACGACCGCGGCCGCGGCGGCGCTGGTCGCGCGCAGGTTCGAGCTTGATCAATTCGATCTCGTACAAGCCCATCGCATCTTCATCGTGTTGCTTGGACTGATCGTGCGCCGCAAACAGCCGGGCTTGGATCTCGTCGATGATGTCGAGCCCGAACAGGATGCCGCGAATCTTGTCGACGCCGGTCTCCGGCTCCCAGGTGATGTCCTTCTCTTCGACGATGACGTCGCGATCGCTGGCCGCATCCGAGACCGCGCGGCGCAACATGCGCCCCTGCACGAACAGGTGGTTGTCGGCTCCGCCGGACCACTTGCTGTATTGCTCCGCAACCTCGAACGCCAACTCGGTCTTCAACCGCTCAAGCTCTTCGGTGAGCTGCTCCCCTTCGGTGATGACGGTATCGAGAGTGTCCTGCGTGTAGGCCTCGGTCGGCGCGCCGCGAGGGGTGCCGCCGACCCGGTAGCTATACATTGAGTCGATCACGCTCGACGCGATCATCCATACGATGGCTCCGATCGCGCACCCGACCAACCACCGCTTGTTCTCTTGAACGAAGGCTCCGGCGTCCATTAGTTCTCCTCCACAAGGTCGACCGTGATCTCCGCGCGCTGGGCGCTGTCTTGGCTACTGCTCTCTTTCATCTTCGACGGTGGCAATCCAGCCATCACCGGATCGAGCTTGAACTGCTCACTGAACTCCGACAACGCCCGCCCGGCATCGGCGCCGTTGAGCTCCTTGGCCGCAACCTGCACGATCACCTGCGGATTGCTCTGCCTGGCGCGATTGCCGCTGCCACTGATGCTGATCTTCTCGACCCACAGCTGCTTTGGCAGGTGCTTGCCGATCGCCCGCTGCACCCGCAGCAGGCCGTGCAAGGGCAACGCGCGCTGACGCAGGTGCTGCACGAGTTCGCGGTTGACGGTGTTGGCAGCCAACAGCTCTTCGGCCTCGTCGTGGATGTTCTGGGTCCGCGAGACCTTCAGTGCCACCTTGGAGGCGAACTTCTTGTTGAAGGCCACGGACTCCTTGTTGTTCTCCATCTTGAAGAACAGCAAGGCTACGATGATCAGCGCCGCGACAATGTTGAAGATCGTGCGTTGTTGGAAGCGCTGCTTCTTGCGAATGGCCTCCGGCAAGATCTCGATCGAGTAGAGCGAGTCGTCGAGGCGACCAACGGCGAGGCCAAGCGCGATCACCGCTTCGTGCCGCATCTGCTGCAACTGCTCGGCGTCGTCGGGCGACAGCGCGCTGAGGTCGAGGTTGGCAAATGGGTCGAACAACTCGACCGGACAGCGCAGGTTCTCGCGCAGCAAGCCGCGCAAGCCGCGCAGGCGAGCGCCGCCGCCGCAGATCAGCACCTTGTCGATGCGCAAGTCCGAGATCTTGGTCTGCGCCTTGCAGAACGACAGCGAACTGCTGATTGCCGCCGGGATCGACGTCGCGGCGCTCATCGCCGCCATCGTGACCTTCTCGGCCTGGCCGCTCTTGTAGTTGCCGCGACTTTGCGGATCGAGGTCTAGCAGGTCCTTCTTGAGAACCTCCGCCTTGCGCACGCTGACGTTGAAGTTGCTAGCGATCGCGTCGTCGAGCCCCTTGGTGCCGCTGGTCAGATTGCGGGCAAACAACAGGTCGGTGCCGCGCACGATCGCAAGGTCGATGGTCTGGTGGCCAATGTTGACCAACGCGACCACCGTGTCTTCTTCGACCGGGCCGCACTTCAGGTAGGCGTTGTAGAGCGCCGTGCAATTCGGCACGAACGCAGATACCGCACCGCCACCCGCGGCAACCATGGCCTGCATGCGGTCGAGGCCTTCATTCTTGGCGAGCGCCAACAGCACCGTATCGCTGCCCGACTCATCCTCGAGCGGCAACAGATTGTAGTCGGCGGACAGATCGCCACCGGACTGCTGCGCCAGGTCCTGGATCTCAAGATCCATCAGGTTGCGCAGTTGCCAATCCGGCGTCGGCGGCACCTGACTGTAGCGCAACGTCATGTCACGCCCGGCCAAGCCACAGGTGCTGTCCTTCAACGGGATGCCAGAATCGGCGAGCGAGACGCGATCATCGGCGCTGGGCAGACCTGCGAAGCGCAACACGCTGATGCCATGCTTGCCCTCTTGCGCGACGAGAATCTTGGCGCTGTGACTGCCGATATCGACGGCGGTTGCTTTACTTGCCATTGAGGTGCCTCGCGATGTAGTCGGTTACGAGCTTCTGCAAAGCCGGCTGTTGCACCGAACCAAACGCATCCGCCAACTCGTTAAGCCGGGTGCGCTGCACTTCGTGGGTCGCCTGGTCGACCGCCACCAGGCGCTGCTCGGCCTTGGCTTGCAAGGCCTGCACGCCGGCGAGATCGACGACGTTGTGCTCGCCATAGAGGGCAAGCAACTCGTCGACACCACTGGCGACACGTTCGAAGCCGCCACGCGTCGTAAAGAACTCTGCTTCTTCGAGATCCTTCTGCAGCGACGCGACCCGCTCGGCTTGCTCAGCGAGGATCTCGCGCCGGATGCGCTGCGCCTTGGCCAGCGCCTCCGATTCCATCGGCACGTTCGCGAACAACTTGGCCAGTTCGTCGAGTGCGTCGCCAGGACGCCCCTCGGCGCGAGCCAATTGTGCGGTGCGGACATGGCCGCCGGCCTCTTGGCGTTGGGCCCGGAAGCCCAGGGCGAGCCGCACCTTGTTGGCAGCGACGGACAGCCGGTAGAGGCCGCCGCCAGTGACGCCACTGACGATCGTCTTGGCATCGAACTGCAGCATGGCGCGGGTCGCATAGCTACCGAACAAGACCTTCTTGGCGGCGACTTCCGACTCCACCTGGGCGGGCGCAAATTGCTCCGCTTCAGCAATCCGCAGGCCGCCAGCGGCATCCGCAGGCATCACGAATTGCAGACTGTCTGCGCCGGTTGCCGCGATCTCAAAGCCGCCTTCCACCGCGGTGCAGGCGATGCTAACGCCGAGGTCGGACAACACGCAGCGGCCGGCCTTGTGCAGTTGAGCCAACGTTGCGGGCACCTGATCCGGATCGATCATCAGCACCGTCGCGGGATTGCTGGTGTCGGTCGATCGCACGGCAATCGAACTGCCAAAGCCAAAGGCCGTTTGGACCGCATCCGGGAGGTTCACTTCGATGCCATTGGCAGTACCACCCTCGACCACCGCAAGGTCGTCGACGAGCGCTTCAGCATCCTTGTTGGGCAACACCGCAACCACTTCGACCAGCAAGCGATCGCAGCCGCTCGGCACCGTCACGGTCACTTCGACACGTTGCCACTCTTCGTAGGACGAGAGTTTGCTGCCATGACAGAAGCGGAACGGCACGTCCTGATTGCTGGCAAACACGCGGGCGCGCACTGCCATCTGGGCGCCGCCGATCGTGCGGCAATGGCCGGCAACCGTCATCGTGCGACCAGCGAAGACCTCGATGGGCTCGGCGAGCTCCATGATCGCGAAGTTGGCATCGCTCTTGCTCGTCTTGGCCGCGGCCGGATCGTCTTCTTCGTGGAACGCGGTAAATGACGACAAGCCGGTGTTGGGCTGGCCGTCGGGGCGGAAGCCGATGCCGGCGACCCGCAGCGACCAACCTTCGTCGTTTTCGCAGCTGGCCAGCGCATCGGAAATGCGATTGCCGCTGACAACGAGTGGCTTGGTGTTGACCTTCTGGCGAGCTGTGGTGCCAGTGGCCTGCTGCTGCCCGTCCCACCAATACCAACCACCACCACCGGCGGCAACCAGCAGCAAGATGACGATCAAGCCGATCGAGCCACCGCGCTTCTGCAGCCGGCCAGCATCGATGGTTCGCATCGCAAACTCGCCGGCATCGGCAGCGCCTTGGTCGGCCCCGTCCTCGCGGAACTTGACCTTGGTGCGACCGACTGTGACGACGTCACCAGGAGTCAGAACGAGTTCGTTGACGCGCTTGCCGTCTAGAAAGGTGCCGTTGGTCGAGCCGAGGTCTTT
Source organism: uncultured bacterium (assembly GCA_963974725.1). Taxonomy (GTDB): domain Bacteria; phylum Planctomycetota; class UBA1135; order UBA1135; family UBA2386. The sequence continues at coordinate 7,366 of CAXBFC010000174.1, read as the reverse complement.
GAGCACCAAGCGATCGCCTTCCGGCGAAATCTCGCAGTGCACTCCCGACGTCTTCTCGTCGGTCAGGACGATGTCATTACCCGCTTTGCGACCGATCCGGATGATCGAGTCGCCGACGGGCAGAACTTCGCCAGCGCGATCCCCATCGAGGATCTCGAGGACGTAGTTGGCCATGTGTTTTATGGTGAGGGGTCGTGGCAACGCCAGCAGCGTTGTTTGTGCCAGCAATACTTGACCGGCAGGGGCGCACCGGTCAGCTCAGCCCCCGAACGGCTTGGAACCGTTCGGTAAAGAGCCAAGCCTGGGGGGCCGGGCACCAAGCCGAACTGTCTCGCACTGGTAGCCGCGGACAACGGCACAGGTACAGGACTGAAACAAACTACCCGTCCCTGGCAACACCGCAAGGTACTGTCGGCCGTGACGAGCGATACAACTGCTGCAAACCCGACAATTTGCCACCCCAACAGAACGACCTTGGCCAACCTTTACCACCTGCCCGAACTACCGGCACCAGGGGCAGCTAGCCTCTCCGGCAACATCGCCCACCACCTCGCCCGCGTGCTGCGGGTTCGGGTCGGCGAAAGCGTGCTGCTCGGTGATGGACGAGGCAGTACCGCGACCGCAACGATCACCGCCGTGCAGAAGCAGCTCGTGGCCGTCGAACTCGGCGAAATCTGCAAGGCCCCCCCGCTGCAGCCAGCGCTGACCTTGGCGTTCGCGGTGCCACGCCCCAGCCGGGCCGACTGGCTGGTCGAACACGCCACGGAGGTCGGTGTGCAGAGTTTTCAACCATTGTGGACCGAGCGCAGCCGCCCCCAGGGCCTGCGCGCCGATCGCTGGCGCAAGGTGGCGACGGCTGCCGCAGGGCAGTGTGCGCGAGCCTGGCTGCCCGAGGTTCACGAACCGATCGAACTGGCACAGCTGCTCGCGCAACCGCCCGCCGGAGCGCGCCTGCTGGCCGATACCGACGGGGAGCCGCTCGACCTGCCCGCCGCGACGACCGCGGCGACCTTGCTGGTCGGGCCCGAAGGCGGCTTCTCGCCGCAAGAACGCGAGGCCGCCGCGGCGGCGCAGTTCACCACGGTCAAGTTCGGCGCGCACATCCTGCGAACGGAGACCGCGGCCCTGGTTGGTGCGGGCATCTTGCTGCGCCGATCGACGTAGCACTTGCTTGGGCCTACCCCGGCAGCTGCCTGGCGCGCGCCTGGATGGCTTGCGCGTGCCAAGCAACGAGGTCGCCACCCATTCGGATGACGACCTCGTTGCCATGGCTAGAACCTGCTAGGTCGCAGGTCCCCGCTTACTGATATCGCGCTTACTGATATCACGCTTACTGCGATCGATTGCTACTGGCCGACCGTCGCGACGCCGGCGTCGGACATCACGATGCCGAGCTGGTTGGCACCGATATCGAGCACTGCCCACTGATGGTAGGCAACGATGCCCGTGAAGATCGTCGAGTTCGGGATGACGATCGGGGAGCTGGCGGTGCCAGATGCCGAGATCATCACCTGGTCCAGAGCGGTCGGCGTCGGGTAGACGTCACAGCCAGGTGCACCCGCAAGCGGCACGCCGCCGGGACCGGTGTTCGACAAACCCGAAACCAACACCGCGAGCGACGACGGCACGCCATCGGTCAGGGTCAGGTTGTAGGTCGTGCCAATCAGCGGCAACGCATCGGTGTCGAGCACCGGTGTCGGGAACAGCGGCAAGCTCGTGCACCGCACGTGATAGGACGGCTTCATCAACTGGAACGCCCAAGTGGTGGCCGCGTTCGCGCGGGTGTAGCCCAGGCCGAACGTGCCCGTCGACAGGTCCGTGAGAACAATGTCCTGGTTGGTGGTATCCACCCCGATGAAGTAGGTGCCGTTGACCGCTACCGGGTTGGCAAACGTCGCCGTGTAGAATCCGGGTGCCGTACCGACCGTGATCGTGCCAGTGGCAATCGGGTTGACGGTCGGCAACGGACCAGTGGAGCCGTAGATGTAGGCCGGCACCGTGATCGCGCTACCCGTTGTCGAGCGCGTGAAGAGGTCGAAATCGAGCACCGTCGCGGCGCCCGAGTTCGAGATCCGGTAGCAGTAATCGGCAGTCGACGTCGTGTTGAGCAGGATGCCGCCAAGCGTGTTCACCTCCTGGCACGTGCCAATTGGGATCATCTGCGAGATCGGGCAGCCAGCGCCAAACTTGGTAAAGGTCGCGATGGTCGTGCCACCGGGAACTTCGGTTTGAACCTGCACCAGCGAAGCGCCAGCGCCCGGACGTGCTTCATCGATCTCACAGATCGACGTGCCCGGCGCGTGGTCCGCATCGAAACCGAAGTTGTAGATCGTGTTCCACTCTATCGGATTGGTTGCGGTCGCCGTGAAGACGATTTCGTTGCCGACCCGGGCCATGCTCCAATCGTTGCTGGCATCGGTATCGATGTCACCGAACGTGAAGTTGGTTGCGACCGACGCGGCGTCGATCGGGACACGGAACGAGCTACCAGCGCGACTGTTGTCGACGTTGTGCACGGCGTACTCGTAGTGGTATTGGCCGCCACCGAGTGCCGTCACCTTGCTGGCGACGAAGAAGCGGCCATCGTCGCTGCCGTTGCTTTCCCAGTTCACGGTTGCGCCGGGCCAACGGGTCAGGACCGAGCCGTATTGCTGGCCTTCCGTGTTGTTCGAGAAGTTCCAGGTGCCACCGTTCCAGGTCGGCGTCATGCCACGGTGCGCCAAGTTGTCACCGCGGTTGGCAAGCGCCTCACCCTGGTGGATCAACTGCAGCCCGTAGTAGTAGCTGGCGCCCACGGTCGTCAGCTCGACTTCGTCAACCGTGACGCGGTTGTCGACGCTGTCAAAGATGTTCTGGCTGAGGCTGCGAACTCCGTCGGCCGGAGCCGGGTAGTTGGCTTGCATCGGGTCGCCGATGTCGAAATAGCTGCCAACCGGGTTCCACGTGCCAAGCCACGGGTCGATCTCTTCGGGCGGGCCGAGCCACGTGCGGCTGGCGTTGTTGCCTGCGCCGTAGGTGTCCGAGCAGTTGATGCCCATCAGCGAACCGGTGCCCGGGTCCTGGCACGAACCGCACTGCCCATTGAAGTTGACCGACGTGAACGCGTGCTTGCAGAAGCTCCACTCGTTGATCTGCTCGATCTTGTCGTTGTGCACGCGAGCGATCAGGAAGCCGAACTTCGGATGGTTCGGCTGCATCGCTGCCTGCCACGGGATGTTGACCGATCCCGGGTTGCACATGGTGTTCAGCATCGCCATGCCGATCTCACCATTCGGATACGACGGGCCACGGCGACCGTAGTAGGTCAGGTTGTCAACCACCGTAAGGCGGCCATCGAGACCAGCGACGGTGTTGGACTGGGCCGCGAGACCGGCGAGCAGAGACGGAGCGACAGACAAGAGCGCGAGTCGTTTCATGATGAGTGTGTGGCGAAACGTGAGGGGTAGTTGGCGGATCGGGGGCGACCAGCCGCCAGCAGCCTAAGGGAAGACGTGCGGCCTGCCCACCTGGCTAAGGCATGCAATTGACCCGGCAGGACCCGTATGGGGAAAACGTGACATACACGAATGCAAAGAACCTCACCCACCGATCGGTGACTGAGGTTCTTTACGCAATCGACCTGGGCCACATAGCCCACTGTCAGTTCGCCGGCGCAAATGCCGGCAATTACTTCCGTTCTAGTTGAGGCCGATCAACAGGGCGAGGCCGTTCGAAGTCACGATGTTGAAGGCGTTGATACCCAGATCCATGACCGCCGCCTGGTTGTAGACGACCGCGCCCGACAGCGCCGGATTGTTCGGGAACGAGAACGAACGCTGGCCACTGCCAGCGGCAACCGGGAACAGATCGATCACGGTCAGTTCCTGATAGAGGAAGCAGCCCGGCATGCCGAGGAACGTCAGGTCGACGCCACCCGCGAGCGGGATGGTCGACAGGATCGACAGGCCACCGACCGAAGTCAGCGGAACGTTCGTCGTGATCAAATCGATCGTCGTCCCGACGACCGGACGATTGGTAGCGGCCAACGCGATGTCGAGAATGGCCGTGCCGGCCGAACTGCAAACCGTGACGCCGGCGTTGAGGCTCGCCGAGATATCAGTCTGGCCCGGATCCGCAGCGCCGCCACCGACCGAAAAGCCGTTCAAGTAGCCATTGCCACTCGCACCGACGTTTTGGTAGATGACGTGCACGTCACCGCTCGCCCAGTACTGCACCTGGAACGTGGCGGTGTTGCCGTTGCCGAAGAACCGCACCGTGTCGTAGGTGACCACCGCGCGAGTGACGTTCGCATCGAAGCGCACGTTGCCACCCGAACTCGGGTCCAGGTCGGTCCAAAGCGGCGCCCAGCGGGGCGCACCGCTCAAGAACGCAGAAACGCTCGGATTGTAGGGCGTGCCATTGCTGGCGGCGGAGATGAAGCCGTTCGAGCAAACCGTCAGCGAATTGGCCGAACCACCTGGATAGTCCAACAGGAAGCCAAGCGGTACCGTCTGGTCATCGTCGTCCGACAGGTTCAGCGTCGTGCCTGCTGGCGCGATCCACGAACCAGCCCCCGCCACCAACGTGTACTCACCGTTGTTGTAGTCGAGCGTGTACGACGAGTTGGCCATGTCGAAGTTGGTCTCGTAAACAGCTTCGGTGCAGACGGCAACACTGCCTCCACACCCGTCGCCAACCGAACTCACCGTCGCGAAAGTCGAACCACTCGGAGCCTTCGTTGGCACATTGACGAACGTCGCGCCGGGGCCCGGGCGATGCTGATCGATGGTGCACGCGGAAGAGCCAGCGGCGAAGTTGCAGTCGAAACCGAAGTTGTAGATCGTATTCCACTCGATCGGGTTGCTGGCCGTGGCCGTGAACACGATCTCGTTGCCAACGCGCGCGGCCGACCAGTCGTTGCCGCCGTTGGTGTCGATGTCGCCGAACGAAAAGTTGGACGCGGTAGCACCGGCATCGATCGGCAGCTTGAACGAACCACCGGCGCGACTGTTGTCGACGTTGTGCACCGCGTACTCGTAGTGGAAGTTGCCACCGCCCAGCGCCGTCACCTTGCTAGCGACATAGAAACGACCGTCGTCGCTGCCGTTCTGGCCAACTTCGACATCGGCACCGGTCCAACGATCCAACACCGAGCCGTATTGCTGGCCTTCGGCGTTGTTGCTGAAGCTCCAGTTGTTGCCGTTCCAACTCGGGTTCATGCCACGATGGGCGTTGTTGTCACCGCGATTGGCAACCGCTTCACCTTGGTGGATCAACTGCAGGCAGTAGTAGTAGCTGGCCCCAGCAGTCGTCAGATCGATCTCATCGACGGTGACGCGGTTGTCGACGCTATCGAAGATCGACTGGCTCAGGCTGCGAGTGCCGTCGGCCGGAGCCGGGTAGCCAGCCTGCATCGGGTCACCGATGTCGAAGTAGCTGCCGACCGGGTTCCACGTGCCGAGCCACGGATCGATCTCTTCGGGCGGGCCGAGCCACGTGCGACTGGCGTTGTTGCCCGAGCCGTAGGTGTCCGAGCAGTTGATTCCCATCAGCGAGCCGGTGTTCGGATCCTGACACGTGCCACACTGCCCATTGACGTTGATCGACGTGAACGCGTGCTTGCAGAAGCTCCACTCGTTGATCTGTTCGATCTTGTCGTTGTGCACGCGCGCGATGAGGAAGCCGAACTTCGGGTGGTTCGGCTGCATCGCTGCTTGCCACGGGATGTCGACCGAGCCGGGATTGCACATCGTGTTCAGCATGGCCATCCCGATTTCCCCGTTGGGGTAGGCAGGACCACGGCGACCGTAGTAATCCAAGCTATCGATCACGGTCAGACGACCGTCGAGGCCAGCAACCGTATTCGATTGCGCGGCAAGGCTCGCGGACAAGGCCGCGACAGAGAGCAGAGTGAGGTTTCGCATGTGGTGGCAGAAACGAGTCGAGAGAGGTGGTGCATCGCCCGAGGCGAGCGATGCACCGAACAACTATATCACCGGGGCACGCACACCTACTCGTGCAAGCAGACGCCAATCGCATCGACGTTTCGGCAGCGCGCAGCGCCGCGGTGGCGACAGCCAATCGCCATGACGGTCAGGCGTGCAACCTGCCACAAAAACCAATGCGAGGCTTGCTGGGTACAACCCAACAAGCCTCGCATTGCCAGCCAACGACAGCCACGGCGCAAACCGCGACCTCGCCCACTGGCACTAACGACATGGTCTCTGGCTGTTAGTTGCCGAGCGTCGCGATCGCGCCGTTCGACATGATGATGCCGAGGTTGTTCACCGTCGGATCCCAAATCGCCCACTGGTGGTAGATGTTGACACCTTCCAACGCGGTCGTGTTCGGCACCACGATCGGCGAGTTGCTATTGCCGCTCGCGTCGGTGATCGCCAGGTCAAGCGCTTCGGTCGACGTCAGCAAGTTGCAACCAGGTGCACCCGGCAACGGCACAACCCCCGGACTGCTCAGGCCAGAAACCAGAATCGCGAAGGTGTTGTGCAACGCACCGCTGACGGTTGGGTTGTAGGTCGTGCCGAGTTCCGGTGCGCCACTGATGCCCATGACCGGAGTCTCGTAGACCGTGACCGGGTTCCAGTTGATCGTGTACGACGGGAAGTCGACGATGCCGGACTGTTGGAAGTTGCCGGTGACGGCCGTGCGGTAGTAACCAACGCCCGACGTGCCTGCCGTCAGGTTTGAGATCACCGCAGCATTGCCGTTCTCGTAGCCAACGTAGAAGTTGCCATCGACGACTACCGGAGACGCAAACGTCGCCGTGTAGAAGCCGGGCGTTGCCGCGACCGTGATGGTTGTCGAAGCGAGCGGCGTGTTGGAGGGACCGCTTCCGTTCGCGGCGTAGATGTGCGCCGGACGCGTGATGGTGCCACTGCTTGACTCGGTAAAGATGTCGAAGCTGACAACCTCAATCAAACCTGCGCTGTTGACCGCGTAGGTGTACTCGTATTGATTCGTGTTGCCAGCAAGTGTGCCACCAGCACCGTTCAGGTCCTGAGCAGCACCACCGGGTACTCCAACCGAACCTTCGCAGCCTTCGCCGAAGACATCGAATGTCGCCAGGATCACTCCACCGGGCACCTCGGCGTTGACGGTAACGGTCGCGGCGCCAGCACCAGGACGGTGCTCACCGAGAACGACACCCCCAGCGCCGGGAGCGCGGTCGGCGTCGAAGCCGAAGTTGTAGATCGTGTTCCACTCCAGCGGGTTGCTGGCCGTGGCCGTAAAGACGACGTCGGTGCCAACCTGCGCGACCGTCCAATCGTTGCTGGCATCGGTGTCGATGTCGCCAAACGTGAAGTTCGATGCGGACACCGCCGCAGCCATTGGGATACGGAACGAACCACCGGCACGACTGTTGTCGACG
>CAXBFC010000173.1:0-15406 GCA_963974725.1 uncultured bacterium | reverse complement strand
TCAACGACGGCGATACCTGGGCCGAGATGGTCGCGCTCGTCGAGCGCATGGCCGCAGTGCGGATCTCGCGCGAAAACACTCTCAGTGCTGCGGATTCGTAGCCGGCTGCGCCGCCAAGCGGTCGCTTCAGTCGGGCGCTGCATTGTGTCGATATCTTCGGCATGTCAGGGCAATCACGTTGGTGGGCGATCCCCGGAGCACTCCTCGTCTTGACGGGCGTGCTGGCGCTTGCGGAGAACCAGCGGCAACCGGGCGACCAGCTTGACCCTGGTGGTGCGTCCGCGACGGACGTTGTCCCGCAGCCGGAATCCGACGGCATGATCGCCAACGGTTCGGATGTGGTCATGGCGCGCGATGCCAGTGGCGAACGGCAACCGATGGCCTTTGGGCAGGCAGTGGCCGACCAGGCATTGATCCTGGTGATGCCGGCGAACTTTGCCGGCAAGTTGGTCGACGTGACCCTGTGGCGGCGGCTCGACGACCAGCGTGAAGCCGCGCCGTGGATCCGAATGCGCCCGCTGGTCCGCAGCGATGCGACCTTGCCGATGGCTGGCATTGTTCCTGGTGCCTACGATATCGAAGTCGGATTGCCGGATGAACCGCCACTGCTGATCGAGAACACCGCGGCGCCCGGAGAAGTGCGCTTCGTCGCGGCAACTCCCGTTCGCTGATTGCGCACCCGGCGACTACCATCACGGCGTGAAGACGTCCGTGATGTTGGTTCTCTCGCTGTTCGCCGCGACGCTCGCGGGTCAGCAAACCGTAGCGCCAGTTGCCAAGGGGCTGGATACCAGTCGACCAGATCCCAGCAAGCTGGATGCGCGCCGCGTTACGTCGGGCGAGTTTCGCACGCAACGCTTTGGTCCGGCTCGATGGCTCGATGGCGCCCACTATGCGACGCTCGAACCGAAGGCTGGCAAGGGCCCACTTGAGTTGGTGCGATACGAAGCGCTGACCGGTGCGCGCCAGGTGTTGGTGACGGCCGCGATGCTGTGGGTTACCGGCGAAGGCCGCGCGCTCAACATCGAGGACTACTCGTTCTCGCCGGATCAGAAGTGGCTGATGGTGTTTACCGAGAGTGCTCGGGTTTGGCGGCACAATACGCGCGGCGAATACTACCTGTTGCCATTGGATGGCTCCAAGGAGCCGCGTCGGCTCGGTGGCAAGCTCGAGAAATCGACGCTGATGTTCGCGAAGTTCTCGCCGAACAGTGCGCGGGTCGGCTACGTCTCGCGCAACGACGTCTACGTCGAGGATGCGGCGTCGGGCAAGCAGACGCGGTTGACGCACGATGGCTCGTCGACGGTCATCAACGGCACGTTCGACTGGGTCTACGAAGAAGAGTTCGATTGTCGCGATGGCTTCCGCTGGAGCCCCGATAGCGAGCGTGTTGCCTACTGGCAGCTCGATTGCAGTGGCGTCGGCGAGTTCTACATGGTCGACAACCTGAGCGACCGCTACGCCAAGATCGTGCCGCTGCAGTATCCGAAGGCCGGCACGACCAATTCTTCGTGTCGCATCGGCGTGATCTCGGCAGGTGGTGGCAAGACCACGTGGATGAAGACGCCGGGCAACGCGCGCGAGACCTACCTGCCACGCATGGAGTGGCATCCGCTAGGCAAGGAGTTGATGGTGCAGTGGCTGCCGCGGACGCAGAACCATCTGGTGGTTTACGGCTGTGACGTGAGCACCGGTGCAAGGCGCAAGGTGCACGAAGAACGCGACGCGGCCTACGTCGATGTGCGCGAGGACTTTCGTTGGGTCAACAATGGCGACCAGTTCTTCTGGACCAGCGATGTGGCGTTCCAAGGCGGCGCCGACAAAGCGTGGCGGCAGGCTGGCACCATTGTCTGGGATGCGCGCGGCAAGAATCTGTTCGTCACGCATCTGCCGATGACCAGGGGCTACGACGTGATGGCGGTCGAACATGCCGACATGCAGCAGGGTCGCCTGTTGGTCAGCCACTGCGACGGCAATGCGACCGAGAAGGCGTTGTTTACCGACGGTTCGGGCTGGGCCAACTACTCGGCCGACTACCAGGACGGCGAGACCCTCAAGCGCGTTTCCCCGAGCGATCAGCGCGGCTTCCACGACTACCAGATCAGTGTCGATGGCTCGTTGGCGATCCACACGTTTTCGTCGTTCGACAACCCACCGGTGATCGATCTGGTCAAGTTGCCGAGCCACGAACGCGTGCGCGTCTTGGTCGACAACCAACCGCTGCGTGATCGCTACGCGGCGATTGCCAAGGGCAAGAACGAGTTCTTCCAGGTCGTGACGGACGATGGCCACACGCTCGATGGTTGGGTGATGTATCCGCCGGACTTCACGGACGATGGCAAGTGGCCGGTGGTGTTCCACGTCTACGGCGAGCCATGGTCGCAAACGGTCAAGAACACCTGGTCGCTCGGACACCATCTATTCCATCGATGGTTGACGCAGCAGGGCTACGTGGTGATGTCGATCGACGCGCGTGGCACGCCGGCGCCGAAGGGGCGCGATTGGCGCAAGAGCCTCTACCAGAACATCGGGGTCGTCAGTTCGCACGATTGGGGGCAGGCCGTTCGCAAGCTGACGAAGCAGCACGACTGGATCGATGCTGAACGCATGGCGATCTGGGGTTGGTCGGGCGGCGGCGCGATGACACTCAACATGTTGTTCCGTCATCCCGGCTTGTTCCGCGCCGGCATGTCGGTCGCTCCGGTGACGGATATTTCGCTCTACGACACCATCTATCAGGAGCGCTACTGCGGGGATCCGCGCGAGGTCCCGGACGTCTACAAGAAGTGCTCGCCGATCACGTTCGCCAAGAACTTGCAGGGCAAGTTGCTGTTGGTGCATGGAACCGGCGACGACAACGTGCACTTTCAAAACAGCGAGCGACTGTTCGATGAGTTGGTCGCGCACGGCAAGCTCTTCGAATACCTCGCCTATCCGAATCGCACCCACGGCATCCACGAAGGACGCGGCACGCGGGCACACTTGTATGGTTCGCTGCTCGACTTCCTGCAGCGCCGTGTGCCAGCGGGTGTCAAGCGCTAGCGAGCATTGGGGCCCTTGCCGGAGGACGCTGCGGCGGACGATGCTGCAGCGGGGGATGCCGTGGCGGGAGATGCAGCTGTGGCAGTTGTCTGCGCAGCAGTCGCCTGTGCGGTGTCGCCGTCCTTTGGAATGTTGTCGCTAGCCGCACTATCACCAGGAACACTCTCCCTGGCAACATTCTCCCTGGCAACATAGTGGAGCACGAACTGGCCCTTGGTGTGCTCCTCCTTGAACCGGCGCAGATTGGGAAACAGCCTGTTCAGAAATCGCAGGCTGTCCGGTAGCCGCGCGGTGCCGTCGAAGGCACGCGCGTTACTCCAGCCTTCGTTCTGGATGCGATGCAAGGCACACATCATGACGGAGCGACCTTCGCCGTGCTCGCAATGCACGAGCACGGGTCGTTCTGCCGCGGCCAACGCGTCCAAGAAAGCATGAGCTTCTTTGAGCGTCGGGTGCGAGATCGTCGGCAAGTAGACGTGGGTGATGCCGGCCTGGGTAGCCGCGGTCGCGGCGCTGGCGGCGGCTTCGGGCGCTTCATTGCGGAGGTCGATGACGGTCTTGATGCCGAAGTCCTGGCACACCGTTACCAGATCGTCCGGCGCAAACGCGGCCGATTGGTAGACCACACCTGGGGTGACGGTGACCAGGCGGTGGTCGACGGTGATCCATTTGACGTAGCAGATAGCCGCTGCAATCAGCGGCAGAAGCAAGGCGCTGAGCCCCAGGCGGATCAGACGTTTTGGCGTCATGCGGCGCATGGCTGAATCATGCCCGAATGGATTCTTGGAGCCAGTGCGGAGCAAACTTCGCATGGGTGCTGGTCGCGGTTGTTCACGGCAGCCGGTAGTAGACGAATCGCGGTTTCAGGTTGGTTGCCGTACGATTGGCTATGGCATCGAGCCATTCTTGCTTCGTCAGCCCCTGTCGGAAGAACTTCAGCCACGCCTTGCGGGAGTAGAACGAATGGAACGAACCGACGCGTTCGATCGCGAGGTTGGCCGTGCGCGCGGCGGCTTCGATGCGTTCGCAGTCAGAGTCGAGTACGAACAAGTAGCCGTGGTAGTTTGCCAGCCGCTCCGCCAGGCCCTCTGCACCTGACATCTGTTGCACACTGCGTTGCAGGTGCATCGACAGCATGCCTGGCTGCGGGCGAGCGAAGGTGCGCACTTCGGTCGTGGCGAGATCGTCCGGCAGATCCGCGGGAAGTTGGTTGATGCCGAGCGATGGGTAGACGAACCCGAGCAACAGGCACAGTTGCGCACCACACAGCAACGCCGTGGCAGACACGTTTGGCTGTGCTCGCCGCGCCATGCGCAGCGTTGTGATCAGCAGCGCGATCGCGATCGCGGGCAGTAGGTACGAGAACCCAAACCATGCGGCAAACAGTGCGAATACCGCGACGGGTATCGAGGTGATGGTGGCGGCGATGATCAGCTGGACGCGTTGCACTGGTGGCGTGCGTCCCTGCAGCCAGTGCGCAGCAAGCACGGCCATCGGGCACAGTAGGGCCAGCATGTAGCGTTCGAATGCTGCCATGAACAAGAACGGCAGCAGGCCGATCAGGACCCAGGCAATCAGCCAACGCGCGGGATCGCGCTCGGTCGACTTGGTGCGCAGCCCGCAGAAGGTCGCTGCCAGCACCGCGATCGACCACGGTACCGCGAGCCCGAGAATGGCGCCGAGCAACTGCCCGAGGCGCTTTGCTGTCGGCCAACCAAACTCTCGGTGCTCCGCCTGGGCTTGCATTACGGCCCAGAACTGTGGATGGGCGGCTTGCACCCACAGCGGCCAAGGCAGGGCGATCGCCGCGAACGCGGCCGCCGCGACGAGCCAGTGCCAGATGCGGCTCGGGCTGCGACGGCGCCTCGTCAGTGCCGCCGCGATCATCGGCGCTGCGAAGAACCACAGCGCCACCGGCCCCTTCGTCATCGAGGCCAAGCCCAAGGCCACGGCCGATGCGATTGCCGAAGTGAGGCGACCGCTGCTGTGCCACACGGTGCTGTAGTAGATAGCGATCGTGCACAGGCAGCCGACCGGCAGGTCGAACATCGCCCGGCGCGACTCAATCATCACGCCAGCTGCCGACGCGATCATCACCCCGGCGAGGTAGCCGCTGCCCTGGTAGCGTCGCGCGAGCTTGGCGGTGAACAGCGCCATCAACGCGCCGGCCAGGACCGTCCAGATGCGGGCGGCAAACAGGTTGCTGCCGAACAGCAGATACGAGCAGCGCATCAGCCAGTACAAGAGGGGCGGTTTCTGCAGTCGCACCTCACCGTTGACGTACGGGGTGAGCCACTCGCCACGTTCCTGCATCTCGAACACGGTTCGGAACGACAGGAAATACTCGTCTTGGCCCGTGATGCTGCTGGCCGACCAAATGCTCGGCAGGAGCAGCAGCACGCACAGTCCGAAGAACGCCGCATCGCGTGCGATCGATGGGGCAGGAGAATCGTCGTGCGTGGTCAACAGGAACAGGCTGCCCGGGTTGATGCATGCGGGCCACCCTGAGCTCATGAGATTTCGCCCGTAGCGTGGCGGGGATGGGGTGGCGTGCGTGCGTGGCTCGCTTGCATGGGGCGCGCCGGGCGCAACTTGGCCCGCAGCACAGGACCACGGTAAGACCATGTTTGGTTTTCGTTCGGGTCAGTCGTAGCATGGTCGCCATGGGTGGCTACTGGCGCGAGGTCCTTGCTTGGACCTGAGCACGTTCGTACAGCAACTGCGTGCGCACGCGGATGATGGACCGGGCACGGTCGATGCATTGCATCAGGTCGAGCCACGGCCGGCGCGTATGCAGCCATTCCCCGATTGGCTGCACCCGTGCCTCAAGGATGCGCTGCATGCGCGCGGCATCCTCGAACTGTTCTCGCATCAACGGGAGTGCGCCGACTTGCTGCACGACCGCAAGCACACCGTCATCGCGACGTCGACGGCTTCCGGCAAGTCGCTGGCCTACCACTTGCCAGTGCTCGATGCGTTGGTGCGCGATGGGCTGGATGCCCGCGCCTTGTATCTGTATCCGACCAAGGCGTTGGCTCGCGACCAGATGACGGATCTGGAGAAGCTGTTGCAGCACGCGCAAGCCGGGCGGCCGGAGGGCGAGCAGCCGCTGACGGTGGCGGTCTACGATGGCGATACCCCGCCGCAAGTGCGGCAGTCGCTGCGCGAACACGGCACATTGGTGTTGACCAATCCACACATGCTGCATCAGGGCATCCTGCCGAACCACCAGAAGTGGCAGGGGCTGTTCGCTGGGTTGCGCTACGTCGTCGTCGACGAACTGCACACCTTGTCCGGGATCTATGGCTCGCACGTCGCCAACGTGCTGCGCCGGTTGCAGCGCATCTGTCGTCACTACGGTGGCAATCCGACCTTCTGCGGCGCCTCGGCAACGGTCAGCAATGCGGCCGAGCACGGTCGGCGGCTGTTTGAGCAGCACGTGCATTGCGTCGACGAGGATGGCAGTCCGCGCGGCAAGAAGCACTTCGTGTTCTTGAACCCACGCATCACCCAGCAGGCCTCCGGCATGCGCGTGCCGGCTAGTGAGGCGGCGCGACAGCTCGGTGGCCAGTTGCTCGATAGCGACCTGCAGTCGATCTTCTTTGCGCGTTCGCGCAGCCAGACCGAGGTATTGCTCAAATACCTGCGCGATGATGCGCGCCAAAAGCACATCGACCAAGAACGCGTCGCCGGATACCGCGGGGGTTACCTGCCCAAGCTGCGCCGCAAGATCGAGAAGGGGCTGCGCGACGGCGTGATTCGCACCGTGGTCTCGACCAATGCATTGGAACTTGGCGTCGACATCGGCAGCCTCGATGTGTGCGTGTTGGTTGGCTATCCGGGCACGGTGTCGAGCACGTTCCAGCGCGCCGGCCGCGTCGGTCGCCGTAGTCAGGAGAGCGCCGTGGTGGTCGTGGCACGCAGTTCGGCGATGGATCAGTACTTGATGCAGAACCCCGGCTACTTGTTTGACCAGCCGCGTGATGCGGTCAGCATCGATCCGGACAACGCGATCATTCTGACCAACCACATTCGTTGTGCAGCGTTCGAGTTGCCGTTTGATGAAGACGAAGACTTTGGCCAGGCACCCGACACGCGCGACGTGCTCGAGTTCTTGACGCACGATCTGCGGGTGTTGGTGCACCAGTCCGGGCGCTTCCACTACGCCGAGCGAACCTATCCTGCCGAAGGCGTCAGCTTGACTGCGGCGGACATGGACAACGTGACGATCCAGGAAGTCGAATCGCGCAAGATCCTGGCTGAGATCGACCGGCCATCGGCGATCACCGAAGTCTACGAGGGCGCGATCTACGGCCACCAAGGCGAGACCTACTTGGTGGAGCGCTTCGACTACGACGATCGCCGCGCGTTCGTCAAGCCGATCCACGCCGATTACTACACCGAGGCCGACACCGAGACCGAGGTCAAGTTCTTGCACCTCGACGAGTGCCGCGAGTTTCCGAACTACGCGGCGCATCGCGGCGAAGTGCACGTGGCGACGCTTGCCAAGGCGTTCAAGAAGATCAAGTTCTACACTCGCGAGAACGTTGGCATTGGCGAGATCAACTTGCCGCCCGAAGAGTTCGAGACCGAAGCGACGGCGCTGGTGTTGCAGGCGGATCTGGTGCAACGACTCGGCTTGCGCAAGGGTGGTGAGGCTTCGTGCCTACAGGGTGTCGGCCAACTGCTGCAAGGGCTCGTGCCGTTGTTCGTTCGGGTCGATCCTGGTGATGTCAAGGTGCTGGCGGAAGCCCTGCACCCGCACTTCGAAGCCCCGGCGATCATTCTCTACGATCGCATTCCGGATGGGGTTGGCCTGAGCCAGCGCATCTTCGAAGTGCATCGTGAAATCTTGTCCGCGGCAGAACAGCTGCTGATGAAATGCCATTGCCGCAGTGGTTGCCCTTCGTGTGTCGGGCCGCAAGCGAGCCTTGGCACCCGCAGCAAGTCGGTCGCGCTGGCCATTCTGCGCGGCATGCTCGACGAACGCGAACTGATGTTGTCCCCGATCGAGGAGTCTGCGTGGTAGCCCCGAAGAAACGTTCCCCAAAGGATTCGGTGCGGCAGGATGGAATGCTGGGGGATCCAGTAGCGAAGCGTGGCACCCCGACGGAAGGCGCCCCGACGGAGTGCATCCCAAACAAGCGTGTCTCGCCTGAACCAGGCGGCTCGCACGGAGCGGATCCAACCGAGCATCGTTCGCGCCGCGACAAGTTGCGCCGGATGTTCCAGGTCAAAGACGATCTCGTAGTTTCGGACCCGTTGTCGAAGGCTTCCTCAGAAGCCGGCAGGCCAGTTGCGCGCGCCGAAGCGGGGTCGCCGACGGCGTCGCCGAAGGGAACGCCGACGGGAACTCCGGCAGGGCCTCTGCCAGCGCGTGGCGACGTGCGTGCGTTCTTGCAAGCGCGCCGCCAGCGTTTGGCCAATGGCATGCCGGCGCACCTCGTTCGTGATGTCGTCGAGTTGCCGCCAGCCGACGTGCTGCAAACCGACTACGGACCGCTGTGGCGGCGTGAGTTGCGCTACCCGGTCAGCCATGTGCACGGCCGCGTCAAGGTCGACGCTGGCCGGCACTTTGACCGGGAACGTTTGGCGAAGATGGCCAAGTCGCCATCGTTCACGGAGCTTGCTGCGGAGCAGTGCTTGTTTCTCGACACCGAGACCACCGGACTCAGTGGCGGCGCGGGCACCATGGTATTCGCCTATGGCATCGCGTTTTTCGAAGGCGAAGAGTTGGTGCTTGAGCAACTGTTCTTGCGCGACTTTGGTGAAGAGCCGGCGATGCTGCAACACATCGCCAAGCGACTTGACGAGCACCCCGTGCCGGTCACGTTCGTCGGCAAGAGCTATGACCGCCATCGCATCGCCGCGCGCCTGGCGGTGCACAAGATCAAGGCGCCGATCTTGACCGACCGTCACCTCGATCTCTACCACGTGATCCGTCGCGAGTTTGGCAAGAACTGGCCGAACAGTCGCTTGCACACCGCCGAAGAACGGCTGCTAGGTCTCTACCGTGACGATGACTTGCCGGGAAGCGAAGCCCCGGCGGCGTTCCTGGACTGGATTCGCGATCGCACCGGTCCGGTCGACCGGGTGCTCGAACACAATCGATTGGACGTGCTCAGTTTGGCGGCGTTGCTTGGAGTGGTGACATCGGCCAAGGCGTGAGGCTGGGAAAGCCGCGGCGAAAGCCGTTCGTGACCGAATCGACACACGGTGACCGGGCGGGCTGTGCCAGGGGCCCGTATGTTGATTGGCATGCGACTGATAACCACATGCACTGCGGCGCTGTTGCTGCCGGTGCTGCTTGGTGCCCAGGACGGGGCCAAGCAGCAATCGGCGGCACAAGCGCTGTACGACAAACTCTCGGCGGAGCTCTCCAAGCAGACCTCAGCCTACCGCGAAGCTAGCAAGAAGATCACGTCCAGCGAGGCCTACAAGAAGGCGCGTGCAGACAAGGACCGCGAGAAGCTCACTGAGCTGCGCAGTTCCTTGAAGCGGCCGGATTCCAAGGGGCTGGCCAAGAAGGCGATGGCAGCTGCTGCCACGTTCGAAGGCGATGGCGCCGTCAAGCTGCTCGGTTGGGCTGCGATCAACGGTGGCGATGCCAACATCGTCAAGACCGTGGTTGCGCAGCTTCAAGAGAAGCACATGGGTAGCGCGGCGATGATCGACATTCTCGAGAACGGTCGCGTGCTGTCGCGCCCGCTCGGCGCCGAAGGTGCCGATGCGTTCTTGAGCCAGGTTATCGAGGAGTCGCCACACGACCTCGCCAAGGCGTGGGCGTTCTACTGGAAGTCCGTGGCCCTTACTGGCCGCGGTGCGAACGACGATCAAAAAGCCAAGGGTGCAGAACTCGCCGCGCAAGCCGAGAAGCTCGCCGGCAACCACTGGCTGGCTGACAAGATTCGCGGTCCGAAGTTTGTCGCTGAGAAGCTGCAGATCGGACTCGTGGCGCCGAACATCGTTGGCGAAGACATCGATGGCGTGAAGTTCGAACTCGAGGACTACCGCGGCAAGGTGGTGGTCCTCGACTTCTGGGGATTCTGGTGACCCCCCTGTGTGGCAATGATCCCACACGAGCGGTCGCTCGTGGAACAAATGAAAGACAAGCCGTTTGCCCTGATCGGAATCAACAGCGATAAGGACAAAGCCTACTTCCACACCAAGGCCAAAGAGATGGGCGTCACCTGGCGTTCCTTCTGGAATGGTCCGCGTGGCACCGGTGGCCCGATCTCCTCGAAGTGGGGAGTGCGCGGCTGGCCGACGATTTACGTGCTCGACCACAAGGGCGTGATCCGCTTCAAGGGTGTGCGCGGCGAGAAGATGACCGAAGCCGTCGAGCAGCTGCTCGGCGAGATGGAAGACGGCAAGTAGCTCTTCAGCGGAATGGCAATCGGTCAGCTGGCCGTGCAGCAGGTAGTTCTTCCTGATGCAGCTAGTTGCGCTCGATGGATTGGGAACTCGGCATGCCGAGTTCCTTTTTTTTATGCCCTTCGCGACGGATCGAGCAGGCGGTGTCGTCTCTCTTGCAACCAACCAACAAGGAGAACCCCGATGAACACCAAACTCGCTGCTGCACTGCTCTTGATCCCGATGGCCCTGGCTGCCCAGGAAGCCCCTGCCTCTGCCCAAAACGCACCGAGGCGCCGCGCCGTAGCGCCGCCCGTAGTCGTCACCCTGAAGTTCGCTGGCGGCACCATGGCCGAGTTCGTCGCGGCCGTTCGCGAGGACCAGACCCGCGCCAACATCGTGCTGGCGACTGGCGCCCGCGACGCGTCGGTGCCGCCGATGGTGCTGAAGAGCGCGGGCCTCGAGCAAGCCCTTGAGGGTGCCTGCATGGCGGCCGAAGCGGACTTCGACGTGCGCGTCAAGGAGTTCCGCGGCGCCGGCGAGCCGGTCTACTCGATCATCGCCTACAAGAACAAGGTTCCGACGCAGATGGCAGGCGTGAACCCCAACTCGGCGCAACAGCGCGTCTTCAGCCTCAACGATCTGACCGCGGAGCGCTCGTCGGGCATGAAGACGATCCGGGTTGCGACGATCCTGTCGGCAATCGAATTGTCGATGTCCGATGAGAAGGTGCCGCCGCGCATTCGCTTCCACGAGGATTCCGGCTTGCTGCTAGTGCGAGGCACCTACAGCCAAACCCAAGTCGTCGAGCAGACGCTGGGCACGCTGATCCGCGATCAAGACAAGGAAGAGCAGCGCTACCTGCGGCGCAAGTCACGCGAAACCACCGAGAAGCGCGAGCGCGAACACCAAGCCAGTCAGGGCAGTCAGGGCGGCGGCCGCAACCCGAAGTAGTCGTCGACCTGCGCAACCAACAGTGCCCGACTCGCATCAGCAACCCCGCGCCGGAATCGTTCCGGCGGGACATTCGCTCACCGGTCGCATTGCGGCCGGTGACGAATCTGCGTTTGCGGAGTTCTACGAGGCCTGGTTTGCCTCGACGCTGGCACTGTCTCGCGCCATCAGTCGTCGCGACGAATCCTGGTGCCTCGATGTTGTGCAGGACGTGATGATGAGCGTCGCCAACAAGATGCCGACTTTGGCGAGCAATGAAGCATTGCGGGCGTGGATGACGCGCACCGTGATGAACGCGGTGACCGACCGCAGCCGCAACGAAGCGCGGCGCCGGCGTCGTGAAGAAGTGGTCGCCGAAGTGGTTCGCGGCACAGTGACCGAACCTTGGCTGGACCTTTGTGACCAGGAACGTCTGTCGTGGCTCTCTGCCAGTGTCGCAGACCTCCCGGATACGGACCGCGCGCTGTTGCAGGCGCGCTTTGGTGAGGCGTCGACGGTTGCTCAAACAGCCGGATCGCTCGGCCTCACGTCAGATGCAGCCCATGGTCGGCTGCGTCGCGCCCTGGACAAGCTGCGGCAGAAGGCCGCGGAGTATTGGCATGGAACGTAACCAACAAATGAGTTCGCAGGCCCGTCAGCGCATGGCGGCGATGCTGCCGGAAATGCTCGGGGCGGTGCGCTGGCGGCGGCGCCGTCGCTACCTCGCACGCGGCACCGTTCTGGCAGCCGCAGCCGTGCTGTTGCTCGCCTATTGGCCGTCGGGAGAATCCTTCTTGCCATCGGCCCCGATTCCGATTGGGCCGCAAGCCGGTGCCAGCGCATCGCCCGTGTGTCAGATAGTGCACGACGTGCCGGGCGTGGTCGATCGTTACCGTGCGACCAGCAGCCAGCAGGCAGAATGGTATGTCGGCGACGAAGAACTACAGGAGTTCTTGCGCGCGGCGGACCGGCCGAGTGGCATCGTGCGCATCTACGGCAAGGTGATGGTTACCGAAGCGGCGCTCGATCCGTTTCCGCAACTCGATCCGGTTGCCCAAGCGGGAGATGAGTAGGCCCGCAAGAACCCCCGTCTGGTGCGAAACTCGCCACGCGATGACGGGCGTCATTGCCTCGCGCTGCCTTCTCCGGCACCGGGTCGTAGCCGGGTTCGCAAAATGGGTGGCAGCGGCACAATCGCCGCACGGTGAGCCAGCTGCCCTTGACGGCACCGTGCACCCGTAGCGCTTCCAGCGCATAGCCCGAACAAGTTGGATGGAATCGGCACGTTCGCGGCTTCAGCGGGCTGATCACGCGGCGATAGAACCGCACCGGCAGCGACAGCAAGAATGCCAACGGCGAACGCACTAGCGCGGCCTCCGCCGGGGCGGCCGCTTCGGCGCCCGCAGCGCCTTCTCGATCAGTGTTGGCAGTTCGATGCGAACCTCGTGCAGCGGCATGTTGTCGGCACGCTTCTTTGGGATCAGCACGACGTCGACGTTTGGCGGCATGCCGGCGCGCTCCATGCGAAATGCCTCCCGCAGCACCCGCTTCAGCTTGTTGCGGCGAACGGCGCCGCCGTGGTCCTTGCTGACCGACAGGCCGATGCGCGGCGCGGGAATCTCACCAGGGCGGCGCAGCCAAACGACAACCGTCAACCAGTCGCCGGAAGCGCGGCGGCCACGCCCGTAGACAGACCGAAAGTCGCGCTGCGAACGCAGGCGATACGTGGCCGGCTGCGTGTTGCTGGCGGTCACTGGGTCAGCGCTTTCGTCGCGAAGGTCTTCTTGCCGCTCGAAGCCGGCAGTTGCGACGTTGCCAGGAAGCGACGGAAGTCGCTCTTGGCGTTCTCTACGTCGCCGAGCTCAAGGCGCACGCGGCCGCGATTGTAGTAGTTGTCGCTGCGGGTCGGGTCGAGCTTGATGACTTCGTCCATCTGCTCGAGCGCCTTGGCGAAGTTCTTGCGGTGGAACAACCAGTCGGCGTAGAGCGCACGCACGTCGAGCTCTTCCTGCTTGAGGTTGAGCAGGTAGCGGTACTGCTGCGTCTCGTAGTCGGGGATGACCGTCTGCTTGACGTCGGCTTCGACGACCTTGCGCTCCTTCTCCATCTCGACAAGGAACGCCTCGGCCGACTGTTCAAACTGCTTGTCGTTGCCAAGCTGGCGCGCAATCTGCAGGCGATGGTTGTGCACCATGCGCAACAGTTCGCCGCGCTCGATCAAGTAGGCCAGCAGCTCGTCGGCTTTGGTGAGTTCGTGGACCGCCAGCTTGCGTTGCTCGAGCGCCTTGTCGGCGAACTCGTCGTGTCGATCGGTGTCCGCCGCGCGCGCCGCCCGATCTTCGAGCCGGATTGCTTCGCCGAGGTTGCGTAGTCCCTGCTTTTGGCGGGCGAGTCCGTAGTAGAACAGTTCGGATGGCTCGTGGCGCATTGGCGAGCGCCAGTCGTAGACGCGCGCCAGGATCTTGGTCGCCTGGTCGAGCTTCTTGGGGTCGCGCTCGCTGGCGCGCAACAGCACGGCACCCTTGATGACGTTGAGCTTGTAGTCGTCGGGGTCGATCTCGAGTCCGCGCTCGACTTGGATCAGAGCTTGTCCGAGTTTGCCGCCGTCGAAGTAGAGCGGAGCATTGCGTTGGCAGATTTCCAGCCGGTCCAGTTGGTCCGACGAGAGGGTGGTGCAGCCACACAAGAACAGAAGGAGGGCGTATTGGCGCATCGGGACGCAGCAGCTGGGGGAGGCGGCAGCTGGGGGGGCAGGCTGCCAGGTGGGGTCTGCCTTTCGGCGAAGCGGGCAGGATACGGGCTTGGCGGGCCGTCTGTCGAGCCTCGCGGGGGCGCCAGCGCAGATCCAACGACCAGAATTGCTCCCGCGATCGGGTCTTTGTCGCGCTCGCATCTATCGTTAGGCTGACAGCGCCTGGGCCCGGCGGAGCTTCGTCCGTGGGGTGCAGGACCTCTGGTGAACCTGCCCCGCAACTCTCATGTCGACCAAGAAGCCATCCCGTCGTTCCTTCCTGAAGACCTCCGCAACCGGCGCGGCCGCCGTTGCTGCTAGCGGCACGATCAGCGCCCTGCGCGCCGCCTCGCCGGTGCACCAGGGTGGTGGCAAGCTCAAGATCGGCATCGTCGGAGTCGGCGGCCGTGGCTCGGGCGCCGCCGTGCAGGCGATCATGGCCGACAAGGAGAATATCCTTTTTGCCGCCGGCGACGCATTCGCGGACCGCATGGAAGGTGGCCTCGACGGGGTGCTCGAGACGGCGACCGAAGCGGGCCGCGAGAAGCAGTTCCAAGTGCCACCGGAGCGTCGTTTTGTCGGCATTGACGCGCTCGACAAGGTGCTCGCCACCGGCGTCGATGTCGTGTTGCTCGCGACACCGCCTGGCTTCCGTCCGATGCAGATCGAGCGCGCCGTCGAGAAGGGCGTGCACGTCTTTGCCGAGAAGCCGGTCGCCGTCGATGCGCCGGGTGTTCGTCGCGTCGAAGCCGCCTGCAAGCTCGCCAAGAAGAAGGGCCTCTCGGTCGTTTCGGGTCTCTGCTATCGCTACCACGATGGCCGCCGCGCGATCGTGCAAAAACTGCAGGACGGTGCCATTGGTGAGATCCAGACGATCCAAGGCAACTACATGACCGGCGAGCTGTGGTTCCGACAGGTCGGTCCGCAGTGGAACGATCTGCAGAAGCAGGTTCGCAACTGGCTCTACTACACCTACCTGTCGGGCGACCACATCGCGGAGCAACACATCCACACGCTCGACCTGATGGCCTGGATCAAGGGCGACGTCTACCCGAACGCAGTGGTTTCGATGGGTGGGCGCCAGAAGCGCACCGATCCCAAATACGGCAACGTCTACGACCACTTCGTCAACAATTACGAGTGGGAGGACGGCACCCGCGGCATCAGCCAGTGTCGTCAGCAGAACAACACGGCGCGCAGCGTCAACGAGTTCGTGCACGGCACCGAAGGCAAGGCCAACATCTTCCGCCATCAGATCACCGGCAAGAACGAATGGCGTTTCGCGGACAAGACGCGGAACATGTACCAAGCCGAGCACGACGAGATGTTCCGGGCACTGCGCGCCGG
>CAXBFC010000172.1:0-15526 GCA_963974725.1 uncultured bacterium | reverse complement strand
GCGACACTGGACGCATGTTGCGAGTCGCGCTCCACGCCACCAAGGCCAGTTTGTTCGTTGCCGTTGCGCTGTCGCTGACCGCGACGGCAACGGCACAAGCGAAAGACCAAGAGCTGTTCGACCTGCGCTCGAAGACGCCGAAGGGCACGACCGCGTGGTTTGTCGAGTCGACGCTCTACAAACAGAAGATCCAGACCGGC
Organism: uncultured bacterium; assembly: GCA_963974725.1. Lineage (GTDB taxonomy): Bacteria > Planctomycetota > UBA1135 > UBA1135 > UBA2386. Next base: position 15,326 of record CAXBFC010000172.1, on the reverse strand, counting down.
CAGAATGAGATCCACGTCGACATACAGATGGACCGAACGTTCGCCATCACCATCAAGCAGGTCGACGCGAAGGGCAACCGCATCGTCGAGATCGAGGTCGCTCGACTCACTGGCTGGACCAAGTTCCAAGACGGCCCGAAGCAGGTCTACGACTCCGAAAAGAGCGAGATGAAGCCTGCCGTGACCTTTATCCAGCGCATGATGGCTTCGGCCGGCAATCGCTACGTTGCACGAATCGACGCCAACGGCAAGCTCGCTGGATCGATGGCCGGTGTCGCCCACGAGATGCAGGGCAAGGACCCCAAGGTGAGCATGAAAACCTGGGAACTTGCCGACCTCGCAGAAACTGCTTTTGGGCGCACTCCCACCAAGCCGATCCCCATCGGCGGCACCTGGAACTTCGTGCAACGAGGGACCGACGAGCTAGCCGTGGCGCGTCATGCCACCATGAAGCTGGCGAAGGTCACCGAGGAAGCGTTCGAGATGTCGTTCATCGGCACCGTGGAGAAGGGCGAGCAGCGCTCGCCACCCGCTGCCGAGAATGACGACCCGGAGAGCATCGAAGCGCAGACCGCACGCATGAACGAGGAGATGAAGATCAGCGATGGCAAACTGACCGGCACGCAGAAGTTGTCGCGGCGCGATGGTCTTGTGCTCGAAACTGCATCGACAGCCACGTTCGACATGGACCTGCGCGGCGGGAACCTCAACCAGGCGATCGAAATGACCGTCACGACCAAACTGAGCCGCACCGACAAACCGATTCTCAAGCCACCGGAGCAGAAGCTCGCCGAGGCAAAGGCGGCGCAAGCCTTGACCGCGTCGAACGCACGGACCGGAAAGTCGCATACGGACGTGAAGATGCTCGCCGACGCCGTTCGCTTCTACTACGCCAAAAACAGCAAGCTGCCGGCCTCGCTCCAGGATCTGGCCAAGAAGGACAACAAGGGGCGCAGCGAGATCGTGGTGCTGCCAGCTGACCCGTGGGGCAACGCATACAAGCTCTTGCCAGGAGACGCGCCGCGCAGATTCCAGGTCATCAGCGCCGGGCCAGACGGCAAGTATGAGACTGCTGACGACATCAGTAGCCGCAAGAAGTAGCACTCACGGCGGCGACTACTTGCCGGACTTCGCGGTCCCAGGTTTGCGGTCAGGCTTGCTGTCGGGCGTGCTGTCATGCTTGATCATCGAGCTCTGCAACCCAGTCGACGCAGCCGCCTTGCCGTCCAGTCCGACGACGATCGCTTCGACGCGCGGCAACTTCTCGATCAACGCGAGCCCCTTCTCGGGCCCCAGCACGCACAACGCCGTGGCGAGCGCGTCGGCATACTCCGCGTGCGTCGCGACCACCGTCGCCGTCATGCAGCCCTTGCTCGGATAGCCAGTGCGTGGATCGAGGATGTGGTGGTAGCGCACGCCATCGACTTCGAAGAAGCGTTCGTAGTCGCCCGATGTCACTACGCAGACGTTCGACAGGTTGAGCGCCGCCAGGGCAAGCTCTTTGTTGCGCGGATGCGCGATGCCGATTGGCCAAGGTTTGCCATGCTTCTTGCCGAGCACGCTCATGTCCCCACCGACATTCACGATCGCGTGGCGCACGTTGTGCTTCATCAACACCTTCATCGCAGCATCGATACCGTAACCCTTGGCAATGCCACCGAGGCCGACGCGGAACCCTTCCGGTAGCGCCACCGAACTCTTCGCCGGCACGATCTCGATGCGGCGGTAGTCGACGTGCATCAACGCCTGCTTGACCTTCTCGGCCGTGGGCACCAGAGGTGGTTTCTTCTTGAAGTCCCACAACTTGCCGACGCCAGCGAACGAGATGTCGAACGCGCCTTCGGTCAGCCCGCCGAGGGCACAACCACGTCCGATCAGCGCCGCCAATTCCAACGGCAACACTTGCGGGCCCTTGCCGGCATGGTCGTTGAGAGTCGACAGCGGCGACGCACGCCAGTCGGTCATCAAGTCCTCGACTCGCTGCAACTCGGCGACCGCAGCTGCGAGTGCGACGTCGAGCTTCTTGGCATCCGAGCCGATCGCGACGAGGCGATACTCGGTGCCCATGACGCCGCCGGTGACGGTTCGTTCGGGTTGCTGGCCAGAGACTTGTTGGCCGGGGGCTTGCTGCCCGGCTGACTCTTGCCCGACAACCACCGAGCACACCCCCGGCAAAAACACAGCAACCGAGAAGACTGCCGCAAAGATCAGACGTCGCATGATCCCTGAAGCTACTTCATCGAGGCGAGATTCTCAGGCAGATGACTGCCCTTGAACCGAAGTTGGCCCGAGGAATCGAGCACAACGATCGTCGGCGTCTTAGTCACCTGAAAGCGCTTGGCCAACGAAGCGTCTTTGTCGCGAATCTGGGGATAGCTCAAACCGAGCTCTTCGATGCTCTTGCGGTAGAGATCTTCGTCGACTGCGCCATCGGGGCCAGTGACGACACCGTAGAACGACATCGAGTCGGCAAGGTCTGCCGAAGCAGCAACCGCGGCGGGCGCCTCTTCGCGGCACGCCGCACACCACGGCTGCCAGAACACGAAGGTCGCGGCTTTGCCGTTCAGCACGTAGCTGGTGCCAGCATCGTCCACGAACTGCATGCCGCGGTGGTTGCTCGGCACAAGTGCAGCACTTGGTGACGCACAAGACGCAGCTAGCAACAGCGCAGCGATCGCCATCGCACGACCTAGCGGCAGGCAACGCCTGCCATCTGACGACGGCTTGCGGGGCATTCGGGCGTGCTTGCCTAGTTGCCGGTGAGATATGGGGGCTAGAAACTGGTAGACCATCCGATACTCCCAAACATGTAGTCGAGCCCGTCGTCGCGGGTCGTGTAGTCAAACGTAAGGTCCCAACGGCTCGCCGAAGCGGTGAACCAATCCAAGCGGAAGCCCAACGTGTGTGACGAGAAGTCGCCAAGGTCCGCGTCTTGGGTGCGGAACTCGGGCAACGCCGCTGCATTCGCGCCAGTGAAGCGCGCTTGATAATCGTCCGCGGCGGTCTGGGTATAGAAGCGATAGCCAACGCGGGCGCGCACCGTATTGGGCGCAAGCCAGAAGTAAGCCGCCGGTTCGAGAGTGAAACTGGTCACGCCCCAGTCGTCGCCATACAGACGACCACCGAGTTCGAGCGCTGTGCTTTCGCCATACATGCGGCGGACGCGCCCATGCAGTCCCAATCGCGCGCGACTGCTTGGCAGCTCTTCGAATCCCGTAACTCCGGTAGGGCTTCGGTCGGTCTGAAGACTGGTGCTCGCCAGGTATTGCTCCGGAGTAAACGATCCGTTCTCTGCCACGACTCCGTTGTATGGCGTCTCCAAGAAGCCACTCTGCAGCGTCAGGTTGACGCCCATCTCCGCGTGCATGCGCGGCGTCATCACCTGATACCAATTGCCGGCCAGGTTGAGCGCGGTGCGGTTGTCGCTGCCTTCGCTGGCATCACCATCGAACCGAATGATGTCCAAGGTGTCGAAGTAGGCGCTACCCGAAAACTTCAGTGTCGTGCTGTCGCCGTCGTAGTCTTTTGCATAGCTGCCACCGAGACCAAACGAACGGTAGTCGTATTCGGCGCTGGCATGGGCAAAGGCGCTGACCCGCGTGTCTTCATCGAGCGCCCACGTGGCACCGCCATCGAGCCCGAAGTAGTAGTCGCCAGTCGCGCCACTCTGCTGGGTCGACGGGTAGCTGCTCAATCGCTCGATCGAAGCGCTCGACACGTTGTCGTAGCTGAACTTGAGGAAGATGTTGGTCGAGTCTGAGACGTTGTAGTCGTAGAAGAGCACCGGCTCGATCACTGTCAGCGTTTCATCGAGGAACGGATTGCCGTCGCCGGAATCGCCGTTGTCGTAGTAGCCAAGGCGGAAGCCGAAGTGACCGGTGCCAGCTTTGCCAAGACCGCCTTTGACCGGAGCCGTGCCAGATCCCGGGGTTTGACCGGCCGCCCCGCCCTGAACTGGCTGCTGCGCAGTCGGCTGCTGGGAACTGGGCCCAACGCCACTATTCGGCCGGCCGCTAGATTGCGCTTGCAAGGCCGTCGCACCAGTTGCCGCCGCCAGCACAAGCGCCAGTGCCAGCTGGTGCATTGCCATCTTGTGCATTGCCATCTTGTGCTTTGCCAGTGGTCTCATTGCTAGTTGGTGCATCCACACCCCCCACCAGCCTTCGAGCCGATGCCACCAGTCGTCGCTTCGCGCGAGTAGATGACCTTTTGCATGAAGTTGTCGAGCGTCGGATCGGTGTCGAACTGCATCAACGCGTTGGCCAGGTATTGCTTCTCGTAGAACGCGACCGGCTGGCACGAGGTCGCCAGCAACGCCATGAGCATGGCCAGACCAAGTAGTGACGTGCCGAAACGAGAACGGGAACGGTTGGGAGTCGTAGCCATGAGATTCTGATCCAAGCGCCGCATGTGTCGACCCAAACGTGGTCGCAACAGAGCGGCACTACGCGCAGTAGCAGTAGGCGGAAGGTAGTTCCGGCGCGAACGCAGGTCGCATGACAATCCGTTCATCAACATCGCGCGAGCATCTTGAGACTACCGTCGCAACCCCGTTGCATTGATGATCGTGCCATGTCCCAGCACAAGGGTTTGCGCGTGCTGGTCGTCGATGACGACCCAAAGCTCATGGCATTCTTGCAGCAGGGCCTGACGGAGTCGGGCTTGCTGCCAATGGGCGCAAACAGCGCCGAGGCCGCCGACCAACTGCTCGCGGAGCAAGAGTTCGAATTGGTCCTACTAGATGTGATGATGCCAAACAGCGACGGCCGCGACGTGCTCGCGAAACTGCGCGGCGCCGGCAATGACATCCCTGTCATCATGGTCACTGCTCGCGGCACGATCGAAGAGCGGGTCGAAGGGCTGAAGCTGGGCGCAGACGACTACGTAGTCAAGCCGTTCGCATTCGCCGAGCTACTAGCGCGAATCGACGCGGTCATGCGCCGTCGGGTTGGCACCGTCACGCTCGGCTTCGGGCCACTGAGCATCTCGCCAGTCGACCGCACCGCAACCTGCCGGGGCGAATCGATCGACCTCTCACCAAAAGAGTTCGACTTGCTGTCAGCCTTCGTGCGCGCGCGCGGCGACACCTTGACTCGCACGTTCCTGTTGCAAACCGTCTGGAAGACGCATCACGACCCCGGCACCAACGTCGTCGACGTGGTCGTCGGCCGCCTCAGGCGCAAACTGGAAACGCTGTCCGGGCCGCAGATCGCCGCGGTGCGAGGGCAAGGCTACCGCCTCGAAGCATGAGCACACCACCGCCACCAACTTCCTGGTCGATGCGACGCCGCATCGCCGGATTGTTCTGCCTGCTGTCGGCACTGCCAGCCTGCGTTGCGACCATCGTCGGCGTTTCATTCCTCAGCCAATCCGTGCAAGCAGAGCTCGAAGGCCTGGTGCATGAAGAAATCGAGGAGGCGCGATCGGAGCTGCTCTCGTCCCCCCAACCAGTCGCAGCGCTGCCGGGGATCGCGCGCGAACTGGCAGACTCGCACCCAGAAGTGCGCATGGGCTGGCGACTGACCCGCGCACTGGACGGCGAAGCACTCGGCGACTTCGGCGCGACCACCCTGCTAACAGGCCTGGCGCACCAACGCGCCCTTGATGCGAGCAACCACCCCCAGGTCTTGCAACTCACGGACGACCGATTCACCGCAACTGCACGGATCTCGGACGAGCTGAACGTCACGCTGGTCTTGGATGGCTCGCAGCGTATCGCCCAGATCAACAACTTCTGGCTGTTCGGACTCGCCACGATCGCACTTAGCTTACTTATCAGCATCATCGCGGCGCGCTTCCTGGCCTGGCGATTCCAGTCGCTACTCGACGCCATTGCCAACCGGCTGCGACAAGGAGATCTGCGCAATAGAAGCCAGCACGAAGGCGACCAAAAGGATGATGCGAACACCTCGCTACCAAGCGAACTGGTTCCCATTGCGACCGAACTCGAAACGATGCTCGACAACGTGCGACAGCGGGCCAGCGAAGCGAAAGTCTTCACCGCTGGGCTGGCCCACGAACTGCGTTCGCCGCTGCAAAACCTGATTGGCCAAGCCGAAGTCGCGATGCTGCGAGCACGCAGCTCCGAGGACTACCAGACGCTGCTGCAGCATCAGGTCAGCGAACTTCACGAGTTTGCGCGTTCGGTCGACAATTTGCTGTTCCTGTGCTCGTCGACCGAACCCGTCGGCGAGGCAGTCACCGAAGCGTTCGACCTTGCGGAGGAGATCGAAGTCCGCCTACAAGCCGAACGGGGCCACGCAAGATCGCAAGGCGTGCACCTCGACGTGCAATGCTCCGGCAACACCTGGCTGACCGCCGACCGAGAAGCCGTCATTCGGGCCGTTCGCAACTTGATCAACAACGCCATCAAGTGGTCCCAAGCAGGCCAGACGGTGCGCGTCCGCATGGACGGCAGCGACGACGCACTGACGATCGAAGTGCACGATCAGGGGCCAGGCATCCCAACCTCCCAACGCGAACGAGTGTTTACGCCGTTCGCCAAAGGCACCGCGCCAAGCGGCCAACGCGCCGGCTTCGGACTCGGCCTGGCAATGATCCAGGCGACTGCCGTGCAGCATCGCGGCAGCATCAAGATCGACGACTCGGCCAGTGGCGGGGCGCTGATGCGACTCGTCTTGCCGCGCACCACAGCCGCGAACAAGCCACGCGGCTAGACGCCCCGTGTCCGGTGCGTGGGCGATCGTCAAAAGTGCCATAGGGAACCCACCTGGGATCTTGCCATCGCGACACCTGGAACTCCGATCATGTAGACGACCCAACGAGTGGTAGAGCAGTCCGAACGACGAGACTTCGCGCACCAAGATTCGCCTCGCGGTCCGCAGCAAGGATCAGGTGTCGCTCCTCAAGTGGACAACCCGCGACGACCACGCGTGAATGTTGCGAGGCATTGCTGCTCGGACATCCCAGCTCCCAAGTCTGCGGCCACGTCGAAGTGAGATTCGTAGCCAAGCGCCGAATAGACACAGAGGTTGGTCGTCAGCAACAACGCCAACAGAAGCCCTCGAATCGATCGCCTTGGCATCACCACACCGAACGGGCTCGCTACTGAGACAGCCTTTGACGAATGCGAGCCGGACTGACGGCAACACCCTTGGGCGCAGCAAACGTGCTGTTGATCGGAGCCAGACGGTAGTCGAGGCACCAATCTTCCGTCTGCGTCACATGCAGTTCCCATTTGACCGACAACATCTTGCCGGGATATCCAACCGGACACAAAACGTTGACGACGCCGTTCGCGTCAGTGCCAAGCACCGTCATTGGCCAGGTCATGCCCATGATCCCGTAACCGTCCCAGGCAACGAACCCATCGACGACCACCCCGTCGAGCATGTAGATGCCAACGCCGACATCGTCGCTGACCCCGACGAACAACACCGGCTCACTACGCGGCGCAGGCACACTCGTGCAAGACGCGGCAAGCAAAGCCAACGCAACCGTCCGCTTCTTCATCGCTGCGAGCCTCGGTTCGGATACTTGCTCATGAGCACGAAGACTGGGTGGTCATCGCTTCGGCGTTCTGCGTGATGCCGCGCGCTCTGACCCATCCAGCACGGGATGTCTGGATCTGCACCTGCACGAAGCAGGATATCAACAAGCTCGGCATGGCCATCCATGGCGGCGCGACACAAGGGCGTCCAGTCGTTGCGTTCTTCATCACGACGATCCGGTTCGGCACCAGCCGCCAGCAGCACGACAACGGACTCCACATGCCCTTCACAGACCGCGTGACCAAGAGGCGTCATGCGCTCAAGGTCCGACTCATGGTTGGGGTCGGCACCCGCACGGAGCAACCGCGCAACCATGTCCGCATCCTTGTTGGCAATGGCGCACGCGAGCGGTGATGCATCGTCTTCCAAACGCGCTCGCCAATCGGGATCCGCTCCCCCTGCAAGCAACGCATCCACTACCGCAACATGCCTACGGTTAATCGCAGCACAGAGCGCTGACTCTTCGCTCGTACGCCGATCCGGTTCGGCCCCCGCTTCAAGCAACGCGGCAACGCATTCGGCGTGACCTTCACAAGTAGCCCAAGCAAGCGCCGTCATGCCATAGGAGTCCAACATGTCGACTTGCTCCGGGCTCGCATCACGCAGCAACCCCACAAGCAGCTCCGTCAACCCATCGGACGCAGCATCGTGTAGAATCGAATCGCCGGACATCGACTGCATGCACGCAAGCCCGCCAAGATCTCGAATCAACACCAGCGCTTCCGCGTAGCGACCCTCATTCACACACTCGTATGCACGCCAGCGCGGATCAGGGTCGTCTTCATCAAGACGAAAGTCGTCTAGGTATGTCATCAGTAGGCTGACTTCAGAGCCAATGCCGCGCAAGTCCGCCTGCAACGCGGCCCAGTCGACGTTCGGGTTCATGGGAAGCACCAACTCCCGAGTGATCGTCGCCCGTCCGTACACAGCGGTCACGCTCCGCTAACGAATAGGATTCTATCCTGATGAAGCCGTCAGAGATGCTCGACATCCTTCGAGAGTGTCAACTGACGATGGCAGCGCACGAACGAGAGTTCGCAAGCGCGTGGCATCCGGATGGAATAGGCAAGCTGGACCCGACTAGCGCATGGCCACGCCTGGCAGCGGCTCGCCATTGGTTGTCAGCACCTGGAAGTGGTGCACGCGGTGCGGGCCGTCGTAGGACCAAACGACCTGCTTGTCGCGGTTGACCTCGATCAGTTTGGCGCCGGTCTTCGCCGCGTACGACGCGATCACGGTGTTGCCGTTCGGCAGGCGCTGCACGCCACAGGCATCGTGAATGATGCCGCCGAGATCTTCGTTGGTCACCGACCAGACGATGTCCCCCAACTTGTCGACCTCGATCACCTTGTTGCCGTGCGTGCAACCGATGACGGTGTTGCCGTTGGCCAGACGAATCGCGGTGAACGGCCAATTCTCCGCCTTGCGCCCGCCGAGAGATTCGCGATCGGTGCGGATCACTTCGACGACCTTGCCATCCGGTTGGTAGCGCTTGACGGCATGCGCCAACAGATGCGGCACCAGATAGTCGCCGTTGGGCAGTTTGCGAGCCATGCGCGTCTGCATGTGGGCGTTGTCGGTGTCAGGTTGCAGCCCGACCTCGACCCGAATGTCGCCCTTCGGTGTCACCTCGCGCAGCCGCGGCGCCGGACCAAGTTCGGTTACCAGCGTGTGTCCGTTCGCCAGCCGCTGCACGGTGCCGAGCTCGCGGTTGGGCTTGTGCAACTGGTAGCTCCACACTGGCTGCTTGTCGGCGCCGAACTCGATCGCTTCCTTGGCCCAGACGATCAGCACGTTGCCGTTTTTGAGCACCCAACCATCGCGGGCCCTGGCCTTCGGCGCCGACCACTGGGTTTCGCCATGCTCATCGATGATCCCGGTAAAGCTCGGCCCGGCCACCAAGAACGCGTGGCGAACCGGCCGCGATTGCTGCTGCCCGTCCGGAGACTGGGCACTGGCATCGGCCGCCAAGCCCATGCCAACGCCAACAAGGACCGCGAACGGCGCCAGAGCCACAGGCAACCGGCGGAGCAACGGAAAGGAGTATCGCATCATCGTTCGCATCATCGTTCGCATCATCCTTCGGGCAACGCTGGTAGTGGACAGGCAACCACGTCACCATGACTGCATGGCGCGTGCGAGCGTCACTTTGCAAAGATTGAACTAACGATGACTGACCGCGAAATCCTGAACGTCGCCGAACTGCTCGGTGACGGAATCTCGGCCGAACTATCCGAAAGCGTGCACAAGGTGGCCGATGCCCTGCCACTGAACGTGCAGTTCCACCCCATCGACCTGACGCTCGAATCGCGCCGCAAGAACGCGGATGCGTGCTACGACACCGCCGTTGCTGCGATCGAAAAGCACAAGCTGGCGATGAAGTACCCGACGGTCACCGAGACCGAGAGCCCCAACAAGGTGCTCCGTGATCGCTGCAAGTTCTCGGTGATCCACCGCCCCGTCGCGAGCCTTCCCGGCGTCGAAACGCGCCACCAGGGCACCCTCAACCTGCGCATCGCGGTCGGCGGCACGTATGAAGACGCCGGCCGCCGCATCGGAGATGAAGTGGCCGTATCGATCCGTGTCATCGAACGTCGACCGGCACGCGAAGCGGCCCTGTATGCGTTCCGGCTCGGCCGCCGCCTTGGCTGCGACGTCATCAGCTCGAGCAAATACACGATCCAGCGCGCCACCGACGGCTTCTTCGAGGAGATCGTGCGCGACGTCAGCAAGCAATTCGACGATGTCGGCCACCAGAGCGAGCTGTTCGACGCCTTGCTCTACAAGATGCTGAAGGATCCAGAGAAGTACCGGATCGTCGTGACCCCGAACGAATACGGCGACTTCCTGTCCGACATGGCGTGCGGCATGGTCGGCAGCATCGGCCTCGGGGCGAGCGCCAACTATTCGTTCGACGACTCGGGCGAGGTCGCCTTGTCGATGTTCGACCCCGCGGGCGGCACCGCCCCCGACATTGCGGGCCAAGGCATCTGCAACCCGTCAGCGGCGTTGCTGGCGTTCAGCATGCTGCTGACGCACGCCGGCTGCCGCGGCCTCGGCACGATGATCGACGAAGCCGTTCGCGGCTGCATCGCCAACGGCGAATCCACCGGCGACCTCGGCGGCAAGTTGAACACCGCCGCGTTCACGGCGGCGGTCATCAAACACATGGGCGCGAAGTAGCAACAAATCGCGGTGGCAACCGGCCCGGCGCTGGGAGCCGACAGCCGGCCCACCAATCTGCCAACCCAAGTTGGTCCGCCAAATCAGCCGCGCGAACGGACCAGCTCAGCGGCGCGAACGGACCAGCTCAGCCGCGCGGGCGGAACAGGCGATCGACGAACGTGCTGTCCTTGTGCTTGTCGGCAACCTTGCGCGCCCAGCGCATCGCCTCGGCGACCGGCACCAGCACCGCCCCTTCAGGAACGGGCAACCAGACGGCCTGTTCTTCGTGCTTCGCAATCAGGCCATCGAACTCCGCCGTCGTCTCGGCGGCAGCCAGGGACTCGAGCAGGCGCATGTCGACGAGGGCAGAGCCACCCGTGGCATATTGCCGGCCACGCCCGAGGAGGTCGTCGGTGCTGACCTCAAAGAGGTCCGCAAGCGCGACCAGGTCCTCACCGGTCGGAAAGCGGCTGCCACTCTCCCATCGCGACACCGCCGACTCGTGGCAGCCGAGCCGCTTGGCGACATGATCCTGGGTCAGCCCGCGCCGGGCGCGCAGCTCGCGGAGCCGGGCTGCCAGATGGCTTGCCAAAGGACGAGGCGCGTCGGTGGGACGCGGAGAAGACTGTTCGGGTGTTTCCGTCACGTGGTATGTGGCAGGTGGTGTTGCCGCCCGCTCTACGCATGCATTGTGGCAAGTGGCCACAGGGAACGGAAGTACGTCAAAACGCCCAGACGCAAGCGCATTTCCCCAGCCGGCTCCGCAGAATGCGTGCGGATCAGGAAACTTGACACATTGGCAAGCAATTGTTCCGATTGGCATTCCACTGACACTGTCAGTCGAACCTCCCGACGGAACCTCACCCATGCTGTCAGACCCACATTCGCTTCTGCCCACTGCCTACCGCGCTGCAATCGAGGTCGTGAAGATCCCGATCATGGCGGAGGAGGCGTCCGAGCGCGCCATCTACCAACTCTCACTTGCCATTATGTCAGGTTCTCCGCCGCAGTGTCCAAAGGCGTGGTTGCGAGTCGTTGCGCGGCGATCCGCATGCGCGCTACTGCGCTCCGAATGGGCGCGCATCCGGCCGATGGACCTGTCCGAGGTTGCCGAGAAGCAGTCCACCTACCCGGCGCCCAGCAGCCAGAGTTCGTGGGTTCGCGAGAACCTGCAGACGGCCCTGACGCCCCGCCAACGGGACGCACTCGACGCCGCGATGACCTGCAATACGACGCGCGCTGCGGCCCGCACCTGCGGCATGGAGCCGAGGGACTTCCGCCGCTCGCTCGGGTCGATTTCGCGCCGCGCCAAGGCCTTGCTGAACGACCGTCCGACGGGTGAAACGCGGCTGCCAGGCTGCGAGCCGGGCATGGCGGTCTGAGCATGCGCCAGCCCAGTTGCGCTCCGGGGCTGCGCCCAACAGCTCAGCCTTTGGGACGCAATGCACACGTGCTGAAGCTGGCGCATCGGAGCTCGAAGCGGGATCCTTCCTGCATGTCGCGCATCGCCGTCGTCGTTCCCCTCGCCCTTCTCCTGCAACTCGCACAAGGCCAGGAGAAGAACCCCGGCTACACCGACACGCCGGTGCTTCCCGACGGCTTCCGCGTGCATGACGCACACCGCCCGCGCCCCGTTGCCGTCGATCCGGGGCCGGCTGCCCAGACACCGAGCAAGCCACCGAAGGATGCCGTCGTGTTGTTCGATGGCAGCAACCTCGACGCGTGGCAAGGCCGCAAGGGCAAGGCCGAGTGGCGCCTCGTCGACGGCGCGATGGAAGTTTCACGGACCGGGGATATCCGCACCAAGCAGGAGTTCGGCGATTGCCAACTGCACATCGAATGGATGGCTCCGCCACCAAAGGGCCACTCGCAGGGCCGCGGCAACAGCGGCGTGTTCTTCTTCGGCCGATACGAAGTGCAGATCCTCGACTCGTTTGAGAACCCGACCTACGCCGACGGTCAAGCGGCATCGATCTACGGTCAGAAGCCGCCGCTGGTCAACGCGACGCGGCCCCCGGGCCAGTGGAACGTCTACGACATCGTGTTCATCGCGCCACGCTTTCTGCAAGACGGCACGGTGAAGTCGCCGGCGCGCTTGACCGTCGTGCACAACGGCATTGTCGTGCAGCTCGACGAAGCGCTGCTCGGTGCGACCGCGCACAAGAACCTGCCAAAGTACACAGTTCACGGCCCCAAGGGTGCCATCAAGCTGCAGGACCACGGCAACCCGATGCGCTTCCGCAACATCTGGGTTCGGCCGATCAACCTCGAGCGGCCCAAAGCAAAGGGCCACACGGGGGATCAGAAGGCCGGCGATCAGAAGGCCGGCAATCAGAAGGCCGGCGACTTGGCGCCCCCGCGTGCGGCGAGGCGAGCCTAAGTAGGCTTGCTGCTAGCGAGTGCCGGCGAACGTGCCGAGCACCGTGTGGTTGTGCAGCAGTTCGGCCGCATCTTCGTCGGTTAGGCGCGTCTCGGTCGTGCCATCCCAGGTGAACAGGTCCGCGTTCGTGTTGGTGCCAACGACCCGCGTGAACAAGATCTTCGTATCGAGTGTCAGCGCCTGGAAGACGTCGTTGCCAGCCGTGCTGCTGACGACCACCGAAGCGGTCGCGGAAGCATCCCACATCGACAGGTCGGTCTGCGCCGTCGCGGTCAGCGAGTAGACGAAGTCGCCAGCAGCGAAGCCGTTGCCACCGAAGCTGAGACCAGTGCCGGTGATCGGCGTGCCCCAAGTGCCCGCCGAAGTATCGAAGATGTTCAACGCCGTGCCGTCGGCAGCGAATGCCACGACATCGCCGTTGGTGAGCACGTTGACCGAGGTCGCAACCGCCGTCCCCGCAGCCCAGGTGACCGTCGCCGGCGTACTGATCAACGAGATCGCCTGCAGGTTGTTGTCATCGGTGCTCGGCAGCACAATCGCCCAACCAACACCACCCGAGCTGTCGCGGGTAACCGCAAGAACCTGGGCGTTGTCGGCGCTGTTCAGCAACGTCGCCGCGCTCAGCGAATCGATGTCCATCAGGTAGGCGTCATAGTCGCCGCCGCCGTTGAAGCGCGTGTAGACCATTTCATCGCCATTGGCGATGCCACGGTATTGGTTGTTCGCACCGGCACCGTTGAGCGTGCTGATCGGGTAGGTCTGGCCATCCGCCGGATCCCAGACGTAGATCTCCGTCGCCGAACCGGAGTCCGCGGTAAAGATCACCTGACTCGCCGAAGCGTTCGCATTGAACGTCTTGTCATCGTCGCCGATGTTGTTGTAGTCACCGCCGATCGAAACGACGCCCGCGGTCGTCAGGTAGTGAAACAGGTCGCTCTCGCCGGTGTCGCCAATGCGCGAAAACACCAGTCCGCCATTCGGCAGCACGGCTTGCACTTGCTCACTGGTCGTCGCGCTGCCAACGGTGAAGACTTCATCTTCATCCGGGTCGTAGCCAAAGACGTCCGCCTGGCCATTGACGCCGGCTTCGAAGAAGACAATGTCATTGGTGTTGACGAGCACGGTGATCGAGCTGAGCACGTCCTGCGCCAGGGCGCGCGAAACGCCGGTCACTGGGTTGTAGAACCACAGCTGCATGGTGTTGCCGCTGCCAGTCGTGTAGACGATCTTGTTGTCGCTGGTCTTGGCACGGTAGGTCACATCGCCCGTCTTGGTCGCGGCGATGCGCTTGTTGGTGCGCGTCAGCGGATCGAACACCCACAGTTGCTTGCCAGTGCCAGCGGCAATCTGGTAGACCATGCGCCCGTTCGACAAGCCAGTCGCGAGACTCGGCGTAGCCGTCGAGCCAGCGACGCGCAGCGTTGCGTTGGTTGCCGTATCCAGCATCAGCAAGCCGGAGGTGTCTTCGCGCACAACGGCGAAGTTTGCCGACGTCACCCGCACGTTGAAGCTACCTGGCTCGACTTTGGAGCCATCGTCAACCGTGAACGCCACCTCGTACTCGCCCATGGTGTCAAACATGTTCGTGTAGGTGCTGCCAGAGATCGAGCCACCACCAGATGTCACCGCGTAGACCAGCGGCACGCCTTCGCGGTCGCTGACGTAGGTTGACAAATCGATCGAGAACGACGCGCCACCGACCGTTGCCTGTTGTGGCACCTGGGTGATTCGTGGCGAAGCGTTGCTGACCTTGCCGCCGCTGCCACAAGAGGTGGCGAGCAGGGCTGTGGCAGCGAGAAGACTAGTGCAGATTTTCGAGCTGTGAATCATGGGAGATGTCTCCTTGATGCGGTGCAATGGGCGGATTCCGTCAGCCATTCGCATCGACCGCCCCAGGCCCCACGAGTGAGGCCGGCGCCGTTCCGGCGATGGCATGGCCGGAATCAGGCCGGCAACATCAGGCCGGCAACGCAACGCTGCCACGCAGCAGCTGGGCCCGCACTCGCAGCAGCTCCTCGTGGTCCGGGCGGTGCACGTGCATCGGAATCCGCTGCAGCTCAGGGGCATCGCGCCCGAAACTCGGCTTCGGATCGGCCTCAAACAGCTCGCTGAACACGCGAATGGGCACGCCGTAGAAGATGCGTTCGAACGGACCGAACTGCTGGGCACAATCCGCCACCCGTTCGTTGGTCTCACCGAGCAGGCTACGCCAATTCTGCAGCCTCAGCCGCGAGCCATACCGCGACTTGCCGCGCGTCTTCAAGTGGGTG
>CAXBFC010000171.1:0-15691 GCA_963974725.1 uncultured bacterium | reverse complement strand
TGATGCCGAGGCCAGTTGTAAACGAACCTCTAATCACCTGAGATCTACCTATGCAGAAGCTGCGAACGTTCTTGCTCGGCGCGTCGCTCGTCGTGTTGTCGGCGTGCTCCGACCCCGTCACGGTGCAGGCCTTTGGTGGCCAGACGATGGGTTCCAGCTACGAGGTCAAGGTCGCGACGAAGCGGCCGCTGACCGAGTTGCGAACCCTCGTGGGCAAAGAGTTGGCGGCGTTTGACGTGACGTTCAGCAACTGGCGAGAGAACTCGGAGATCCAACGCGTCAACGCTCACAAGAGCACCGAGCCGTTGGCGGTCAGTGAGCGGTTTGCCAGTGTCTTGCAGCAAGCGTTGGCGGTTGCCAAGGCGACCGACGGTGCCTTCGATCCGACACTGAAGCCGCTCAGTGATCTGTACCGCCGCGCCAAGAAGGATCCGGAACTTGGGCTTGATGACGAGGAGTTGCTACAGGCCAAGGCGCGCGTCGGCTACCAGTTCGTCTCGATGGAAAACGGCAAACTGCGCAAGCAGCGCGCAGACGTCGAGATCGATCTCGATGGCATCGTCGCCGGCGCAGCCGCCGATGCGATCGCGGTGCAGCTGTTGGCGCTCGGTGTCGATTCGTTCTACCTGCAGATCACCGGCGAAGTGTTGTGTCACGGGGTGAAGCCCGATGGCTCGCCGTGGCGCATCGGCGTGGTCGATCCATCGAGTGATGTTGCCGGCGGCCAGCGCGCAGTCGTGACGGTGCCGCTACGCGATCGTGCGTTGTGCAGCAGTGGCGACTACCGCAACGCGGTGGTCGTTGGCAATCGTGTCGTGCACCATCTGTTTGATCCGCGTACCGGCCGCAATCCAGAGCACGCGGTAGTGAGCGCTTCGATCATCGCCAAGAGTTGCGCCGTTGCCGATGCGTTGGGTACAGCGTTGATGGTGCTCGGCGATATCGATGGCCAAGCCGCGTGGCCGGCGATGCAGAGCATTGGCGCGCAGAGCGCGTTGTTCTTGAAACCGGGTGTCGAAACCCAATGGCAAGACGTGAGGATCGAATGGCCTGTAGAAGACTCGTAGTTGTTGTTTCGTTGTGGCTCCTAGCTGGGTGCCAGGCGCCGTTGCCCGATGGCGCCGAGGCATGGTCGCTGTCGGGTCGGGCGTTGCACGCTCCCGAGTTGTCCAAGGAAGTGCGCGCCGAGCGCGAATCCAACCTCTCTGCCGCGCGCGAGGTATTGGCGGCGAACCCAGAAGATCGCGAAGCGGCGATCTGGGTGGGGCGGCGACTCGGCTACCTCGGTCGCTACCGCGAAGCGATCGATGTCTTCAGCGACGCCTTGGCGCGATTGCCCGGGGATGCGTTCTTGCTGCGCCATCGTGGCCATCGCTACCTGAGTGTGCGCGAGTTCGGCAAGGCCCGTGCGGACTTCGACGCGGCGGCGATCGCGTGCCGCACGACTCCCGATCAGGTTGAGCCCGATGGCTTGCCGGTGCCGAATCGGCCGCCGCACAGCACGCTGCACTTCAATGTGCACTACCACCGTGCCTTGGTGGCGTTCGTCATGGGGGACTTTGAGGCGGCGGTGGCGGGGTGGCTCGATTGCCTCGCGGTCTGCCACAACGACGAGTCGCGCGTTGCGGTCACGCACTGGCTGTGGTGCGCGCGCATGCGTTCGGGGGACCCGGCCGGGGCCGCGGCAGTGGTCGCCGGCATCACGGCCGACATGGATATCGCCGAGAACAAGAGCTACCACCAACTGTGCCTGCTCTACCGCGGGCAGTTGCACCGCGAGAAGATCTACGTTGGCGAGGGCAGCTCGGGTGCGGCGCTACGGTTTGGCCTGGCGCACTACGACCTGGTTACCAAGGGGCGCAAAGCGGCGCAGTGGCAGCTCGAACAGTTGGCTGCGGATCCCGGCTGGGCCTCGTTTGGCGTTGTCGCTGCCGAGGCGGAGCTGGCTCGCTAGCAGCAGATCATGCGGCGCGAGTCGTCGGCACGTGCTGCCGCCTCGCTTCCACGCCCGCGCGGGGCAAAAAAAAACGGTCCCCGGTGAGGCACCACCCCACACCGAGGACCATCCCTGCCACTGGAATCCATGTCCAGGCGTTTCTTTCCACCGGTCGACCTATTGCACGCTTCGTGCCGTCCCGCTTCGCAATCTCGAATTCTTGCGGAAGGAATCATAAGTCCATGCCTTCTTGTGGCTTAAGAATCGTTCGTCGGTGGCGTCGCAGACCCGCCACGCAGCGGTTGTCGGGGTGTCGACGAGAACCCGACGCGGCTCGCCGACGATTCTGACGGCGGCTCGACGGCGGGCTCGACGGCGGACTCGACGGTGGCGATCGCCGGGGCTCGTCGACGGAGCACGGCACGCCAAGATGACGTACGGCGCCCCGGTTGCCGGACCACGTCTTTCGGTAGGCCGTTGCAGTTTTTCAGATGTTCTGCAGACGCCACCCGGCAGCGCGCCAAGCCCCGGCAGCCAGTCGGTCCCTACAGCCCGTCGCGCTTGGCTTGGTCCCACGCGATTTCCATATCAGCAAGCGGCTTGCCGCGCAGGTCGTAATCGAAGCTCTGCTCCACGTGGCGGAATCGCCGCTGGAACTTGTCGGTCGTCGCGGCCAGCGCGACCTCGGGGTTGATGCCGTGGTGGCGGGCCAGATTGCAGATGCTGAACAGCACGTCGCCCAGCTCGTCTTGCATGGCCGCTTGGTCCCCGGCTTGCACCGCCTCGTCCAGTTCGTCGAGCTCCTCCGTCAACTTGGTCCTCGGCCCGTCGCGATCGGGCCAGTCGAAGCCGACTTTGGCGGCCTTCTGCCCGACGCGGTAGGCCCGCAGCAGGGCCGGCATCGCCGTTGGAACCCCGGATAGCACGCTGCGATCTTCGCCGGCTGCCTGCTTCTCAAGCTGCTTCTGGGTCTCCCAGGTCTCGAAGGCGATCTCGGCGCTGTCTGCCTGCTGGTCGCCGAACACGTGCGGGTGCCGGCGGATCAGCTTCTCAGCGGCGGCTTGGGCGACGTCGTCGGCGCAGAATTGGCCCGCTTCGCTCGCGATCTGACTGATCATGGTGACGTTGACCAGCACGTCGCCAAGTTCGGCTTGCGACTCGTCGGTCGCTCCACGGCGCAGGGCGTCGGCAGCCTCGAAAGCCTCCTCCACGAGGTGCGGAGCCATGCTTTCGGTAGTTTGTTTGCGATCCCACGGGCAGCCGTCCGGTGCCCGCAAACGCGCAATCGTGCTGAGGAGATGTGTGAACCCAGGCAGTTCGGCCATCTCGTCAGGTTAGAGGCTGCGGGGGGATGGCACGAAACGGTTTCGGAGATGGGGGCGCATGGCCTATCGTTGTTGCCCGCATGTGATCCCGACTGCGCCGCATGGATGCGGTCGCGAGGTTGGGCCCTGCATCCATTTTCACGAACGCATCCACAGCAACCAACAGACCACAACCATGGCACTCGAACTTCCGGCCCTGCCGTATTCCAACGACGCTCTCGCACCGCACATCAACGCGCAGACCCTCGATATCCACCACGGTAAGCATCACAACGCTTACGTCGTCAACGGCAACAAGCTGATTGCTGGCACCGAGTACGCCGACATGGCCCACGAGGACATCATCAAGGCGACCGCTGGCAAGGCTGACAAAGCCGGCATCTTCAACAACGCCGCCCAGGTCTGGAACCACACGTTCTACTGGAACTCGATGAAGCCCGGTGGCGGCGGCAAGCCGACTGGCGCGATCGCTGCCAAGATCGACAGCGACCTCGGTGGCTACGACAAGTTCGTCGAGCTGTTTAGCACCGCGGGTGCTACCCAGTTCGGTAGCGGTTGGGCCTGGCTCGTTCTCGAGAACGGCAAGCTCGCCGTCAAGAAGACGCCGAATGCCGAGACTCCGATCACGACGAAGGGTGTGACCCCGCTGGTCACGATGGACGTATGGGAGCATGCATACTACCTCGACTTCCAAAACCGTCGCCCCGACTACATCAAGACGTTCCTGGCGAGTCTGATCAACTGGGACTTCGCCAACGCGAACCTGGCCAACGCGTAGTCGCGCGTTCGCCTTCGCCGCTGCCTTCCGTTCTAGTTCTCGTGTCATCCAACCGACGCCGCAAGCAGAAGGCCCAGTCACTGGGCCTGAACGATGCCGAACTACAGCTGACCGAGTTGCTCGGTCAGGTGCTGGAATTGCTGCGTTGGAATCAGGTGCTTGGTTACAGCAACCAGTACCTGTTGCACGAGCGCCTTGGGCTGTCGCCGCAAGAACGGCAAGACGTCATGAAGGCGGCTGCCGGTGCGGTCGAGCAAGACGGCCGCATGCAGGACTGGGGCAAGCGACTGCTTGAGATCCAGGAGTCGCTGCAAGGCATTCATGCGCGGATGACCGGCGAGGGCGAGGCTGGTGACGGCTCCGCGGAGAATCGCTCCGCGGAAGATCGCCCCGCTGATGGCTTGGCGGATGGCCTCTCTGGTGCGGCTGGTGCCTGAGAGCGGGCGCGCACCGATTAGCGGTTGCGTGATCAGCTTTCAGGAGGCCGACCGTATTGCCGACTGCGTTCGTTCGCTGTCGTTCTGCGACGAGGTTGTCGTCGTGGACAGCGGCAGCACGGACGGCACGCAAGCGATCGCCAAAGAACTCGGCGCGCGCATCCTCGAGAACCTTCCGTTTCCCGGTCATCGGCAACAGAAGCAGTTCGCGATCGAGCAAGCGCAGCACGATCTGGTGTTCTGTCTCGATGCCGACGAACGATGCACCGAGCCACTGCAGGCGGCGGTGCGCGAACTGCAAGCCAAAGGGTTTGCTGCGGATGGCTATGAGATGCCGCGGCACAATCACTATCTCGGCCGCATCCTCAAGCATGGCCTGCACGTGCCCGATCGCAAACTGCGTTTGTTCGATCGCCGCAAAGGCAAGTGGGGCGGGCGCAATCCGCACGACCACGTCGAGATGCAGGAGGGTTCGTCGGTGCATAGGATCGCAGCGGCGATCGAGCACTTGAGCTATCGCGACTTCGCGCACCATCGACGCACGATCGACTCATTCTCGCGTATCGCTGCCGACGCAATGTATGCCGAAGGTCGGCGCGCGAATCCATTCGACTTGTTGGTGCGGCCGCCAGCGGTGTTCGTCAAGAGCTTGCTGTTGAAACTGGGCTTTCTCGATGGTTGGCGGGGGTTCTTGGTGGCGGCGATGGCCGCGTACACCGACTGGAAGAAATACTGGCGTCTGCTGCGCAGCAAGCGTGCTCCCGTGGGGGATCTGTGAACAACGCGCCGCGCGTGCTGCACTTGTTCGCGAACTACAAGTGGACCGGTCCTGCTGATCCGGCCATTCGTTCGGCGGCGCGGTTGCGTGGGTTGGGGCTCGATGTGCGCTTTGCAATTGGCAGCTTCATGCACAAGGGCGGCGAGCATCGGGTCGCCGAAGAACTCTGGCGGTGTCGGCTACCGGTCGTGACAGGCATGGAGTTACGCAAGCACTTCCACGTGCCCTCGTTGTTGCGCGACATCCGCAGCCTGCGTCGCCTGATCGCGAGGGATCGCTACGACGTCCTGCACTGCCATCAAGGTGCCGATCACTTGATCGCGACGATGGCTTGCCGCCGTCTCCGCTACAAGCCAGTCGTCGTGCGGAGTCTGTACGAGCCGGAGGCTCCGCGTCGCGGTTGGCGCGAACGTGCGATGTTCCGCCGCACCCAAGCTGTGCTGGCGCCAACGGTGCAGGCGCAAGAAGGCGTGCGGCGGCGCTTCTCGGTGCGCGAGGACCACGTGTTGCTGCAGGAGCCCGTCACCGAGCCGCGCGTGCTAGAAGGCCGCAGCGCACGCGAACGGTGGGGGCTCGCCGACGAACACCTGGTCGTCGGCATCACCGCACGCATCCAGCCTCACCGTCGCTTCGAACTGCTGTGGCAGACCGTTCGCTACGTGCGCGAGCAACTGCCCAACGTGCGCTTCGTTCTGCTCGGCCGCGGCAACGATGAGGATACGGCGGCGTTGGTGCACAAGCCGATTGCCGAACTAGGCATCGCCGACAACGTTCTGTTGCCTGGATACCAGAAGGGACCTGACTACGACGAAGCCCTGCGCGCACTCGATGTCTTCCTGTTCTTGGTGCCCGGCAGCGATGGCACATGTCGCGCGGTTTGTGATGCGATGGCGTTCGGCAAGCCGGTCGTGTCGACACGACGCGGGATCCTGCCGGAGCTGCTGGCCGAACGGCGCCGGACCGAGGTTCCGGGATTCGCGGTTGCAGAAACCGATCGGGCACTTGGCGATGCCTTGCTGCAGTTGTTGACCGATGCCGCGCTGCGCGATGCCTGTAGTTCTGCGGCCTTGCGGCGCACGCAGATCGACATGAATCCGCGGGTCGCCGCTGAGCGCACGCGCGACCTGTACTCTCAACTGCTTTGCGAGCGCGATGGCTGACTCGACGCGGCCGGATCAAGAAGTGCTCGATTGTTGGTGGCAGACGTTCGTCGCCACCGGCGCACTACCAGCGGACTTGGTGCGCGTGCAGGGTCGGTTGATCCGGGCCGTGCATCGTGGCGAGTTGCCGTCGGGCCCGGTGCACGTCAAGACCATGACCTTTCCGCGCCCCAAGGATCGTTTGCGCTATGCGTTCCGGGCGCTGCCGGCCGTGCACGAAGCGAACATGCTGCGTCTGACGAAGGCGGCGGCGATTCCGTGTCCCGAGGTGCTCGACGTGCGCGTGCAACGCCGCGCGTTGCTGCCGCATCGTTCGATGTTGGTGCTGCGCACGCTGACGCTGAGCGACGAACCGGAGGACGCCGCGCAACGGCTCGTCGATGAGATTGACCTCGCCAACCGGTTGCTCTTTGCCGGCATCCATCATCGCGACCTGCATACCGAGAACTTCATCCGCAAGGCCGGTGGTGAGCTGGCCGTGCTCGACATGCAGTCCGCGTCGCGAATCCGTTCTAATCAGACTTTGTCGCCGACGGTGCGTATCGCAGTTGCCTCGCGGCTGCTGCGCGATCGCCAGCAAGGCGAGCGACCGGCAGCGTTGGCGCATATGCGTGGCGTTGGCCTGCTGCGAAACGACCCTGAGATTGCGTCAGTAGTTGCCCGGGTCGAGCAGCTGCAGCGGCACTACCACGACTCACGGATCCGGCGCTGCCTGCTAAACAGCACGGAATTCACCCGGCGCACGTGTGCGTCTGGGGTCGAATATCGCCTGCGAGGTGAGCTGCCAGAAGGCCGGTGGTGGCGCGGGGGCCGATCCCTGCGACGCGCCTGGATCGGGCAGCGCGTCCGTAGCTTGCAGCAGGGCACGCCGCCGGTGTTCGCGGCATTCTTCCAAAAGTGGTGGTGGCTCGGTGGTGGTTCGGCCCTGTATGTTCCTGATCAGTGCGAAGACGAACAGATCGAAGTCGAGGTCCGGTCAGCCTCGTCGGCGGCAACCCGGTCTGTGCGGTAGCGCTGAGCGCTGCGGCGGCAGATGAGCGGGGGTCGCCATGGTCTCGGGGCTACCGAAGCCTCAGTCGTTCGCGTTGTCCACGGCCCTAGTGTCAGTTGGCTCTGCTGTCAGGGAGGATTGGTGAGTAACGACGAACACGTACAGGGTTCTACCCAAGGCGGGCGCGATCCGGCGGATCTTCCCGGCGAGCATGCGAGGCGCGATCCATCAGCTGATAGGCAATCAGCTGATTTGCACAACCAGCCGAATCTTGAGCCCGGCGGACCACGTTCGTCAGTAGTGCTTTCTGGCATGAAGCATGCGGATTCGCATAGTTCTGGTTTGATCAAGGGTAACTCCCTCAAGGGCCGCCTCGATGGCGTCTCTCGATTGGGGCCAGTCCGACGTGTGTTGTTCCTTGGTAAGAGCATGTCGCGCACGCGCTGCACGGGTGCGCTGGTGGATTCGCTTCGACGTCATGGTGTCGAAGTGCGCTGGCGAAACCGCGTCAAGTGGCGCCGCTGGTTCGGCACCCAGATTGCCAACAAGCTGCTCGCCGCCGATTTCCGCAGCTACAAGCCGGACACGATCTTCGTGTTCTTCCGGGACCTGCCGCAGGTGCTGGCTTCGGAGTTCCGTCACGATGCCCGCATCGTGGTCTGGTGTGAAGAAGCGCTCGAGCAGTTGGACACGTCGGTGATCGACTACTTCCGTCAGGCCGACCTGGTTTGCATGAGCAATCCGGCGCGCTTCCCGTGGTTGCGCGAGCACGGCCTCGACAACATGGCGTTCTTGATGAGCGGCTTTGCGCCGCGCTACCACCGGCCGATGGAGCCGCAGAAGCCGGTGCGCGACGTCGCCTTCATTGGCGGACCGGGACGCCGTGGTCAGCGAGCTTCGTTCTTGGCGGAGATCGCGCGTCGCTTCAACACTGAGGTGTTTGGCCGTCACTGGGATCGATGGAGTGCCCAGCATTCTCACTTGCGCGTCAACGGGCCGATCAACAATCGGTCCTATGCCAAGGTGTGTGCCACGTCGCGGATCGTGCTTGGTGTCAACGAAATCAATGAGGACGCCTACTACTGCAGCAATCGCACGTTTCTAACGATGGCATGCGGCGCGCTGCACCTGACGCACTACGTACCGCAGCTGGAAAACGTCTTCCAGAACGGCCGGCACTTGTTGTGGTACCACGACGAAGACGAAGCGCTCGCGATGATCGAGGAGTGGTTGCCCAAGGCAGATGAGCGTGCGCGAGTTGCCGCAGGTGGGCACGCCGAGGTCATGCAGCACCACCAGTACTACCACCGCGTATCCCGCATCCTGCACTGGTTGGAGCACGGTTTGCCGCGAGAGGATCAGGAGCTGCTGCCGTCGCAGGCGTTGTCGGTGAGCCATGAGGCCGCAGGCAATTCGGTGGCTGGAAAGTCCGGTCCGGCAGCTCGCTAGTCGCCGGCAGCTCGCTAACCGGCAGGATCGCGCTAGCCGCCGGTCTGGCGCGCGAACTGAGTTGCGGCGCTCGATGTGGCTTGCCGCAGTGTCAGGCGAATGCGGTGATTTGCCGCGTGGCGAACGTGAATTCGGCGGTTCTGACCGTTCGCGCCCAGGGTTCAGTCCGTCATGGGGTCGCGAAGTTGCCGTCTCTGTATATGATTCCGGCCATGAAGATTCTGACGACTCTCGTTTGTGTGCCGCTGCTCGCGGCCTTCGCCGTGCTGCCAGCTCAAGACCAAGATCAGAAGCCGGCGCCGAACAGCCAAGGCAAGATCACTGATAGTAAGGCGACCAAAACCGATGCCGCGATTGTTGCCATCGACAAGTTTATCGCCCAGGCCGAGGTCAACACAAAGAAGAAGGGCTGGCGTCAGTCGTTGAAGAAGCCGCCGAAGCTGACCTTCAGCGCCGACGCCGAGTACTACTGGCATATCGAGACTGCCGTGGGCGCGATGAAGGTGCGCTACTTCGCGGACACCGCGCCGATGCACGTCTCGAGTGGCATCTACCTTTCCCGTCTCGGCTTCTACGACAACCTCAACTTCCACCGCATCATCCCTGGTTTCATGGCGCAGGGTGGTTGCCCGGCGGGCAGTGGTCGCGGCAACCCCGGCTACTTCATGGCTGGCGAGTTTAAGGGCGGTCGCATCCACAACAAGGCTGGCATCCTCAGCACGGCGAATACCGGTCGCCCGAACAGTGAAGGCTCACAGTTCTTCCTGACGTTTGGTCCGACGCGCTCACTCGATGGCAAATACACCATCTGGGGCGAAGTCGTCGAGGGTCAGGCCACGCTGAAGGCGCTCGCCAAGTTGGGTTCACGCGCGAACAACGGCATGCTCGCGAATGGTCCGAAGATCGTCCGCACGTGGATTGAGGTCGTGGCCAAGCCGAAAAAGCCGGCGCAGGACAGCGACCAACAGGACGCAGGCCAGAAGGACGGCGATCAGAAAGGCGACGCCAAGAAGGCCGACGCCAAGAAGGGCGCCGTCAAGAAGGTCAAGATCCGCGAGCTGAGCGAAGGCAAGGGCTAGGACCGCAACCGTGCGGTGGCTTGGCGGCGTTTCGCCGCTGAACCAAGGTGCCCGAGCCGCCAAGATGCCCGAGCCGCCAAGATGCCCGAGCCGCCAAGATGCCCGAGCCATGCCACAACGGCATCCACGTCGGCGCGACTCTGGCCGACGACCGTCGCATGACCGAGCTTGCGGTTGGCGCGCGCGGACTTGCCGTAGTCGTGCACGTGCACCCCGGGCAGCGAGAACAAGTGTTCCCGGTCTGGCATCTCGCTGATCAAGTTGATCATCGTGGCGACGCCCCCTTGGGCCATCTCGGTGCTGCCAAGTGGCAAGCCGTGCACCGCGCGCAGGTGGTTTTCGAACTGCGAGCAGACCGAGCCTTCGATCGTCCAGTGACCCGAGTTGTGTACTCTCGGCGCCATTTCGTTGGCTAGCAACGTGCCGTCGACGTCGAACAATTCGATCGCGAGCACGCCGACGTAGTCGAGCTCGTGCAAGAGCGTCGTCGCGATCTGTGCCGCCTTCTCCTGCACTTCAGGGGCGAGGTTTGGCGCCGGTGCGCGGCTGCGTCGCAGGATGCCGCCGACGTGCTCGTTCTCGACCAATGGGTAGCAGGCAACTTCGCCATCTCGGCTGCGAACTGCGAGCACCGACAGTTCGCGATCGAACGGCACCATGCCTTCGACGATCAGGCCGCCGTCGTAGTTCTTGGTCAGTGTGGCGTGGGCTGCGTCGATCTCTTGGCTGAGCCCGTCGCCAGCCTGCAGTCGCACCTGGCCGCGGCCGTCGTAGCCAAGTCTTCGGGTCTTGACGATGCATGGCACGCCGACGGTTGCGACGGCATGGCGCAGTTCTTCGACGGTGTCGGCCGCTTCGAACTTGGCAACCCCGACGCCTAGCCGCTGGAACAGTTGCTTCTCCTGCACCCGGTCTTGGCCGATGCCGAGAGCTCGCGGGTGCGGGTGCACGGTGGCGTGTGCGGTGAGCCACTCCGTGGCCGCGACCGGCACGTTCTCAAACTCGAATGTGCAGACGTCGGCGCCGTCGGCCAGTCGGCCCAACGCTGCGACGTCGTCGAAGTCTGCAACCAGCAGCTCGCTGACGTGACCGGCTACTGCGTCTGCCGATGGGTCGAGGCAGCGCGTGCGCAACCCGAGTGGTGCGCCAGCCAGCGCGAGCATGCGGGCTAGTTGGCCCCCTCCAAGAACCGCGGTGATCATGCTTTGTTGGCCGATGACCTGTTGGCCGATGACTTGTTGGCGGTTGACTTGTTCGCGGTTGGCGCGGGTTCGCGCGGGTCTTGGTCAGCGAGCACCTTGTCGGTCATCGCTTGACGGCGCTGGCGCAGGGCGTCCCGCAGTTCGGGGTGGGCCTCGCCGAGCATCGCAGTGGCCAAGAGCGCGGCGTTGATGGCGCCCGGCTTGCCGACTGCGAGGGTTCCGACCGGCACGCCGCCTGGCATCTGCACGATCGACAGCAGCGCATCCATACCGTTCATGACGGTCGCATCCATTGGCACGCCGAGCACCGGCAACACCGTCTTGCTGGCGGCCATGCCTGGTAGATGTGCGGCGCCGCCGGCGGCGGCGATCAATACTTGCAGCCCGCGCGACTCTGCAGTCTCGGCGTATTCCATCAGCCAGTCTGGGGTGCGATGGGCCGACACGATGCGAACTTCGTGAGGCACGCCCAACTCCTCGAGCGTGTCGGCGCAGTGTTGCATGGTCTGCCAGTCACTGCGCGAACCCATGATGACACCAACCAGCGGATCCGCGGTGAAGGTTTCGGAGAGGGCCTTTCTGGGGTCGGTCATGATCAGAAGTCGTTTTCGAGAGCGAGGGCAATCTTGCGCGCGATGTCCTCGGAAAACTCAGCACGCGCAGAGGTCAGGTTCTCGCCCATGGCCGCCCGAAACTCGGTGCGATCGAGCAAGGTGCGCTCCAACAGCACGCTGCCGTCTCGGCCAATCAGACGCAAGACGCATGTGCCTTCGAGCGCGCCTTCGCGAACCCGCGAGAAGCCTGGGTTGGAAACGCCGGGCGTCGGTCGGCCGGTGACGATGGTGCGCTCGTTGACGCTGGCCAAGACAACTTGCAAGACGGCATCGGCCGAGTTGCGGTCTGCCAGGATCAGATCGGTCGTGACTGGAAGCTCGCGAGCCAGGAACCGGTTGATCTCAACTTCGAGGCGCTGACGGTAGCTTTGATTGCCGACTACTTGGAAGGCTACCGTGCGGATGCCGTAGTCCGAGAGTCCGGTGCCGTATGTGTAGCCACAGCTGCCCAAGGTCATCAGAGCCAGAGTCAGTGTCAGTAGCGGCAATGCCAAAAGAGGCAGCATCCGGCGGTGCAGTTCGGCAATCATGGACGGCCTCCCGGTGGCGTTGCGGGATCCGTTCTTGGATCCGTGATTGCCGCGTTGCCGGCGGAGTTGGCAGCTTCGAACGCCTTGAGCCGTTCGAGTGCTTGCTCGTAACCCGGCACCTTGTCGAAGTCGGCACGTGTCGCCAACTGCAAGTGGTAGCGCTGGCCAGCTGGGCTGTTCAACGTCTTGTAGAAGTCTGCGATGTCGACGTGGCGTTGCACCTGCCACTGCTTGACCAGGACCAGTGCGGCTGTCGCGGCCTCGACCATCTGCGGGCCTTCCGGCTTGCTGCTGAGGAACTCGCGCAAGTGCCCGGCGGCGAGTTCCATGCGACTGAGGTCGTAATCGGGCCCGCGCAGGCTGGCGACGAGGCTCATCGCCAAGCGGAACTGCGCGTAGAAGCGCCAGTCACTGTCGGGCCGGCTGTAGATGATGTCGCGATAGCGGTCTTGCGCCAGTTCGTAGTTGCCGTTGTCGAACGCCATGTCGCCAAGGATGCGCAGCGCATCGGCGAGCCGCTGGGTGTCGGGATGGCGGGTGACCAGGTGCTCGAGCACCGTGCGTCCGGCGCGGACATCCGACCAGAAGAACAAGAAGCCCCCGTCGCTCTCCACCAGCATCTTGCCGGCGTTCCAGATGATGTCGACGGCGCGGCTGCGAAGTTCACTGTGCGGGTAGAGCGCAGAAAACTCTTCGAGTGCGAGGAACGCCTGCCAGGGCTGACCCAAGCCGAGCAGTGCTTGCGCTCTGATCAGGTCGCGCCGGTCCCGCAGGCGCTTCGGGCACAGCAGTTTGGCGATCGGATCGAGGGTCGCGAGCGTTTCGTCAAACTGCTTCGCTTCGAGTTGCTGCTCGGCTGCGAGGATCCGCTGTGGGGCCGTCGGCAGCGGGTCCGTGGTCGTCGTGCAGGCGGTCCCCGCGAGCATGATGCCCAAGCTAAGACACGCGAATCGGCGACCGTTCATTGACGAGGATGTTGGGGCACGGGCGCGTTGGCGGCAACCATGTGTCTGCAGTTTGCGGGCGCTGGAGTTTGCCGGGGCTTGCCCGCCGTAGCGGATTCGGACTCCTGGCGGCTGCGCCGCTACACGTGTGGCCGGAAACCAGCGTGCATCGCGTGTAGATGGAATCGCCGTGCGTGGTGGTGCGCGAGAACTCAGGCGAATTGGTTCGGCGAGGCTCTCGTGGACCTCCAAGTGCGGCGAGACCGCCGCAGGCGTTGTGCGCGGCTCTTCGGCCGAGCCTCTAGGCGAAGATCAGACCGCGATAGGGGGCCCGTTGCTCGACCGCGGCAGCCAGCCATAGCGCGGTCATGGTGGCCGCAGGCTTGGTTTCGGAGCCGACCTCGAGGGTGGGCCAATCCCGGCCGCTGGTCGCCCGCAGCGTGCGCAGCAGTTCCATCGCGGCGTTCAGCACCGGGTAGCGCGGAAGGCCGGCGTGCTGCCGGCACGCGAGGCCCATGGTGTCTTCCTGCCGGAAAGCCTGGTCGCGCAACGCGACGCCACATTCGCCGCACGTGTCAAAGTCAGGCAACGCCCCGACCGCCTCGAGGTGGCGCAATTCGAGGCCCAATACGACTTGCGGAATCGTCGCCAGTGGACACCGTTCGAGCAGGTTGAGTCCGCCGAGCAAAAGGTCAAAGAGTTCGGGGTCGGCGCGCCCTTCCAGGCTGGCGACATCGACGAGCCAGGCGATGTGGCCGGCGGCGAGGAACCGCTGGGGCGTGCGCAGTGCGCGGCGTTCTCGGGTCAGCTTCGCGCGAACCAGAATGCGCAGGCCGCCGCGGTCGGGCGAGAACGATGCGGTCAGTTCGTTGAGGAAGTCGATGCGGCCGAGCAGCGGCGAATCCGGCCGGTGCGCACCTTTGGCCAGGCCGGTGACCTTGCCGTGTTCGCGGGTGATGCAGGTGACGATGCGGCTGGTCTCGCGGAAGTCACGGCGCCGCAGCACGATCGCCTGAGCGGTCGTCTGCCGGCCAGCACGCTGCATTGGCGCCCGGCCGGTGGCGGTCACCGCGGGTCCTCCGCCGGTTGCGGAGTGATCGCTGTCACGCGAATGCGCTGCACGCGGCGTTCATCCGCCTCCAGGACCAGGAATTCGACGCCGTCGACGATGACGGATTCGCCGACCTTTGGGATCCGGTTACACGAGTCGATCACGAGCCCTGCAACGGTGTCCCAATCGCCATCGTCGGAGAGTTGCGAATCCAGCAGTTGGTTGATGTCCGCTACCGACGTGCGACCCGCCATCTCCAGCACACGGCCAGCTTCGACGACTTGAATCTGCTCGTCGGACTGCTCGTCTGGCTGTGGATCGTATTCGTCTTCGATCTCGCCGACGATTTCTTCGACGAGGTCTTCGACGGTCGCGAGACCAACCGTCGTACCATATTCGTCGAGCACGATCGCCATGTGCTGATTGCCCGCTTGCACGCGGTTCAGCAATTGCGCGACACTGGTCGTCTCGGGCACGAACATCGGGTCGCGAAGCATTGCGCTGATCGGCGTATCGTCGAGCTTCTCCGGAGTCTTCTGCATCATCCGCAAGGCGTCCTTGACGTAGAAGATGCCGATGACTTCGTCGAGGCGTTCGCGATACACCGGGTAGCGAGAGAATTCGTGCTCAAGGGCCTGGTCGACCGCTTCGCGCAGCGTCATCGATTCGCTCAGTGCGGTGATGTCCGGGCGCGGCGTCATCACGGTCGAAACCTGGTGATCCTTGAGCGCGAGGATGTTGCCAATCCACGTGCGCTCGGAGTCGGCCAGTTCGTCTTCGTCCACGTTGTCAGCGACGGCGGCCATGACTTGTTTTTGCAACTCCGCGGGGTCGCCCGAGTCGACGCGTTGCAAGCGCAGAGCACGCATCGCCAGCTTGGTCACGCCATGCAACGGCTTGACCATGGGCCAGCGCAGCACATGCCAACTGATGCGCAACAGCGGCAGAAGCTTGAGCAGCGTCGCTTCGGAACGCGCGCCGGCGAGTGCGCCTGGCAGACTGCCAGCGCCGAACAACATCATGGCCGCCCACACTCCGAGGGCCCACGGGTAGGTCGACGAATCGACCGCCTCGCCGAGTGCGAGCATGCCGAAGATCCAGCCGGCGCCGGCGAGGATGATCGCGACCACGAAGTACTCGCGGTCGCGAGCCGCGAGTTCTTGTCGCAGCTTTTCCGCGTCCTTGTGGCGACGTTCATCGAGCAGTTGCCCGAGCAGCGTCGGCGAGTAGCCGATCATGCTGGCGGCGGCGACGGCGCCGTAGCTGCCGAGCACCGCGGCGATCAGCGCGAGGGTGGCGAACAGTGGATTGATCTCAACCACCCATGGGTCGTTGGCCAGAATGTCGGGGAGTAGCCCGTCTGGCAGGACGCCGTGCGACGGGTGTTCCAGCCAACCCGTTTGCTCGGGTGTGGCTT
>CAXBFC010000170.1:0-15706 GCA_963974725.1 uncultured bacterium | reverse complement strand
GGTTCGCTCGAAAACTGCTTGCGCGAACTTTGCAACCTGGGGAGTGTTGGCATTAGCTGGAGCCCCCCGTCGGCCACTAGCTGGTGTCTCGTTCGGCCACTTGCTACGCGCCAGGGTGAGTGGTTGCTGGGTAATAGGCTGTTCTGTTCGCCGGCAGCTCGGAGGCGATCCTTGCTAGCTCTGGCCAGGTGCCGTTGGCATCGTCAACGGCGTAGACCGTGACCATGCAATCAGCCAATTCGCATGCAGTACGAATCGTCCATTACTCAGATCGTTGGCGACTACCGTCGGCAGTTCTCACACCTTGCGCGTCGCCTGGGGGAGCTGCTGTTTGCGGGGCGGCAGGTGCGAATTATCGAACTTGCTGCAGACCGCGTTGTTGCGGTGGTCAGCGCGATGGAGATCGACTATCGGGTCGAGTTGTTGGATGTTGGCGATCCCACGATGCGACGGTTTCGCTGCGGTTGCCGGCCGGCGTCGTCGGACCCCAAGTGTGCCCATGCGTGGGCTCTGTTGTTGACGCTGAGCGATGACCGCATTCGCGGAGAAGTTGATGCGGTCTATCAGGCAGCGGAACCGTCGGCGGGGGGAGCATTGCAGCCAGCCGCGCCGCAGCCGCAATCCAATTGGCGTAGGCGGTTGTTCCCGGTGTTGGTGGGCCGGCCCGAGGATCAGAAACCGATCGATCAAATCATCGAATACCATGTGCAAATCGCCGATGAGCCCGAAGATGTGGCGTTGACCATCGCGGTCAGGAGCCGGCGTCGTCTGAAGAATGGTGGCTTTGGCGTGACGCGCGGTGCGCGCATCAGTCGCAGCGAGATTGCGCGCATGCCGTCCGCTGATCGCGACCTGCTGACGATGATGGAGCGCGATTCGAGTGAGCTGTACGATCTGGATTACTATCCGGAATACTACGGGCGTCACTCCGGCAAGGTGGCGCTGGCAAGTCGCTGGATGGTGCACACGGTGGACCTGCCGACGATTATGCCCAGGCTGGCTGCGGCGGGCCGCGTGTTCGATGTGACGTCGGGTGAAGACGAGCGCTCCAGGAAGCGTTTGCAGGTGGACGGCGGCGAGCCCTTTGTTCTGCAGGTGGCGATTGCCGATCCGGTCGAAGCCCGCGAACGGATGTCTCCGACGGACATGCTGACGGTGGCCGCCAGCGTTGTCCGTGGTGAAGAGCGTATTGCCCTGGATGGCAGCGCCCGAGTCGGCGCGGGCGTAGTGATGGTTGGCGATCGCATCGTGCGTTTGGCGAGTGATGACCCGCATGAGTTGGCGCGAGAGTTGGGTTGCGGTGCGGTCCGCGTCAGTCGCGACGAGTTGCCTGAGTTGCTGTCGGAGCTTTCCGTCGAGCCCGGTGCGAGTCGATTTCTGGAACCGATCCTTTCGCACATTCCCTGTGCGACCCCGACTGGGGTCGCGGTCCTGACCTTCCCGCAGGCGGCCAGTGCCGAAATCGAACTCGAGCTGTGCGGTGACTACGACGGCACCCTGATCCCTCTTGCTGACCCGCGCGTGCTGGTGTCGAGCGAGGAAAGTGCCAGTCGGCGAGACCCTGAAGCAGAGTCGCAGTTGCGTGCGTTTGTGTTGACGATCGGCGCGAAGCCGCTGATTGGCGAGCGGTTCACGTTGCCGCGTGCGCAGCTGCTCGCCGCAACTTCCGCGCTGCACGACGCCGGTTATCGTGTCATTGCCGAAGGCCGCAAGGTCCGTTCCTTCGTGACCGCTTCTGGGCGCGTTAGTTCTGGCATCGACTGGTTGGAAGTGGCGACGAATGTGACCTTCGATGGTTACTCGGCGAGCTTGCCGGTATTGCTGCGTAAGAAGTCGACTCCGGAGGGCTTCGTGGAGCTGGATGACGGTAGCCTGGGCATGCTGCCGGAGAAGTGGTTGCGTCAAGTCGAGTCCATGCGGCAGCTCGGTGGCGAAGCGGATGGCGAGGTCATTAGATTGCCGAGTTCGCAGGCACTGCTGTTGGATGCCATGCTCGCCGAGCGATTGCACAGCGAGGTTGTCGTCGATCGCAAGTTTGCCGCGATGCGCAAGCGGTTGCAGTCGTTCTCGGCGGTAACACCGGTTGAGGCGCCAAAGTCCTTTGTTGGTGAATTGCGGGACTACCAGAAGCAGGGCCTGGCGTGGCTTGCGTTCCTGCGCAGCTTTGGGCTTGGCGGCTGCCTGGCGGATGACATGGGCCTCGGCAAGACCGTGCAGGTGTTGGCGATGTTGGCCTCATTGCCGCAGCCCAAGAGAGTCTCGGCGCGCCGTCCAAGCTTGATTGTGGCGCCGCGTAGTGTGCTAGGTAACTGGGTGGAGGAGTGCCGTCGGTTTGCGCCGAAGCTCAAGGTCCTCGATTTTAGTAGCTCCGACCGATGGCGCAGCGACGACGCCGGCAAGCTTGGGTCCTATCAGATTGTTTTGACCACCTATGCACTGATGCGGGCCGACGTTGTGCAGTTTGAAGAACTGGGAATGCGGTTCCGCTACGTGATCCTTGATGAAGCCCAGATGATCAAGAACGCGGACAGTCAAAGTAGCAAGGCTGCGCGCTTGTTGGCTTCTGAGCATCGCCTCGCGTTGACGGGCACTCCGGTTGAGAATCACCTCGGCGAACTGTGGTCGCTGTGCGAGTTCTTGAACCCCGGCATGCTTGGTCGTCTGCCCGCGTTTCAGGCGCTGTTTGGCAGCGATGCCGATGCGGAACAGTTGCGCAGCAATCGAGAACTTGTGCAGCGCGCGCTGCGGCCGGTTCTATTGCGGCGAACCAAGGCGCAGGTGCTCAAGGACCTGCCGGCCAAGACCGAGCAGACCATCTGGTGTGAAATGGCTCCACCTCAGCGACGTCGCTACGACAAGCTACGCGAGCACTATCGCAAGAGGCTGCTCGACAAGGAAGAGCTGCAAGGCAGGCAGCGCTTCGTGGTGCTTGAGGCCTTGTTGCGTTTGCGTCAGGCGGCCTGTCATGAGGGCTTGTTGGATAAGGCGCGCCGCAATCAGGCCAGTGCCAAGTTCGAAGAGTTGATTCCGAGGTTGGAGCAATTGGCCAGCGAGGGCCACAAGGCCCTGATCTTCTCCCAGTTTACGAGTCTGCTGGACTTGTTGGAGGGCGAGCTCCAAAAGCTGGGTCTACAGTGGCAGCGCATCGATGGTCGCACGAGGAAGCGCGCCGAGCGCATCGAGCGGTTTCAAAACGACCCGGCCTACCCGATCTTCTTGATCAGCCTCAAG
Source organism: uncultured bacterium (assembly GCA_963974725.1). Classification (GTDB taxonomy): domain Bacteria; phylum Planctomycetota; class UBA1135; order UBA1135; family UBA2386. The sequence continues at coordinate 12,475 of CAXBFC010000170.1, read as the reverse complement.
GCCGGCGGCTTCGGCCTCAACCTGACGGCGGCAAGCTACGTGTTCTTGCTAGACCCTTGGTGGAACCCTGCAGCCGAAATGCAGGCCGTCGATCGCGCTCACCGGATCGGCCAGAAGCGCGCCGTCAATGCCTACCGGCTGGTCTGTCGCGATACCGTCGAAGAGCGCGTGCTCGAATTGCAGGACAAGAAGAAGTCGCTGTACGAGGCGATCCTGGGCAATGAGCGTTCGCTGCTGCAGGATCTCAGCCGCGAAGACTTGGAGACGTTGTTGCGGTAGTCGAGTAGGGCCGGGTATCTCGTCTGGATTTGGGGCGAGTATGCAGAGCGGTGCTCGGTCCCAAGAGCGGTGCGATTCGGCACTGCGGCGGAACGTGCACCTGCATGTGATCTGATGGAATGGGTTGGCATTCGCGGCCGACCTTGAAATCGCCAACGGTGAGTTCACTGGCGCAGGTCAGTGCGCGCGAAAACGCGGCGAACCTGAGTGATCGAGACCGTGAACAGCGGTCAGAGGATGCCAACGCGGCCGCGTAGTGCGACACAGGTCGCTGCCATCGCCATCGTCAGGTTGGCGACAGGGGCCGTCACGCACACCTGGGGAGCGACCTTGACGCGACCAAGGTATCGGACCTGCCGAGAACCAATCGGAATCAGCCGTGCGATGCCATGCGCGACTGGGGTCCGTCTGCGATGGCTTCTCTTGAAGTCCGTCGTTCGTTGCTGCACGCGAAGTGCGTCACAACCTGACGCGACGTGGCACAGCCTGGCACAACCGGGCGCGGTGACTTCGGGTGCGGCAAGCCGCAGGGCCCGCTACTTCGCGTCCTTCTTGGCCGGCGCAATATCAAGTCTTGCGATCAGGTTGAGCACCTGCTGCATCTTTTCTTCTGTGCCTTGCAGCAGCAGCGCGTTCTGTTTCTTCGAGTAGCTCACGTCGATGGCATGCTCAGTGGTGCGGCCCGCAAAGCTCTTGAGCGTGTCGGCAATGTCCTTTGCCTGGGCATGCTTCAGCACAACAACTTGGCGCTTCGTTTGGTTCTTCTTGCCGGGCGTCTTCACGTCCATTCGGGCGATCAGGTCCATTGCTTCGGACACTTGTTGCGCGGTGCCGCGAAGGATCACCGCATTGCGTGGTTTGTTGGCGTCGATGAAGAAGCCGCGGTTGGGTCCGTCGCGCTGGCCGAGGTCGAGGAAGCGGTTCAGCGTCGCCGCAACTTCGCCTGCCTTGGTGTGCTCGAGGTAGACAATCCGTGGGGCGACCTGCGGCTTGCTCGGCTTGCGGTCGAGTTGCGCAATCAGGTCAAGCGAATCGAGCAGGCGCTGCTTCGTGCCGCGCAGCAACAGCATGTTGTTCGGGGCGTGGGCTTCGATGCGCAAGTCGTCGCTACGAGACGTTTGCAGGAAGCGGTTCAGCGTGTCGGCGATGTCCTGTGCCTTGCCGTGTTCGATAGTGACGATCTGCGTCATGGCGCCCTTCATCTGGAATGCGGGCTGCACATCGGCGCGCGCGATCAGGTCCTTCGCCTCCGCAATGCGCTTGGCTGAGCCGCGCAGCAGGATCGCGTTGGAACTGGGATGCGGAATCAGCACGAGGCCGGCCGAACGTCGATTCAGCTTCAGTGCACGACTGACCGTCTTGGCCACTGCGCTGGCCTGCGCAAACTCCAGCGCGATGACTTCGGTGATTTGCGCCTTGGCGGTGGCGACCGGGTCCTGTTTGCCTGTGCCCCGGTTAGCAGATTGCCTGTTAGCAGATTGCGGGTTAGCAGATTGCGGGTTGGCAGATGGTGGCGTCGGTGCCGCGGCCCACGCGGGGCCAGTCGGGAGGCAGGCGGCGAGAACGAGTGCTAGAACGGAGTTCGGCATTGGTCGGTCCAGGTATCGGTGAGCCGTGGCATCGGGTGCGAATTGGCGCAGTTTGGCTGGGTTCGACGAGTGCCGTCGCTGGATCTTCCCAGGCGCGTTGCGCCGTTTACGCGGGCCGCCGTGGCCGTTATGGCACAAGCGGTTGCGTCTGGAATACGCACTCGCAAACGTCATCGCCACAGACGACGGTCGTGTTGCCTTCGGTCACCGAGATGTCCCAGCGATTGTTGCGATCAAGCCGCTCGCCGAGCCATGCAATCAACTCCGGTGGCACGGTGACCAACCGGATCTGGTCCGCCTGGTGGATGCGTTCTTTCTGGCAGCGTTGTTGCAGCAGGTCCGGACGTCGATGCGAATAGACGGCGACGCGGTTCGCGAGTTTGGAGGCGCGGTGCAGGCGGTCGGGCGCGGGCGAGCCGACGTCAATCCAATCGGTGATCCGGCCATCCGGTGTCTTGACCCACACCGAGGCCTCGTCGCCATCGCTCAGTCCCTTTCCGAATGCCAGGCCTTCTTTGTGCTCCAGCACGAACGCGAGCACTCGGGTCAGTAGACGCGGTGCATCTTCGGACGGGTGCTGTGCCACGCGCAAGTCGTGATCTTCGTAGACGCCACGATCGACGTCTGCGAAGTTGATTTCGAAGCGGAACAGCATGGCAGCGCCACCGCGCTTAGTCGGTGTAGGCTTCGATCGGCGGGCAGGCGCAGACCAGATTGCGGTCGCCGTGCACATCGTTGACGCGGCTGACTGGCGGCCAGAACTTGTGTTCCTTGGTCCACTCCGCGGGGAACACGGCGGTCTCGCGCGAATACGGCCTGTCCCAGGTGTCGCGGGCGATCGACGCGGCGGTGTGCGGTGCGTTCTTCAGCGGGTTGTTGTCCTTCGGGTACTTGCCGCTTTCGATGTCTCGGATCTCGTTTCGGATCGCAATCAACGCGGTGCAGAAGCGATCGATCTCCGCCTTGCCTTCGCTCTCAGTCGGCTCAATCATCATCGTGCCGGCGACCGGGAAGCTCACCGTTGGGGCGTGGAAGCCGTAGTCCATCAGGCGCTTGGCGATGTCGCCAACTTCGACGCCACTGCCGGCCTTGAGTTGCCGCACGTCGACGATGCACTCGTGCGCGACCATGTCGTTCTGGCCGGTGTAGAGCACCGGGTAGTGACCCTCGAGTTGCTTGGCGATGTAGTTCGCGTTGGCGATCGCTACTTGGGTCGCGCGCCGCAGTCCGTCGGGGCCCATCATCGCAATGTAGGCGTAGCTAATCGTCAGGATCGAGGCGCTGCCCCATGGAGCCGCACTGACCGGACCGATGGCGAGGCTGTCGTCGCCGGTCGGTTGGCACGGCACGAGTGGGTGGCTCGACAAGAACGGCGCGAGGTGCTTCGCGACGCAGATGGGGCCCATGCCCGGGCCGCCGCCGCCGTGCGGAATACAGAACGTCTTGTGCAGGTTGAGGTGGCAGACGTCGGCGCCGAGTTCGCCGGGGCCCATCAGGCCGACCTGCGCGTTCATGTTGGCGCCGTCCATGTAGACCTGGCCGCCGTGGTCGTGCACGAGTTTGCAGATCTCGCGGATGCCTTCTTCGAACACGCCGTGCGTCGATGGGTAGGTCACCATCAATGCGGACAGGTGCTCTTGGTGCTGCTCGGCCTTGGCGCGCAGGTCGACCATGTCGATGTTGCCATCGTTGTCGCACTTGACCACGACGACCTTCATGCCGCACATCGTGGCGCTGGCTGGGTTGGTGCCGTGCGCGCTCTGCGGAATCAGACAGACGTTGCGCTGCTCTTGGCCGTTCTTGCGATGGAACGCCCGGATGGTCAGCAGGCCGGCGTATTCGCCTTGCGAACCAGCGTTCGGTTGCAGCGAGCACGAATGGAAGCCGGTGATGTCGCACAGCCACTTCGACAGGTTGTCGAACATCTTCTGGTAGCCGACGGTCTGGTCGAGCGGCGCGAACGGGTGGATCGCGCTGTAGCCCGGCAGCGACACGGGATACATCTCGGTCGTCGCGTTGAGCTTCATCGTGCACGAGCCGAGCGGGATCATCGATGTCGTCAGCGATAGATCCTTGTCTTGCAGGCGGTGGATGTAGCGCAGCAGTTCGCTCTCGCTGTGGTAGCTGTGGAACGTCGGGTGCTCAAGGTACGGCGCCTTGCGGGCCATCGCGGCGAGCGGCGGCGCTTGCTTGTCGACTGCGAGTTGCAGCGGGCTGCCACCAAAGACGGCGAACAGGTCCTGCATGTCGTTCAGTTCGACGGTCTCGTCGAGCGAGACCCCGACACTGCCGTCGCCGAAGTCGCGCAGGTTGATGCCGGCGGCGACGGCCGCGGTCATCGCTGCGTCGCTGCCATCCTTCGGCCAGACGCGCAGCGTGTCAAAGCGCGCTCCGTCTTGCACCTTGTGGCCGGCCTGGGTCAGCGAATGCGCCATGCACTCGGTCTGGTTGCGGATGCGTTCGGCAATTGCCCGCAGGCCGTCCGGACCGTGGTAGACGGCATACATGCTGGCCATGACGGCGAGCAGCACTTGTGCCGTACAGATGTTCGACGTGGCCTTCTCGCGGCGGATGTGTTGTTCGCGCGTGCCGAGGGCCAGGCGCAGGGCCGGGGCGCCGTCGGCGTCGATCGTCATGCCGACGATGCGACCCGGCAGTTGCCGCTGGAAGTCCTTCGTCGCCGTCATGAACGCGGCGTGCGGGCCGCCGTAGCCGAGCGGCACACCGAAGCGCTGGCTGCTACCGCAGACAATGTCGGCGCCGAGCTTGCCCGGTGCCTTGAGAATCGTCAGTGACAGCAGGTCGGCGGCGACAACCACGAAGCCGCCGTTCTTGTGCATGCGTTCGATCGTCGACGACGGGTCGTCAATGATGCCGTCGCTGCCGGGGTATTGCAGCAAGATGCCGAAGTGCTGGTCGCTGAACTTGGCGGCGCGGTGGTCGCCAACTTCGATCTGGATGCCGAGTGGTTCGGCGCGCGTGCGCAACACGGCGAGCGTTTGCGGGTGCACGTTGTCATCGACGAAGAACGTGTCGACGCTCTTGTTTTTGTGCATGCGATGACACATCGCCATGCCTTCGGCAGCGGCCGTCGCTTCGTCGAGCAGCGAACTGTTCGCAACCTCGAGACCCGTTAGGTCGAGGATCAGCGTCTGGAAGTTCAGCAGGGCCTCGAGGCGACCTTGCGCAATCTCCGCTTGGTAGGGGGTGTATTGCGTGTACCACCCCGGGTTCTCGAGGATGTTGCGCTGGATCACTGCCGGCGTGATCGTGTCGTGGTAGCCGAGGCCGATATAGCTGCGCATGACCCGGTTCTCCTTGGCGAACCCAGTCAGTTCCTCGAGGGCATCGCGCTCGGTCATCGCCGGCGTCGTTTGCAGCTCGGTCTGCCAGCGAATGCTGCTAGGCACAGCCTTCTCGGTCAGGTCTTCGAGCGTGCGGCAGCCGAGGGCTTGCAGAATTTGATCCAGTTCGGTGGCATTCGGACCAATGTGGCGGTCCTGGAACTGATCGTGGCGGGGAAATGCGGAGGATGCGTTGGCCATGGGCGGATGGGCCACAGGTCGGGTTGCCGACGTTGTGGGGCGAGCAGGATAGGACGCCACCGGGCCGGCGTGAAGAGTCGGATGCAGACTCTTCTCAGGTTCGCGCGCCTTACCCGGCCGTCGCGTGCGGCTCGCCGCAGCAATGGCAGTGGGTGTCGAGGGTGCGGTCATGCTCGCCAGGCTGCAGCAGGTGCCGTGGCAGGTGCAGGACGTGGGCACAGCGTAGGCATTGGCGGCGCTCCGCACTTGGGCGCCCACAGTTGCCGCAATAGTGCGATTCGTCGCTGGCCGGATGCCCACAGCCAACGCAGTGGTGGCCTGGGACCTGTTCGCGGGCTGGTAGCTCGGTCAGTTCCCGCAGGCTGACCAGGCTGTGCACAGCCTTTTCCATGGCAGCTTGCGCCTGCGGCATCTTGCGATCGAGCTCGATGGCCAGGTCCCAGGCGGTGAGTCGGGCCAGTTTTTGACCACGCCGCGAGGCCAAGTAGAGCATGCGATTGTGCACGCTGTTGAGTCGTTCGAAGTCGTCGACGGTTCGCGCCGCATTCTCGACGCGCTGCTCGAGCCAGCTGCGTAGGCCCTGGCATTCGCTCGGATCGGGCTGCCGGAGCACCTGCTTGGCCTGCGCAATCTGGGAGCGAACCCTGAGCGTCAACGCGGCGAGTGCGGTGGTGCGGCGGGTCAGATCGGCGGTCTGGGTGCTGCGAGTCGCCTCGATGGCTCGCGACAGGCGTGGGTAGGTCCACGTCAAGAACGCAACCACAGCGCACAGCATGCCGAGGAAGATCAGGCCGCGCAGTTCGCCGCCGTAGACGCCATTGACGGCGATGCCGGTGGTGAACGCAGCCAGTGGCAGGGCACCGCAGACGGCGAAGCGCCAGCCGACGATCGTGCGCACGTGCAGGACCACGAGCGGATACGAGATGGCGGCCGCGATGCCGGCAGCGAGTGCCGGCGACAGCTCGCGAGCATCGAGCACGGCGAACACGATGAAGAACAGGGAAAACGTGCTCGCCAACAACAGGAAGTGGCCGAGGCGGAACTGGTCGAGGCTGCCGGGTTGGCGCAGTTCGACGAGGTACCAGAAGCCCGCGCCGAACAGCAGGATTGCGAGCCCGGCGAGTTGCACGAGCTGGGCGGCTTGGGACAGTTCGGGGGAGATCTCTGGGGCGGCGCTACGGACCATGACCCCGTCAGCTAGTCCGACGACCGCATGGCTCGCGAAAACCGCGAGCAGGCCGAGAATGGCGGTGACGATCAGCAGTTCGACCAGCGTGAAGCCGTCGCTGCCATGCCGGCGTGGTGCGTTGCTCATGACGGGGGTTCGACGGGGTTGTGGAGCTGGCATTCCCGCGTCGTGTGGTGCGTGGTGTGGTCATGTGGCCCTGTGTTCCGCTGGGATGCAACGAATCTGCCCTTGCATGGCCGGTTGCGTCGAGACGTGGCAGTTCCTTGCTATGATTCGCCGATGCGACTTCTCGCCGCTTCTTCTGTTTTGCTCGCGACGGCCATTGGCACGCTCGCGGATGGAACCCGTGCGCAAGATCCCAGCCGCGACTTGCCGGCGGCAAGAGTTCCTGGCGTGACCGCCGAGCAGGCGATGAGTCTGGGGCTCGCGCGCTTGCGTACCGGATGGAACTGGGAAGGGGCGCGCATGTTCCGCGAGCTGCAGGTGCTCGATGCAGACAAGCCGATGCCGCACTTGTTGCTGGCGCTGGCATTTCGCGACGTGCCAAACCGGGCGGCACGATTGTGCTTTGATGCCGTTGCCAGGCGTGCCCAAGCGAGCAGCGTCGAGCAGCCGCTGCTGGCTGCCTATCAGTTGTACTTTGGGGTAACCGGCCAGCCCGAACTCAACGACGCACGATTCCAGGCAATGCCGGATCGCTTGCGGCATCAAGCGTTGCTGAGGACCCTGCGACAGCTCTCCATTGACGAAGCGGCTGGCAAGTTGGCGAGCGAACTCTTGGCAGTGGAGCACGCGCATGCTGCGGCGGCTGCATCGAACACGTTGGCCTGGAACAAGGAGAAGGGAGCGCTAGTGCTCGAGGCACATCATTCCTATCTCAGTCAGCATCGTTTGATGCCGTTCATGATCCCGGGCTACGCACAGCTGTTCGAGTCGAGTCGGGCGTTGTCGTTTCTCCCTGCTGAAGGTTGGGATACGGATCTCGAGATGCGCAAGAAGGTGATGGGGCTGCTGCCTCGGCACCCGCACCATGCGGGCGTGAAGTCACCGGTGCCGATGTTGCCTGGCCTGAAGTTGCATGCCGGCGCAGCGGCGGGGCCGATGTGGCGCCCGCGTCCCGCGACCCCGTTCGCTTTGCCACGTGGTGTTGGCGGCACGGGTCAGCTTTCTGACTACGAAGACAAGCCGGTGTTGGTGGTGTTCTTCCTCGGCTTTGGCTGCGCCCACTGCGTCGCCCAGCTGGCGGACCTCGATCCCAAGACTCCCAAGTTCCGCGACGCGGGCATCGAAGTCGTCACCATTGGCACGGACGATCTCAATGCCGTTAGGGCCGCGCGCCAAGCCGCCGATGAAAACGGCGTCGATCCACTGCACTTCGATGTCTTGTGCGACCCGGATCACAAGGTCTTCAAGCAGTGGGGCGTCTGGGACGAGTTCAGCAACGAAGCGCTGCACGGCTCGTTCCTGGTGGATGGCAAGGGCCGTATCCTCTGGCAAGACGTCAGCCTGCGGCCATTCGAAGAATCGGACTGGCTGCTCGCTGAGTGCAAGCGGCTGCTGGGTGCTTGGAAGTAGTGGCTTGGAAGTAGGGGCCTGCAAGCGGGTGCCTGAAAGTAGGGGCGAGAGGCGGCCTGGATCGACGTTGGCCCGAGCATCCTTGCGCCGCGCCGTGCCCGAGTGCGTGGTTGGTGCGTATGCGTGACGCCTGCCTGCGTTGCCCGTGATGCACTCGTGGTTGCGGCGGGGTAGCATCGGCGGCCAAGGAACTCTCAGCTCCACAACTAGCCATGCAAAAACTGTCCACTCTTGTTGCCGGCGCGCTGGCGCTGTCCTTCTCGGCTCATCTTTCGGCGCAGCTGTCGCCGGTCTTGGTGCGCTCGTTCGTCGACACCTTTGCTGGTGGCAACGGCAACATCGGGATCACGCAAGACGAAGCGGGTTTCGCCTACTACGTCGTCGCGTTCCAGAACCCGCAGACCGTGCACACGTTCGACATCATTGGCACGCCGTTGACGACCTTCACATCGGCCACCTGCTCGCCGGCTCTGCCAACGCCGAACGACATTACCTACGATCCCGCCACGCAGACACTTTGGCTGGTTGAGAATGGCGGCGGTGGCACGGTTCTGCAGATGGATCTGCAGGGCAACTGCCTTGGCGGATGGAGTCTGTCGCAGTCGCTGGTCAATGCGGTCGGCATTTGCGTCGACCGTCAAACCGGCACGTTGTTCATCAGCCATACCGGTGGCGTGGTGCAATACGATATGGCCGGCAATCAGCTGTCGGGCGGGTTCTCGTTCATGCCGGCATCGGGTTCCGCGATCCTGAGCGGCATCACCCACGTGCCGGCCACCGACCACTTCTTGATCACACAGTCTGGCGGTTCCTCGATCTATGAAGTGGATCGCGGCGGCAGCCTGATCTCGACGACACAGCTGAGCGGCATCGGCAACACGCAGGGCCTGCACTACAACCCGCCTGCGCAGGAGTTGACGATCATCGACAACAGTTTGTCGACCGCGTTTGTATTCAGTCTGCCGTTCTGCTCGGGCAGTCTCACGCAACAAGGTGTTGGTTGTGCCGACGGCAGCGGGTTGACGGTCTGGCTAGGTGCCAGCGGCTGCGCGGACATCGGCAACACGGTGCTGCTGGAGTCGTTCTCCGGCCCCAATGCACTGCCGATGCTGTTTGCCGGGGGCGTCTCCAACTCCGTAGCCAGTGGCGTTGCATTGCCGTTGGACCTTGGCCCATTGGGGGCTCCGAGTTGCTGGCTCTACACTTCGTCGGAAGCCGTGATCGCCTCGCCGCAGGTCGGCAACAAGGCGACGCTGCCGTTCCCGATTCCCAATAACCAAGCGCTCGCCGGTGCCACGGTATTCCTGCAAGCCGTCACGTTCGATATCACCTTGGCCTCGCCACTGCAGATCGCGACGAGCAACTCGTTGACGTTGATCGCGAACTGATCGAAACCGGTTGCGCGGACGGTGAGGGACTGCGCCGCCAGGCCCGCAGCAGTGCCGTCGGGCGTGCCCGACTGCGTGCCCGACTGCGTGCCCGACTGCGCGCCCTATTGGGCAGCGTGCTCGTAGAACGCGATGCCACCCGCCTGCAAACTGACCTCGGCAGTTGCGACCAGTTTGTGGCTGCGTAGGTCGACCACATCGACCGCGCCAGATTGGCTGTTCTTGCCTTCCGATGTGACGAACGCGTAGCGGCCGTCGGGACTGATCACGACCCCGTGGGTGACACCGCGGGTCGACTTCAGGCGCGCGAGCTCCTTGCCGTTTTTATGGCTGCGATCCTTGAGGTCCCAGATGCCAATCGCACCGTCGGTCTTGTAGGTCGCAACCAGCTGGTTGCCGTCCGCGGTGATGTCGAGGTTGTAGGGGCCTTTGCCGGTAGCGAATCGGCGACTGACTGCCCAGCGCTCGGTGTCGACTTCGACGATCGTCGCCTTGCCGTTGAGTGCCGCGTAGATGTGTTTGCCATTCGGGTGTGGCGACACCCAGGTTGGCTTCGCTTCCGACGCGTGGTGCTTCGGCAGGTTGATGTCGAGCTGCATGTTGCGCTTGACGGCGAACGTCAGCGCGTCGATTTCGTAGAGCTCGCCGGACATCATCGCGCACGAGTAGTGGCAGCGACCATCCTTGCTCAGTCTCGAGCCGTGCGGCATGGCGCCGGTTACGGTGCGCGCGACTTCGACCATCGCATCGGGGTCGACGATCGACACCGTGCTCGGCAGCATGCGGCCGTGCAGGTTGAAGTTGACACAATACAGAAGGCCGGTCGCCGGACTGATCTGCATCGTCGCCGGGAACATGCCCAGTTCGCACTCGCCGACCAATTCATCGTTGTCGGTGCGGTACTTGTAGAGCAGCCCGAACGGCTTGCCGTGGGCGATCGACAGATACCAATACTTGCCCTCCGGACCGACAGTCAGGCCGTGTGGCCCTTCGATCTCGGTCGGTTGGTAGCCGACTTCAATGACCTTCTCGACCTTGGCCTGCTTGCCGTCGAAGGCGATTCTGTGCACTTCGTCGGCGGACTCACAGGCGACGTAGACGCGGTAGACACCGTGCGACGGCACGAGCTCCAGCGTGGTCCTCTGGCCAGCATTCTGCGCCGACGCGGTGTTGCCCGCGAACCCGATCAGCACGGCAGCCAGCAAAGCTGTCGCCGTTGGTGTGGACCCCGCTTGCTGGGATCCTGCCTGCTGGGATCTCGCCTGCTGGGATCCTGCCTGCTGGGAGCTTGTTGAGCTTGTTCTCATGAGTGCCTGACTCACCTGCGGCGCCCGTTGTCTTCGACCAGTTCGACGCACCACAGTCCCGAGTTCCAGTCGGAGAAGAAGATCTTGCCCTTGTAGGGCTGCGGTCCCCAGACCATCGACGCGTTCGGCACGACACCCTTCGGGTGCGTTGGCAAGAACCACGCGATCTCGCGACCTTGTTGGTAGAGATCACCCATCAGTTCGCCGGATACGTCGACGACGCGCAGGCCGCCGTTGTAGTAGGCGACATACATGAGGTTGTCTTCCATCCACAGGTTGTGGGTGCCGGCCTCCGGGACTTCGTAGCGAGCGACTTCCTGTGGGTTGTCGAGGTCGGTGAAGTCGACGAAGTGGATCCAGCCGCGCGCGTAGGTCGGGTGGTCCTTGGTGAACAAGCCGTGCGGGAACGCTTCGTCGCCCCCGATCACATAGAACTTGCCGGTGTCCTTGCTGCGCCACGGGAACACGGCGTGGTTCCAGCCATTCGGGTAGGCGTAGTTGCCAATCTTGACCGGGTTGGAGGGCGAGCCGCCCTTGATGCCGTTGCCGACATCGACCAGGTGCAGGCCGTAGCGCCAGTTGGCCGAGTAGGCGATGCCGTCTTCAACCCACACATCGTGGATCGAGGCGCCGGGCTCGAAGATCTGGTAGGAGCCAACGCGCGTTGGCGCGCGCGGGTTCTTGATGTCGAGGATGTCGTAGCGGCGACCAGCGCTCAGCGCGTAGGCGTAGCCCTTGTCGATGAACAGATTGTGCACGCCTCCGGTCAACTCGTCGTTGAACTCGGTGATGCGTTCGGGCTTGCGCGGGTTGGTGACGTCAAACGCAACGATGCCGTTCTTGCGGTTTGACGCGCCTTCGCGACTGATGATGCACAGACGGCCATCTTCGGACACCTTGACGTCGTTGACGGTGCGGGCGTCGACCGTGACCGTGGCGATGCGTTCGATGCGTGCCGGGTCGGTGACGTCCCAGAAGATCGCGTCGCCGTTCGCGCCCCAAGTGCCGGTGACGCAGTAGTCGCGGCCGTCGACCCCTTCCCAAACCCAGAGGTCGGAAGTGTGCACGTCGAGCACGGCGCCGTGGCCGATCTTCTTGAGCTTGCGCTTTTGCTCGAAGCGCTCGTTGCAGCGAATCGTCTTGCGACCACTCGCGTTGCCGCACGTTGCGACGACTGTGTAGAGACCGGGCTTCTCGGCAACGAAGCGGCCGTCTTGCATGATCTGGCCGGTTGCCGCGTTGCCGAGCGTGTCGTCGGGAGTGGCGGTGACGGTGTAGAAGACGGGCACGCCGCGCAAAACCCTGCCATTGTCACCGAGTAGCTTCGCGTCAAAGCGCACGACGTCGCCGGTGCGGATGGTATCGTTCGGTGTGGCGACGGTGATGCTGCGTACCGGGTTGGGCAGCACTTCGATTGCGTGCTCAGACGACAGTCCGCCGCCGCTCGCTCGCAGGGTGCCGGTGCCGGTCTTGCTCGCGGTCACGTAGCCGAAGCCATCGATGGCGAACGTGTCGGTGTCGCTGCTGGCGAACGCGACGGCGAGGTCCTTGCGCACCACGTCGTCCTTGTCGACCACCGCGCCGGTGATGCGCACGGTGGTGC
>CAXBFC010000169.1:0-15769 GCA_963974725.1 uncultured bacterium | reverse complement strand
GCTCGTGAGTCCACTCGTAATTGGGTTCGTTGACGTCTTCGGCCTCGACATCGCCATGCACGCCGACCACCCCGAGATCCAGCACCACGGTCTGGGTGCCGATCGTCACCGCGCAGGCGACGGCATCCGCCACCGCCTGATGCCCGACCTCCCGCTCGCCCTGCGACTGCGAGCACAACGACGTCAGCGCCGAGCGATCCGCAAGCGGGTTGGCAGCCCGCACAGACGCGAACGTGATCGGCAGGTCATCCGCCGCCGCCCGCATCGCCTGCCAGGAGATCGGTCTTGGGCCCGGCGAGGCAGCCATGCCGCTAAACCCTGCCTCTAGTAGAGATACGACGAGGGCCTGAGGCTCCTTCGGCCCGTGAACTGAGGCCCAGGCCGAGCCAAGGAATCTTTGCACATGCATGTGGATGGTTTTCAAGATCGCGACTGGGGCGCTACCTTCCAGTCCTATCGATCATCTGTCGAAACAACTAGCGGAGCACCCCCACCGATGAACAGAAGCCTCTTATTCACGCCACTGATCGTGATTTTGGTGAGTCTGGTTGGCTGCCGCGCGCAAAGCGAGCGCCGCAACCTGCAGAACTCAGTCACGCGTCTTGAGCAACGACTCAAGAACATGGACACCTACCTGAAGTCTCTCCAAGAAGGACAGAAAGAGCAGACCACGCAACAAGCTTCGGCAATCCAAAGCAAGGAACAGGAAGTCCAGAAGCTGCGCGCTGTCATCGAACAGCAGGAGGCCGCGATCAGCAAGCAACGTCAGCAGCTTGATCGCGAACGCACGCAGATGCGCATCGAGATGGAGAAGGCCAAGCAGGACATGCGCCAGGAGCAGACTGTTCTGCGCGAGCGCATGGCCAACGAAATGAACAAGCGTGAGCAGCAGCTGGCCGAGCTGAGTGCACAGCGCGACCAGATGGCTGCGCGCATGGAAGACGAGCGACGCCGCCTGGAGGCAACTTCCAAGCAGATGAAGGATGAGCAGCGTGCCATGCAGAAGCACCTCGAAGCCGAGAAGCGCCAACGCGCCGACGAGCAGCGAGCCATGCAAGCAGCCATGGAAGCGCAAGAGCGCCAACGCGACGCCGATCAACGCGCCATGCAAAAGCGCATGGAAGCGCAGCAGCAACAGCGTGCCGAACGGCAGCGCGACATGGAGCGGCAGATTGCCGCCAACCAGGAAGCCATGCAGAAGAAGATCAAGGCCGAAGAGAAGGCCTTGCAGCAGGCTCTTCGCGCCCGCGAGCAGGAGCTAGACGCTCGCCTGCAAGCGCAGACCGACGCCAAGGATCGCGAGACGCAGGTGAAGAGCCAACTGCTCGACGCTCGCAAGGCGATGGCGTCGATGGAGCGCAAGCTCGCCGAGCAAGCAGCACGCGGCAAGCTTGCGCAAGAACTCGAGACGCGACTCGCCGACATGGAAGCTCGCCTCGAGCAAACCGCAAAGCGCTACGCCGACAACAAGAGCCGCGCGGCCAACACCGAACGAAAACTCGCGAAGGCGCACGCCAAGCTTGCCGAGATGCAAGGACCGGCCAAGGAGCGCTCGAGCAAGGACACCCAGAAGGCGATCGCGCAGCTGGCCCAAGAACGCAAGGAGATCGCTCGCTTGCGCGCTTCGATCCAACGCGACCTCGCCAAGAGCCGGCAAGCTCAGAGCAAGAAGGAAAGCAACGCAACGCGCCGCCTCAAGGCTGAGAACGCCGGTCTGAAGGCGAAGCTGCGCGCGATGGAGACCAAGCTCAAGAGCATGCAGCAGCGACCGGCCGCCACCTCGTTCGGCGGACCGGCTGGACCAAAGGGCAGTCGCAACCCGTCCGATAGCCGATCGACGCCGAAGGCCAAAGGCCTCTTCACGTTAGGCGGCAACCAGGCCCCGAAGACCCGCGTGCGCGTCACCGACAAGTCCGCGCCGCCGATGGCTGGCGACCTACCGCCAGGTCACCCGAAACCGAAGAGCGGCAAGATCACCGATCTGGTGTTTGGCTTCGACGACGTCACGCCCAAGAAGGGCAAGCCAGGGATCGTGACGTTTCACGGCCCGGCCTCCACCACGACCGTTTCGACGGGCAACTCGCACGAGCACGGTAGTCATGACGAAGGCCACGGCGAGAGCCACGGTGAGCATGACGGTGGCAAGAGCGGCAACGGTAGCCACGCCTTCAACGGCGTTGGCACGCTGATCATCAACGCCGAAGACGGTACCGTGAACGTGCACATCCACGGCGCCGCGCCGAGCACCAAGGCGGCACCGGCTCCCAAGGCCACCATGGGCTTTGGCATGGGCACCTTCCAAGGCGGCGGCGGGCAGCTACTACCGGGCGCTTTCGGTGTCGAAATGAAGAGTGGCGCAGCCAAGCAAAAGGCTCCGAGCACCAAAGCGCGCGCATCGCTGATCAAGGCACGCGACGCGTTCAAGGCGGCCCAAACCAAGAAGGCCAACGACAAGAAGAAGGCCAGCAAGAAGAAGTCGAAGAAGGCCGCCGACGACAAGAAGAAGAAGTCGGCGAAGAAGATCAACGACGAAACGCTCTCCGCGTAAGCGGCGAGCGCAGGTCGACGCGCTGGCGAGCTTCGCCGCGCGGACCTGCCGGGAACTGTGCGTTCCCGCCTTGCCGGGAACTGTTCGTTCCCGCCTTGCCGGGGGCTGTTCGCCCCCACTTTGGCGGGGCTTATTCGCCCCCGCTTTGGCGGACGCTGGCCGCTAGCACTGCCGCTTGTTCAGCGACTACTTACTGCTACTTGCTGCCGCCAAACGCGCGGCGCAGCCAGAAGTACTCATTGTACGGACGGTCATCCGTGATCACGATGCTGCGGTCCTTCGGCAGGAACTCTTCGACGGGCTTGAACTCGGCCAGAACAAGCTGCCAGCCGAGCTTCATCTTGATGCCGTAGCGCTGACACCATTCGCGCATGTCCTTCTTGGCCGCTTCGGGCATGCGGGCGATGGCCTGATCGACAGTCGGGATTTCCAACGGCTCAAGCGAAGCCAACAGGTGCAGACCTACGTGCGGCGGCTCAAACGACCGGCACACCTTGAGGTGTGGAAACGACTTCGCCAGCGTGTTCACCACCGCCTCGGAGATCGCAAGTTCGCCACCCGGAAACCACTGATGCAAGACACCGGTCGGCGTCAATCGCTGCTTGAGCACGTCATAGAACTCGGTTGAGTAGAGCAAGCTCGAGCCACCGGCTTCCACCGGTGGCGGCGGGTCGATTGTAATCAGGTCAAACTGCTCTTGGGTCCGCGACAGGAACCGCCGGCCGTCATCGATGACAATTCGGGCCCCCTCTTGCGCACGAATGGCAGCAGCGTCGTCCCAGAAAAACTCGAACGAGTCGCAGACACTCGGCACCAATTCGACGGCCGTGAACTTGCCACCCCACGAAGCAAGCGAGCGCCACGTCGTGCCCATGCCGAAACAGATCACGCACGTCGACTCGGGCCGACTCTCACGCATCACCAACGGCAAGTGCGCCATGATCGCCGTCAGCGGCGTCAACGAGGTGATGCCGACACCGTTCACGAGCAGCTTGCGATCCATACCTTCGCCGTGCGCAACAACGCTCGCCGTCGAATCGCGTCGAACCTCGGCGTGCTCGTAGACACTCGGGTCTTCGTGAGTGCGCGTGCTAAACAGCGCAACCAGCAATGCCGCAACACCAGCTAGCTTGCACAGCAGCACGGTCTTGTCCGTCTTGGCCACGGCACGGCCCAACAAGAACAATGGGTATACCAGCGCCATCGACAGCAACGCCCACTTGACACCGAACATCGGCAGCAACACGTAACCGCTGAACAACGGACCGAGAATGCAACCGAGCACGTTGACCGCATAAGCAGAACCAGCAGCACCGGGTTCGCCACGGGCATGGTCATCGACAAGCTGTGGCGTCATGTAGCCGAGCAACATCGAAATCGGAACAAGGCTCAGCAATACTACGAATGGCAAGTCGTGCCAACGTGGGTCATTGAGAACCAGCGGCAGCAACGCAGCGACAAACAGCATTGCCAGCAGCTTCTGGATGCCAGCGGCCTTGCCCGAACGCAAGTGCACGCGATACAGCGCCGAGCCAACCCACGTCGCAAACAAGTAGGTCGCCAACACCGCGGCGAAGGCGTAGATCGTCGTCTTGAGCACGGGCGTGAACGCACGCGTCCAAACGACCTCCATGGCCATCGAAGTGAAGCCCGTCGCAAACAACAGAGCCAGCCGCAGGCGATGGCCCGATTGCCGTTCGCCGGCATCGACAGGCGGCGGCGCCAGCGTGCGAACCGGCGCAGCGGCGTCACTGCCGGCGACGAAACGCGGCATCAGGATCGCCACGACCCCGATCACGACGTTGACGAAGGCGGCTACCAGCAGGGTGTTGCGGAAGCCGAGCGTCTCGATCAACAACAGCGCCGTGGTCAGCGCACCGACCATCGCACCGATGACGTTGCCGAGATAAAGGTAGCTAAACGTCTCTTCATCGCCGCGCGATGTGGCCCGCAAGAACCCCATCATCAACGGGAACGTCGCGCCCATCAGCGTCGTGAACAGCAGGATCGACAGCGTGATCACGATCGCCGACATGCCCAGGTAGCTGGTCGAGGACGCTTCGCCCAGGCCGAGCAGCCAGGTTTCGCCCAGGCCAAACGCCCACGGCACGACGAGTGCACCGAGGCCGATGCCGAACTCGGCAACGCCGTAGCCAACGGCGGCGGCACCGGCGGACTTCTTCGTCAGCGACGTCGCCAGGCGGCCACCGAGCCACGAGCCGAGCGCCAGACCCAGCATGAAGACGGACAACACTACCGACAGCACCGGCGTGATGATGCCGAACGATGCCAGTGCGAGGCGCAACCAGACGATCTGGTAAAGCAGTCCGCAGAATCCGGACCCGACAAAGAGGAAGAAGGCGGTTAGACGAAGCAATGGATCGCGGCGCTGCTGGCAGGAGAAGAAAGGCCAGAGGAGTCTAGCCTGTGCTCGCGCCGGATTCCGAGCCACAGTCGCTTTGCTGCGGACTTCGCCGTGACACCGCGCAGTCGGCAGCCTCAGCCCGGGATCGAATCAGCAGCCGGTCGACTCGGTAATCAGTCGACCCGGTAGCAGGTCAGCTGCCGGCCAACTCAGTAGCCAGCCAACCCAGTAGCCAGCCAACTCAGTAGCCAACCAACTCAGTAGCCAACCAACTCAGCAACAGGTCAACTCAGTTGCCGCCGAACTCGCTCATCAACTCCTGCAGTCGCTGCAGCGCCCGCATGTGCAGCGAGCGAACGGTCACTTCCTTCGTGTAGCCAAGCACCGGCATGATCTCCGCAAAGCTCTTACCCTGGAACATGCGCATCTCGATGACGCGCTTGTGCTTCTCACTCAATTGATCGAGCGCATGGTCCAAGGCCCCGCGCAGCTCCTTGTAGCGAACCAGCATGCTCTGCCGCTCGACCTTCTCATCGGCGAAATGCTCGCGCCCACCGGTCTCGTCGAAGTCTCCGAGATGCTTGACCTTGCCACCACCGCGCTTCTTGGCACGGGTGCGTCGCCAGTAATCCTTGAGTTTGCGGTCGGCGACCATGCGAACCCAACCTGAGAACGACGCGCCGGGCTCGACCTGAAACTCACCGATATCGCGGAAGATCTGCATCAGCACTTCCTGATTCAGGTCTTCGCGACTCTTGTCGGTCGGCAGGTTCTGGCCGTAGCTGGCCTCACCAACCCACTTGACGATCTTGTCGTGCAAGTTGCCCCATGAGACCTCGCCGTCGTCGCCCTGCACGTTCTGCACGTGATGCAGGGTGCTGGACAACTCCTGCTCGATGGGCTCCTGATCTTTCGCGGGATCGTCTCCGGGCGGCGTCGAACTCATGGCCAGAACTGTAGCAGCTCGCGAGCCACATGCCCACGCAGCCACCAACTCCGGCATACCGGGTAGCCTGCACACGGCGCTCGGGGCCCGAGAACAGATTGCTGGCACCTGGCCCCGCGCCTGCTAGCTTCCCCCACACATGGTCGAACACGTCCGTATCGGCATCGTCGACATCGGCTCCAATGCGATTCGCTTCCTTATCGCGGAAACCAATGGTCGCGAGCACCGCACCCTTGAAAGCCACCGCTTTCCGGCGCGGCTTGGCCAGCATGTGTTCCAATCCGGACGGATCCCAGAATCGACCATCGCAGCCACCGTCGATACGTTCCGCAAGTTTCGCCAGAGCTGCGAACAACTCGGCGTGCGACGAACCCGGGCGATCGCCACCGCCGCAATGCGCGCCGCCAAGAACGGCGACGAGCTGATCGCTCGCGTGCACGATGCCTCGCAGTTCGTAATCGAGGTAATCTCCGGCGAGCAAGAAGCGCAGCTGCTGCAACTCGGCGTCGCAACAAGGATCGATCTGAGCCACGGTCGGTCCCTGCTCGTCGACGTTGGCGGCGGCTCGGTCGAAGTCGTCGTCATCGACAATGGCAAGGTCACCAACGCCGACTCGCACCCACTCGGCGCGCTGCGACTGCTCGAACAGTTTCGCGATGCCGATCCGCAGGAGTTCACGGGACTCGTGCAAGCACACTTGCAGCAACAACTACAAATCCCGCTAGGCTCCGGCATGGATCGCTACGTCGCCGTTGGCGGCAACATCGAGTTTCTGACCGACCTGATTCAAGGCGAACCGAACAGCGGGTCGTGTGCAGTTGCCGACCTCGAAGACCAGATTGCATCAATCGCCGCGCTGACGATCGGCGAGCGAACCAAACAACGAAACCTGCGCCCAGACCGCGCCGATGTCATCGTGCCCGCGGGCCTCATCTACCTGCACGTGGCCAAGCTTGCCAAAGCTAGTTCGGTGCTCGTGCCGCGCACAGGCGTCAAAGAAGGCCTGATCGCCGAGACCAGCGGCCTCAACGAACAACCGCGCGCAAGCGCCGCCGAAGTCACCTTCGGATCCTGCCGAGCACTCGGCGAACAGCATCACTATGAAGCGGGACATGCCGAGTCGGTGCGACGATTGGCCGCGCAAATGTTCGAGCAAACGCGCGAACTGCACCATCTCGACGACCGCGCTAGCGTGCTGCTGCAAGCCGCGGCGTTGCTTCACGACCTCGGCCGATCCATCAGCTACGAAAGCCATCACAAGCACGCGCAATACCTGATCGAAGCCAGCGCGATCGAAGGCCTCGACCACCACGAACGCCACCTCGTTGCGGTGGTCGCGCGCTACCACCGCAAAGCACTGCCGGCGCGCGACCACGAAGACTTCGCTGCACTGCGAGGCCGCGACCAGACCTTGGTCGAGCAACTCGCTGCGTTGCTGCGATTGGCGGACGCGCTCGACTGGCAACACGCCCAAGTCGTCGGTAGCGTCGCAGCTACCGTTCGAGATCAGGAGTTTGAACTGCGCGCCTCGCTAGCCGCCCCCAACACGCAATTGCGGCTCGAAGCCGAAGCGATCACCAGCAAAGGCGACCTCTTCGAGCAAGTGTTCGGCTACAAACCAAGACTCGTCACGCCGTGAGAACGCGCAGCCGCGACGACTGACACCAGTGACGCCACACCATGAGCAACCACACGGAGCGCGAGTTCAAGCTACGCGCCAAGCAAACGATCGAGATCGCCGCGATCGACGCCGCCCTGCACGAATTGGGCACAACCTGCCGCCTCAGCGAAACCGTTCGCCACACCGATACGTATCTCGATGATGCGCGGGGAACCTTGTTGCGCGAAGGCATCGGATTGCGCGTTCGCTCCAAACAGGGCACCAAGCAGCTGACCTACAAGTCGCGCAAGCAATCCGAAGGCGGACTGTTTGTGCGCGACGAGATCGAAGCTGACTGGCCGCACGACGATCTGCCAAAGACTGCAGCCGCGCTGCCGCAGGAACTTCGCGATGTCCTTGAGCCATTGCTGCATCAGCGAGAGCTGGTGCCACAGCAGATCCTCTCCGTGCATCGGGAAATCCGCATGCTGACCGAAGGGCACAGCGACCTGTGCGAGTTGGCAATCGACTATGTAGTCGCGGAAGCCAACGGCCATTGCGCGACGTTCCAAGAGATCGAACTGGAGTTCACGAGCGACGAAGAGGCCAACCAGCAACTGGCCAACAAACTGCGAGATCGGTTGCCGGTTGCGTTCGCAACGCAGGACAAGCCAAGTTATGCCGCAGCCCTGCTTGGCCTGGAATTGCCCGGCGAGGAAAGTGTCGAGGATCGCGCGCTATCGCCGATTGCAACATCGATCCCGGCACAACTGCACGCCCTGCTCGCTGCTGCACAGGAGGTGCTTGCCGAGTGCAGGCAGCAAGGCGCTCAGCCTGATGCGCAATCCGCGGACCAGCTGCACCGACTGCAGAGCCTGCACCAAGCCATCGATAGCCTCGTGCACGGATTCGCAGAACTGTGGCCTGAAGACACGGTGGCTCGCATTCGCTCGCATCTCGACACCGTGCATCGGCGCATTGCCGAAGTGGCCGACCTCGACGTTCTGGTCGCGAACCTCGAGCTACACCTGAAGGCCCTGCCAGCACCCCTGAGCGCCAGCGGCCAAGAAACGCAAGCCTGGCTGCAAAGCGTGCGCGATGCTGCAGCGCTTCAGCTACTGGAGCGGTTGGCCGGTGACGAGCACACGTCCGCGGAACTGCAACTCGAGCAGGATCTGGCCGCCATCAACAAGGATTGCGAACTCGCCAACAAGCAACTGCTGCACGAGGCGCCGATGCGACTCGCTGCCGCGATCGCGCGACTGCGTGAGCAGCTCAACGCCACGAGTATCGAGCTGCCGATCGCGCAAGTGCAATCACTGCAGCAATGGGTGCAGCGCGTCCATGACCTCGCCGAGCAGTTCGCCGACCTGCCCGGCAAGAGCTACAAGAAGTCATTCAAGGCCGTCGCGCGGGCGCGGCGACATCTCGAGGCGGTTTGCAACCTCGACAGCATCGCGAACCTACTGATCCAGTGGATCGTTCGCCCCATGGCCGACAGCGAGCAGCGCGTGCTTCGCGCCGCGGTGCTCGGCAGCCTCGCGACCAGGAACTTGTGGGCCGAAGAGGACGCACGCCAAGTCGCCCGCGAAGCGCTGGAGCGACTCAATCGCGACACGGTGTGGCGGCGATTCGAAGGTGCGCCGGCTGACGAAGAGCAAGCATGACACTTTGACGCAACGCGTCATATTGACATTTTTTGACCCCAGTAAGTTTTCGGCTCGATCGCACTTAAGCTCTTATAAAAAAGTGTTTATGATAAGTGCGCCACTTTGGCACCTCGACGGATACTGCTTGGGTTCCTTGGACGATCGCCCCAAATGGGCTGACCATGATGCTCAAGAACCAGTGCAGCGTTCCCCAGACCAGCGACCCGTTCCGCAGCCTGTTCAGCCAATTCTTTGGCGGCTCGCTTGCCGAACCCAGCCCCGACCAGGCACCGGCCCAGCGCCACTCGCCACGGCTCAACGTCAGTGAGACGGAGCAAGCGTTCGTGCTCGCCTTCGACTTGCCGGGCGTCAGCGACCAGGACATCCAGGTCGAGTTACACGACTCGACCCTGACCGTGACCGCCGAGCGCAAGGACGCGCGCGACGAGAACGACAAGGAGACTCGCTGGCATCGCCTCGAACACCGCTACGGCCAATACTCGCGCGCCATCTCGCTCCCGGCAACGGCAGCGGGCGAAGGCATCGAGGCGGTCTACCAAGCGGGCGTATTGACGGTGACCGTTCCGAAGCGCGCGGAAGCCAAGCCCGCGAAGATCAGCGTGCGCACGGCATAAGCCTGGCGAGACCACAGGGACCACGTAGGCTGCAAGCGTGATCACCGTGGTGCAACGCGTCCACTATGCCCGCGTGCTCGTCGATGGCGAGTGCGTCGGAAGCATTGAGAAGGGCCTTCTCCTGTTCGTCGGCGTCGAAACCGGCGACGGCGAAGCCGACGCCGACGAAACGGCGCGCAAGGTTCGTAACCTCCGCATCTACCCCGACAAGAAGCCGACCGACCTATCGGTCGAAGACATCGGCGGTAGCTGCCTGGTAGTCAGCCAATTCACCTTGCTGGCCGAACTACGCCAAGGCAACCGCCCAGACTTCACCGCCGCAGCGGCCCCCGAACTAGCCAACGCCCTCTACCAACGCGTCACAGCCAACCTGCGCACCGCCGGACTCAACGTAGCCACCGGCCAATTCGGCGCCGACATGAACGTCGAACTCAGCAACGACGGCCCAATCACCCTGATCCTCAACGTCCGCAACGGCAAAGTAACCCCACGCACCAAACCTGTGGTCTGAACCGGGTACAGTACACAGAATCTGCGTACCGTACCCGGTTCAGACCACAGGTTCGGGAGTTGGCCCCGCACGAACGATCTCCATGCGACGATTTGATTGGCTTGTGATTCTGTTGACGGTTTCGGTTGCTGGGTGCCGCCTGGGGGATGAGCGTCTGGGCGATGTGCTTCGCCATGTGGGGCATGTTGAGAGGCTCGATCCGGCGCTTGATGCGCTGGTTCCGAGGGGGACGCAGATCGAAGTGGTTGCCGAGGGATTCGAATGGGCCGAAGGGCCGGTGTGGATCGATGAACAGGGTGGCTACCTGCTCTTCTCCGACATTCCGCCGAACCAGACGATCAAGTGGCAGAGTGGCGCGGGTACTAGCGTCTACCTGCAACAGAGCGGCTACCTCGGACCGGTTCCGCGACCACAACACATTGCTCCGGATGAACCCGGCGCCAATGGGTTGCTGCTCGATCTTCAAGGACGTCTCGTTCTTTGCCAACATGGAGAACGCCAAGTCGGTCGCATGAACGCACCGCTGTCGGCGCCGCTGCCCGAATACACCGCGTTGGCGAAGACGTTCGGCGGCAAGCGACTGAACAGTCCGAACGACGCGACGTTCCACAAGAACGGTGACCTCTATTTCACGGATCCGCCATACGGGTTGACGCGCAAGATGCAGGACCCGAACAAGGACCTCGACTTTCAAGGCGTCTATCGCGCAACTCCCGACGGCACCGTCACACTGTTGACGAAGCAGATGTCGCGACCCAACGGCATCGCGTTCTCGCCGGACTACCAAACGCTCTACGTCGCCAACTCAGACCCGGAACGCGCGATCTGGATGGCGTTCCCCGTCAAGCCGGACGGGACTCTCGACTCCGGCCGGGTGCTATTCGACGCGACGGCGATGGTCGGCGAACGCAAGGGACTGCCCGATGGGTTGAAGGTCGACGTGCACGGCAACCTGTTCGCGACGGGTCCGGGCGGGGTGCTCATTCTGACCCCCGAAGGCAAGCACCTCGGCACTCTCTGGACGGGCGAAGCGACGAGTAACTGCGCGTTCGGTGAAAACGGCAGCACGCTGTTCGTGACGGCTGACAGCCTGTTGCTGCGGATTGCGACTTCGACCGTGGCAAGTCGTTAGCCGGTAGCGCTGCTGACGCAGTCCATATCCAGCGCATCCGGCAGCCACAGCAACCCGACCCGCCCAATCAGGAATCGCCGCAATCAGGCCCGTTTGGATCGCACGCTTGATGCTTGTGCCAATCGATGACTCTGCCGACGCCGTCAAACTCTAGACGGCAACAAGCTCGGAACGCATCTCCAAGCCTCGTCCGTGCGCGCTGCACACGGGAACGCGCGCCGGTCGGGCTCAAACCCTCTCGGCGGGCCAGCTCTTCCTGACTCACACCTTGGCCGATCAACTGCAGCGCGCGGCGATCTTTGCCCTGCAGACTCTCCATCAGCCGCTCGACACACTGCGCAAGGTCCTTGCCGTGATCTTCCGGCAACTGCTCCGGCAGATCGAACAAGTCCGCCGTGGACTCGCCCGAAGTCTTGCGACGGTAGTAGTCGATGACCGCGTTGCGCGTGATGCGATAGAGCCAACTGCGCGGATCGGTGACACCGCCTAGGTCAACGGAGTGCTCATGCAACTTCAAGAACACCTCACTGAGCAAGTCCTCCGCATCCGCTTCGTGGTGAACACGCGCGCTGACGAAGCGGTGCAGGGGCGCGCGAAACGTGCGCCAAAGCTCTTCGGTAGAGTTCACGCCTCCGCCCCGCCTAACAACGCGTGCCCGGCGCGCAGCAGCCACCCGGCTTCTTGGCCGTGATGGATGCGGACACCGCAAAGGCGCTCGCATCACTGCCTGGAACCCAGTGCTTGATGAACTGCCTGCTCGCATCAACCGGCTCGATGACAATGTCGACAAAGCCCGCATCACGCAACGTTGCCTCCAGCTCCTCGATGGTCGCCGCGCCACTGACGCACGCCGTCAAGTTCGCCAAGTCGTCGCGAACTTCGTCGGGCAGGTCCGCCGTCAGCACGACGTCGCTAATCGCCAGACGCCCGCCAGGTCGCAAGACGCGCATCGCTTCCGCGAACACCCGCGGCTTCTCCGGCGACAGATTGATCACGCAGTTCGAAACGATCACGTCGATGGTCGCATCACCGACCGGCAAGGCTTCGATCTCACCGAGCCGGAACTCAGCCTGCGTGAGGCCAAGCTTGCGCTGATTGCGGCGCGCCTTAGCGATCATCTCATGGGTCATATCGACACCAATCACGCGGCCCTTCTCCCCAACCTGCCGCGCCGCCAAGAACGCATCGAAACCGGCTCCCGACCCCAGATCGAGGACACTCTCGCCGGCCTTCAGCGAAGCGATCGCCTGCGGATTGCCACACCCCAAACCGAGGTTCGCCCCCTCCGGCGCAGCGTCCAATTCCTCGTCGGAGTATCCAAGCTCACGCGAGACCGTGCGACTATCCCGATCTCCCGGGGCACAGCAACCAGGCGCGCAGTCAGCGTCCTCCGACGCCTCGGCAGTCTCGGCAACACGGGCGTAGTCTGTTCTCACCCGAGCCCGTATCGCATCGGCATCCGGCGCTCGATTCAAATCTTGGTTGGTCATGTTATTGGAGACGTCTTACCGGCAAGAACGACGCAGCGAACCCCGATATTTCGACGATGCCAGAGACGGTAAGCCATAGCCGCAGCACAGGAATACCCCAAACGCCTGCGGGCTCGCGGCCTCGCGCAAAGCTGCATGGTGCTGACGAGCCCAGACGGCTAGGCTGGAATAGCTCATGCACGTCCTGTTCTTGTCGCCTGACACCCACATCTACAACCACCAGTTCATCCGTGGACTGAAAGAACTGGGTGCTCGCGTATCCGCGATCGGCCCAGCCGGCAAAGAAAAGCTGTCGCACGCAGTCAAGCACCTGCTCGATGACTACCAGTCGTGTCCGAACGTGCTCGACATGACGGCGATGAAGGCGGCGGCGGAAAGACTCGCAAAGCCATCGTTCGACTACATCGAAACCATCGATGAACCACTGGTCGATCCGGCGGCCGAGCTGCGCGAACACTTCACGATGCCAGGCATGTCGCTAAAGACAGCCAAACTGTGCCGCGACAAAGTGGCGATGAAGGCGTTCTTGCGACAATACGATGTGCCGTGCGCGATGTCGGAATCGGTCGCTTCGAAGGACGAAGCGTATGCCTTCGCTGAGAAGTGCGGCTACCCGATGATTGCGAAGCCGCTCGATGGTTTCGGCTCGCTGGCCACGTATCGCTGCGAAAACCAAACAGAACTCGACGCGGCGCTCGACAAGCTGAAACCGTCACCCCGGCGCGGCATCGCGTTGGAAGAGTTCATCGAAGGACACGAAGGGTTCTTCGACTCCATTTGTGATGACCATGGCACGCGCCATGAGTTCGTATCCCACTACTACCCGGGCTGCCTGGAGGCGACGGTGAATCGACGGATCTCACCGCAGATCGCGGTCAGCAACCGGCTCGAATCCGAGGGCTACAAGGAACTGCGCGACATGAATCAGCGCATCACCAAGGCGCTGGGTCTGCGCAACTGCGCGACGCACATGGAATGGTTCTTTGGCCCGAAGGGACTGAAGTTCGGCGAAATTGGCGCGCGACCCGCAGGCGAAAAGATCTGGGACATGTATCGCGTCGCCAACGAGTTTGACGTCTATCGTGAGTGGGCGTTGGCGATCGCTGGCAAGCCGAGCGAACAACAACCCTCGCGCAAGTATGCGTGTGGCTCGATCCAGATCCGACCGGATCGCGACGGGCGCTACCGCGGTCATCGCGGCTTGGATGCCGCGTGGAATGCCTGTGGCGACGCGATCTACGAATACTCGCTGCCCCAGATTGGCGAGCCGACCAAGGGCTTGGACCGTGGCTGGCTCGTCAACACGTGGTTCCGACTGAAGCACGAGGACTTCGACCGCGTCAAGGACATGATGACGATGCTGGGCAACACGGTTCGCGCCGACGCCCGCTAGTTCGCACCATTCGCAATCTAGCCAGCCGTCGTTCGAGATCGCAACAGCCGCCACTCAAGTTCGTGCCGGCCGTCACTCAAGGCCGAGCCGGCCCATGTCGTCTTCTTCGAAGCCGAGGTAGTGGCCCAGTTCGTGCCACAACGTGATGCGAATCTGTTCGACCAGGTTTTCGCGACCGGTCGCCATGCGCTCGAGATTGCGCTGGAACAAGTAGATCTTGCTAGGCCCCGCCGAGACTTCGCTGTCGGCCTCGTCGACAATCGGCGTGCCATCAAAAAGCCCAAGCATGTCCGGGCTGAGGATGTCGGCATCCGTGTTCGCATCAGATCGCGCAAACGCCGCGTCGGGCAACTCCTGCACGATGACTGGCACCTGATCCAGGTAGCCCTGGAATTGAGGCGGCAACGCACCAACGGCCTCCTGAACCTCACGATCAAACTCGTCACGCAACATGCGCACCGGCACCGAATACTTGTCCGGCGACGCCGTCGCCGCGCGTTCGAACAGGCCGTCGGCCTCGCGGTAGTTTCCCTTGCGCTCGAGCAAACACGCCGCGACCACGTCGGCGTCAACCAGGGCATCCGGCAGCGCACGCGCTGCAGCGACCGCCGCTTCCGCCTCGTCGAACCGCCACTGCAAGTAGAGGCTCATGGCGAGCCAACACCGCGACGACGGACAATCCGGGTCGCCCTGCAGCACACTGCGGAACTCACGTTCGGCCTCGCGCGCCAGGCCAAGCCCCAGGCACGCGTCACCGCGCAAGAAGGTCAAATCGGCAGAGTTGCCGCGACCTGCCGCCATCGCCGCATCGATGGCCAGCAACCCCTCTTCGATCTTGCCAGACTCCAGCAAGCGCTCGATCTCTCGAACGGCCGGATCGTTGCCAACCGCAACATCGCTGTCCGGCGGCACAATTCCTTCGGGTTCGAGATCCATACAAGCAGTGGAACCCGGACGCAGCGGCGTGTCGATATCCGATGTCAGCAGAACTGCGCACTTGCGGAAGAACGCGATTCAGCTTTCGCTGTACGTATCCGATTCTTGGAGCCCAATGATCAAGCTTGCACGCATCATCTGCCCAACCGATTTCTCCCCTACCTCAACCCGCGCCTCCGAATATGCGGCGACGATGGCCGAGGCCTTTGGCGCCGAACTCGTCTTGCTGCACGTCATTCCCGTGATGGACTATCCATTGCGCAGCTTTGGCATGTCCGCCTCGTTCCACCACATCCAAGAGGAGCTGGAAACCCGCGCCGAAGAGTCGCTCAAGGTGCGCATGGCGGAACTTCAAAAGGCACTGCCAAAACTCAAGGTCCGGCCACTGGTCGCTCATGGCGAAGCGCACGTCGCCACGCTTGAATGCGCCAAGAAAGAATCAGCGGACATGATCGTGCTAGGCACACATGGACATACCGGCATCACGCATGCACTGCTCGGCAGCACCGCCGAAAAGGTCGTGCGGCTATCGACGTGTCCAGTAACGACCGTGCGCACGCCAGG
>CAXBFC010000168.1:0-15865 GCA_963974725.1 uncultured bacterium | reverse complement strand
GTCGGTACGCCGGCGAACCTGGCGGCCTCCTCGTTCCGACCAAGTGCGAACAGGTGACGGCCCCACACCGTGCGTTGCCAGATGAGCCCGGTGATCAACGCGACCACGAACAGCACACACAGCGGGGCAGGCAGGCCAAAGCCATCGGTGATCGGGATCTTGCCGGTGGCCAACCAGCGCAGTCCCTCGCCGGCATCGCCGAGACCCATGGTTTGGTCGCCGGTGAAGTTGCGCATCAGGCCGCGGTAGAGCAGCAAGCCACACAACGTCACGACGAAGGGCTGCAAGCGCAGGCCGACCACCAAGAAGCCGTGCCACAACCCGATCGCCGCGGACAACAACAGGACCGCTGGCAACGCGAGCCACGCCGGCAAGCCGCACGACCCGAGCAGCCACGGCAAGATGCAGCCCGAGACACAGACGACCGAGCCAATCGACAGGTCAATGCCGCCGGTCACAATCACGAACGCGGCGGCGATGCTGAGCACGCCAAACATGCCGAGCCGTCGCAGCAGGTTCTCAAGGTTGTATGCCGACAGGAACGGGATGTTGCCCGTGGTCGGATCGTACGACAGCCATGCCGTGACCAAAGCGACCAGCAGGATCAGGCCCGCGATGCCCCAAAGCTTGTTCATGAGACCTTCGATCCGGTTGCCAACAGCATGATGTTCTCTTCCGTCATCGCGTCCCCGGCCACCTCGCCTTGGATTGCGCCGTCGTGCATCACAAGCACGCGATCGGCCAGCAGCAGTACTTCTTCCAGCTCGGAACTGACAAACAGCACCGCCAGCCCGGCGTTCGCCAGCTCGTCGAGCCGGCGATAGATCTCCGCACGGGCACCGACGTCGACGCCACGCGTCGGCTCATCGAGCAGCAACACCTGGGGATTCGTCGCCAGCCACTTGCCGAGCACGATCTTCTGCTGGTTGCCACCGGACAGCGAACTCGTCATCTGCGCGCTGTTGCGGCATGCGATGCCAAGGTCGGCAATGCTCGTCTTCGCCAACTGGTCTTGGTAGCCCTGATCCAACCACCAGCCGCGGCGATGTAGCGTCGGCAGCGACAAATTTTCGGCGACCGACATGCTGAGCACGAGGCCTTCACTTTTGCGATCTTCGGGCAGCAGGGCGACGCCGGCAGCAACTGCTGCGCGTGGCTCGCCGACGCGCAGCGCACTGCCCGCCACCGCGACGGAACCCGCCATTCGGCTATCGACGCCGAACAAGGCACGCAGCAGTTCGCTGCGGCCCGAGCCGAGCAACCCTGCGATGGCGACGAGTTCGCCGCGCCGCACCGTCAAGTCCACTTCGGCCGCGGGATAGCTTCGCGTGCGCACGCCCCGCACCTCGAGCGCCACGGCTCCAGGAGTGTGCGCCTTGCGCCGAATGCCACTGAGCTCGCGCCCGACCATCAACTGCACCAACGCGTCGTGATCAATCTGGTCGCGGCTCAGCGAGCCACTGTTGCGACCGTCACGCAGCCCCACGACTCGGTCGGCCAGCACGGCGATCTCTGACAGGCGGTGCGTGATGTAGATCACCGCGATGCCCTTCTGCTGCAGGTCCCGAACGACCTCGAACAAGCGCTCGACCTCGACCTGGGCCAGGCTCGAGGTCGGCTCGTCCATGATCAGGATGCGAGCCTCGGAACGCAGCGCCCGGGCGATCTCCAACATCTGGCGTTGGCCAGGCCGCAGGTCAGCAACCTTGGTTCGGGGATCGATCTCGAGTCCGAGCCGCGACAACCAGTGGCGCGTGCTTGCCGCCATCTCGCGCTCGCGCAAGAACGGGCCCCGGCGCAGCTCGGCGCCGAGGAACATGGCACCTGAGACGGTCAGGTTGTCGCACAAGTTGAGTTCTTGATGGATCAGCGCGATGCCGCGATGCAACGCATCCAGTGGCGACTGCAGCGCAACCTGTTCGCCGTGCAGGGACACCGTGCCCGAGTCGGGACGATGCAAACCGGCGAGGATCTTCATCAACGTGCTCTTGCCGGCACCGTTCTCACCCACCAGCGCGACGACTTCGCCACCCTTGGCTTCGAAGTCGACTTCGTCGAGTGCCTGCACGCCGGGAAACGCCTTGCTGACGCCCCGCGCGCTCAGGAACACTTGCTTGGTGGCAACGGCTCCCACGACTATCTGCCGAGCTTCTGCTTCAAGTCGCTCCAAAAGGCCTCGACGTTGTCTTTGCGAATCTGGCGCGCGGGTACCACGATCACGCCGTTCGCCGGCAGCAACGCCTTGCGCTTTGCTTGGTCCGGTTCGCGCGCCAATTTCGCGAGCAGCTCTACCGATTGGCGGCCATACTCATATGGGTTCTGCACCACGGTGCCGTACACCGTGCCGTCCTGGATGCCCTGCAAGGTACCCTCGTCCTCGTCGAAGCCGATGATCTTGATCTGATCGAGCCGCCCCGCGGCCTTGACCGCATCGAGAATGACCGGTGGCTCATACGCGAACAGTCCGACCATGCCTTGGATGTCCGGCCAGCGTGTCAGCCAATCCTGGATGACGTTCTTCGCCGTTTGCGGACTGAATTGATCGGTCGACGTCGCCCGGATTTCCCACTTGTCGTTCTTGAGCACGGCATCCGACTTGTCGAAGCGCGTTGCATCCTGTTCGCGGCCGAGCAGGTAGTCGATCAATCCCTGCCTGCGATGACGTGCATTGTCCTGATCGAGGGTGCCGACGATGATCACGATCGCGCCGCCATCCGGCAGCGCTTCTTCGACCAGCTGGCCGCACATGCGACCGGCTTCGTAGTTGGCGACCCCGATGAAGCACAGGCGCTGGCTAGCTGGTGCATCCGAGTCGTGCGTGATCAGGTTGCAGCGCTGCCCGATGCTGTCCAGCAAACCGGTCATGTTGTCGGGATCCTTGGGGCTGACCGCGATGCCCGAGACGCCGGCAGCAACCAGGTCTTCGAGAGCGCGCTTCTGCTCCTCGGCGGTGCCGTTGGGCGGCATGCGCACGAGCACTTCGACGTCGTTGGTGTTGGCCGCCGCTTGCGCGCCTGCCTCGGCAATCGCCCAGAACTCCACGGCGCAGTTCGTAACGAACGCGACGCGCGGCTTGGCCGGACTAGCGCCACCCGAGGTCGGGTCGCCGCATCCAACGAGAGAGACTGCCGCAGCAGCGAGAAGCAAAAGGCACGAACGTCGCAGCATGGGGATCTCCAAGTGGGAACTAGCCAACCGTCATGCCGCCGTTGACGGCAACATCTTGACCGGTGATGAACGAGGCCTGTTGGCTGGCGAGGAACGCGACGATGCCGCCGATGTCGCCGGGCACTCCCCAGCGCTTCATCGGGATCAACGCCTCGTAGCCGTCCTTCAACGCCTTCGGGTCCTTGTCGTGACGTTCGACCGGGATCCAGCCAGGCGAGACCATGTTGACCGTGATGCGCCATGGTGCGAGCTCGCTCGCCATGCTGCGCGTCCAGCCTGCCTGCGCACCCTTGGCTGCCACGTACGGCGAGAAGTTCGGCACGCC
Source organism: uncultured bacterium (assembly GCA_963974725.1). GTDB lineage: Bacteria > Planctomycetota > UBA1135 > UBA1135 > UBA2386. Next base: position 12,372 of record CAXBFC010000168.1, on the reverse strand, counting down.
GCGACGGAACACTTCGCTGCCGATGTTGATGATGCGGCCAAACTTCTTCTTCTTCATGCGCGGCAACATCGCACGCGTCATCAAGAACGGCGACTTGACGAAGAAGTCGAGCATCTGCTGGTGGAAGGCCCAGTCGTATTTCTCGATCGGCATCTGCGGCTGATCCGGCGTCGCGTTGAGTACGGCGATGTCGGGAGCCCCCAAGCGCTTGGTGGTCTCATCGACGAGCTTCTGGACTTGTCGCTCGTTGGTCACATCTGCCCGGATCATCTCGGCTTCGATGTCGCGAGACCGCACCTCGGCCAACGTGCGCTCCGCCTGCTCCTTGCCGTGATAGTAGTTGATGACGACCTTGGCGCCGGCATCGCCCAGAGCGATCGCCATGGCCTTGCCAAGGCCTTTGCTACTGCCGGTGACAATTGCCGTGTGACCAACCAAGGACGGCGATCGAGGTTCGACATCGAGCACCGGCTTGCGAGAACGAGAACGCGTCGAGGAGGCAGACTTCTTCATAGGATCAGGATCGGAACGCTACCGGGTTGCCGCCCTGGTAGCGACCTTCTACAACGGTGGGGTTGCCATGCTGCATCCGCCACAAGCCACGCGTCTCGCTCGCCTACGGGCAAACCTGTTGCTGCGGCTAGCTGGCCTGCGCGCCGGACTGCGAGTGGGGCTGCTGTGCACTGTTGCGCTGGCACCCTCGGCGAGGTCACAGGATCCGTCGCCGGTGCCCGATGGCACGCCGATGGCCGAGCGCCTCAACCACTGGGCGTGGCAGCCGCTGCGCAAGGTCACGGCGCCAGACGCGAGCCACCCGGTCGACGGCTTCATCACAGCCAGGCTGCAGGCGATCGATCTGGAACCTGCTGCCGTGGCGGCGCCGCACGAACAGCTGCGCCGTCTGTGGTTCGACCTGGTCGGGCTGCCACCGACGCCGGCAGCCATCGCCAGATTTGGCAACACGCCAACCGACGCCGACTACCTTCGCGAAGTGGACGACTTGCTTGCGTCGCCGCACTTCGGCGAACGCTGGGCGCGGCACTGGCTCGACCTGGTGCGCTATTGCGAGACGCTCGGGCACGAGTTTGACTTCGAAATCCCCAATGCCTGGCGCTATCGCGACTACGTCATTCGCGCCCTCAACCAGGATCTGCCGTACGACCAGTTTGTTCGCGAGCACATCGCCGGAGATCTACTGGCCGAACCGCGCCGTGATCAACACGGCAACAACGAGAGTGTGCAGGCAACCGCGTCGTGGTGGTTTGTCGAACAGACCCACTCGCCAGTGGATGCGATGCAGCATCAAGCGGACCGCGTCGACAACCAGATTGACGTGTTCGGCAAGGCGTTCCTCGGCATGACGGTCGCGTGCGCACGCTGCCACGACCACAAGTTCGATGCCATCCCGACGCGTGACTACTACTCGCTGTTCAGCTTTGTGCAGAGCTCGCGCTACGTGCAAGCGTCTCTGAAAGAAGTGTCGCCCGAGTCGGACGAATACCAGGCCGCCCTGACCCAGCAACGCGAACTCAGCAGCCTGTGGCTGCCGGATGCCAAGGCGATTGCAAGCGGTGTCACCTTCCGCGCGGAAGACGTAGTGATTGCGGACGCCAACGACGCATCGAGCCAGTGGTTTGTCAGCAACGACGCCTTTGGCTGCGAGCCTTGGTGCGGCCCGTTCTGCGCCAACCCGAACGACGACAAGCCGCAGTTGCAGCAACTGCCGGGCGCGTTCTGGTTGAGTGCCGCCGCAGGCACCCAACGCGAGGGCACCGTGGCGACTGCGACGTTCCCGCTCGAACATCGTTACGTGCATGTTCGCACTGCCGGCCACCACAGCCGCATCAAGTTGATCGTCGATGGCTTCCACATCGTGCGCAACCCGATCTACGGCGACCTGCATCGCAACATCGACAACCACGAAGCCCACTGGATCACCTTCGACGTCAACATGTGGCTCGGCCACAAGGCCCACCTCCAGGCCATCGATCAGCGAGCACCCGACCTCGGCGATCCGCGTCACAACCGTGGCCGCTATCCGGACCATTGCTGGATCGCGCTGCAATCGGTGTGCAACTCGCCGCATGGCAGCCCACCCGCGACGACGAGCGTGCCGCTGGTTGCCGAAGCCGATGCGGCGCGCACCAGAAAGGCCTGGCGTGAGGCTCGTCAGCGCCTGAGCGCGGCGCAGGCGGCCTTGCCGGTCTCGCCGACGATCCCGGCGATGGCCGACGGCAGCGGCATTGATGGCTACGTGTATCTGCGTGGTGACCACAAACGCCCCGGCGAACCGGCGCCACGCCGCTTCTTGTCGGCGCTCGATGCTTCGGCCAAGACCGCGCCAACGGACACCAGTGGCCGCCTCGAATTGGCCGACGCGGTGCTCGCCGATAGCAACCCGCTGCCGGCGCGGGTGCTGGTCAACCGCCTTTGGCACCACCTGTTTGGCCGAGGCCTGGTCAAGAGTGTCGACAACTTTGGCGCGCTTGGAGAACTGCCGAGTCATCCCGATCTGCTCGACTGGTTGGCGCAGGATTTCAAGCGCCATGGTTGGTCGTTGAAGCACAGCATTCGCCGCATCGTGACCTCGCACACCTACCGGCAGCGTAGTCAGCGACGCAAGCAAGCGGCGAGCCGCGACGCCAACAACCTCTATCTGCATCGCCAGAACGTGCGCCCGCTCGAGGCGGAAGTGTTGCGCGACACCTTGCTCGCGATCAGTGGCCGAATCGACCCCAAGCTCTACGGCCCATCGATCGAGCAGCCCGACGAAGCGGTGACGCACGCGCGTGGCCGGCCGGGTCGACACGATCCACGGGATGGCCACGGACGCCGCAGCATCTATCTCGCGATGCGCCGCAACTTCATGCCGGAGATGCTGCTCGCGTTCGACCTGCCGACCCCGTTCGCAACCGTCGGCAAGCGCAACACGTCCAATGTGCCAGCGCAAGCGTTGACGCTGGCCAACGCTCCGCTTGTGCACGATTTGTGCAGGCTGTTTGCCAGGCGCGTGATCGCGCACAGCGACAATCCGGCGCAACGACTGCAGCTCGCCTACGAATTGGCCTTCGCGCGCAAGCCCAGGGCCAACGAACTGGAATCGCTGCTCGCCTTCATCCGCGCGGCTGCCGACCAGCGAGAAAGAGAATTGCGCACCTGGAGCGACGTCGTGCACGCGCTCGTCAACACCACCGAGTTCCGGTTCCGCCGATGAACAACCATCGCCAAACCCCCGCGTTCCGCCCTTCGCGCCGCGACCTGCTGCGCCAAGCAGCGAACGGCTTTGCGATGCTGCCGTTGGCTCACTTGCTAGGCCGCGATGCCAGCGGGCAGAGTGCTGCCGAGCGGAACCCCATGCAGAGTCTTCTGCAGCCAGGCGGCAGCGGTGGCGCTCTGGTCCGCCATCACGCACCGCGGGCGCGCTCGGTCATCTTCCTCTACATGGATGGCGCCCCCAGCTGCCAAGACTTGTTTGACTACAAGGAGCGGCTCGTCAAGGAGAACGGCAAGCCGTTTGCTCTGCCGAAGGAACCAACGCAGTTCAACAACGCCGGCAACACCCTTGGCCCGGTCGCCAAGTTCAAGCAGCACGGCGAGAGCGGCCAATGGATCAGCGATTTGCTGCCGCACATCGCATCTTCTGCCGACAAGCTATGTGTCGTGCGTTCGATGTACGCCGACTTCAGCGAACACACCAACGCGAACTACTTCCTGCACACCGGCCACGGCTTGCAAGGGCGGCCGAGCATGGGAGCTTGGATCGGCTACGGACTCGGCAGTGATGCCCAGGACCTACCGGCGTTCATCGTGCTCAACGGCGGCCTGGTGCCGCCTGGCGGCGTCGACAACTTCCACTCAGGCTTCTTGCCGGCGCACAGTCAGGGGTCGCTGTTTCGCATGAAGGGCGACGCTGTAGCCAACATCAAGCCGCGCGAGAGCGACGAGCGGCAACGCCGCAAACTCGCCCTGACGCGCCGCCTCAACCAACTGTCGCTCGACGCCGACGGTAGCGATCCAGCGCTCGAAGCGGCGATCGCCAACCACGAGCTGGCATTCCGCATGCAGACCGCGGTTCCCGACTTGCTCGAGATTGCTGGCGAGTCCGATGCAACCCGCGAGATGTATGGCTGCAACGACGAATACGAGCAGACCCGCACCTACGGCCGGCAATGCCTGCTGGCGCGCCGCCTGGTCGAACGCGGCGTGCGGTTCATCGAGCTGACCGTGCCCGATACCGGCAGCGACCGCTGGGATCAGCACAACAACCTGCGCCGTGGCCTCGAACGCAACTGCAAGACGGTCGACAAGCCGATCGCCGCGCTGCTCGCCGATCTCGATGCACGAGGTTTGCTCGACGAAACGATCGTCGTATTCGGCGGCGAGTTTGGCCGCACGCCGTTCGCGCAAGGCAGCAATGGCCGCGACCACAACCCGTTCGGATTCACGATGTGGATGGCCGGCGGCGGCTTCAAGGCCGGCACCAGCTACGGCAACACCGATGACTACGGCTACAAGGCCGAGGAGAACCCGGTGTCCATCCACGACCTGCACGCGACGTTGCTGTGGCAACTAGGTATCGACCATGAACGGTTCGTGTATCGATTCGGTGGCCGGGACCTGCGCCTTACGGATGTCTACGGCAACGTCTTGCGCGACCTGTTGCACAGCTGATCGAACTGGGCCGGCTGGCCACCTCGCAAGAATCTCTTCGAAACTGGTCAGCGCGAACGGGCCAGTCTCGAAACTGGGCGCTCCGCAAGACGTGGCAATTCGCCAATGTGGAGCCGACACGCTGGCGTTCTCCCGAGTTGCCGCGACAATGATTCCCGCCCCTACCGGGCGATGCCAACATGCTGACGCTGCTCATGCTGACGGCCTGCCTCGCGCAGGCACCGGGGTCGACTGCCGAAGCTGGCTCCGAACAGGGGCCTGCTGGCAAAGCGGTTGCTGAGACCCAGGGCGTCGGCCAGCAGGCTGCCGGCAAACCGGGCGCTGGAACTCAGGGCACTGGCAATCAGGGCGCTGGAAATCAGGGCGAGGCCGCCAAGTCCACCGAAGCTGCTTGGTTCGACCGCGAGTTGGCGGACCGGTGCACGGCCGCTGCCGAACGTGGTCTGGCTTGGCTCAAGGCACGGCAACTCAGCAGCGGGGCTTGGACCGGTTTCGTCGGCCACAAGCAGAACGACCACTACTCCATTCTCGATCAGAGCATCCTGCCCGAAGGCCAACGCAAGGGCGGCGAGGGCCACCTCGGCGTCACCGCGATCTGCGGCATGGCCTTCTTGGCGGGCGGAAACCTACCGGATCGTGGCCAGTACAAAGACGTCGTGCGCCTGGCCGAGGACTTTGTCGTCACCCACTCACAAAAATCTGGCCTGCTGTCGTCTGCCGGCACGCGAATGTACAGCCATGCATTCGGCACCTTGTTCTTGGCCGAGGTCTACGGCATGGCCGCCAACGAACGCACCAAGGTGAGCCTCGAGAAGGCGGTCAACCTGATCGTCGACTGCCAGAACCAAGACGGTGGATGGCGCTACAACGCGTTTGATCGCAACACGGACCTCTCGGTCACCGTTTGCCAACTGCAGGCGCTGCGGGCGTCGCGCAATATCGGCATCCGCGTGCCGAGCGATACGATCGCGCGCTCGATGAAATACGTCAGCGACAGCCGGGTCCAGAACGGCTACCGCGACAACGGCCTCTACTACTACAAAATCTACGGCCGCGGCCGCTACGACAAGTCACGCGAGTACTCGATCAACGCGGCCGCGCTCACGGCCCTATCGAGCGCCGGCATCCACGACGACAACCTTTGCGACCCCGTGCTGAAGTTCCTCGAGGAGGAATACCAAACGGTGCAAAGCTACTACCGGAGCCACTTCTACTACTGGTACGGCAACTACTACGCCGCCCAAGCCTTCTACCAGTTCGGCGGCACCCGTTTGCGCGAGTTCTACGCGCGGCTTGCGTCGGACCTGCTCGCCTCGCAAGCCAGCGATGGCCGCTGGCGCAACGACACCGGACCCGGCGATGAGTTCGGCACGGCGATGGCCTGCATCCTGTTGCAGATGCCGCGCCAATACCTGCCGATCTTCCAGCGCTAGAAGTCTCAGTGCCAGATTGGTGCGAAGCGGCCGCCCAGGTGCAAATTCACGAGCTCCGGCGAGCGATTGGAACGCGCCACTTAGGCCCGATGTGGACAACTGTCCACGAAGCCAGGAACCTTTGGTCTTGAATCCGACGGTGTCGTGGTCACGATCTGCGTTCGGTCAATCACGGTCAGACACGGTCAGACAGGGCGTATGCGCAACCAACTTGCACGGGTAACTCTCGGTGCGTTCTTCGGCGTCGCTTCGGCGGTCGCACAAGAGCCTGCTACATCTACAGGTCTGCTTCAGCTCGGTGCCACCACCGCAGCCAGCAACCTTTCATCAGGCATGAGCGGAGGCGGCAGCAGCCACTTCGAAGACAGCCTCAGCCTGCGGTATAGCGATCGCCGGCTCCGTCAGGATGATGAGGAGCGCTACACGCTGCCACAGCTATTCCGGCAGCACCATGGCGAGTTCATGGATCGCTTCGAACGCTACGATCCGGCGATGGAGCTGCGTGCACGCTTGATGCCGAAGCAGCGCATCTCCGACGAGCCCGGCAGCTTCGACATGCTGGGCTACGACTTCGATATCGAAGCCGCGATGATCATCACGACCGAGGCCTACCTGAAGTTTGGCCTCTACCACTACGGTCGTCACTACAACACGACCTCGCCGTTCGGCACCCGGAACAACCCCGGCATCAACAGCGAGTCCAACTTCGGCGACGAAACGCTAACCGCAGTCGGCGCGCGCGTCGGCTTGGGTTGGTTCTTGACGCCGAACCTGTTGATGGAACTCGAGACCAACCCGGGACTCTACTCGGACCTCGAAGACAGCCCCGGTCACAAGGACTACGACTTCCCGTCGAGCGCCTTGTTCACCTACCGCCCGATCGAAAACTTCTTCTTCAAGTTCGGCGCGCGCTACAGCCAGGTATTCGAAGACGCTCCATGGCTCCCCTACTTGGGCTTCAGCTGGGAGATCGTCGACGGCCTGCGCCTAGACCTCCTAGCCCCCGAATACGTTGAAGTCTCGTGGTGGCCATCCGCCGCGACCTCGTTCGCCTTCGGCGCCGAAGTCAACGGCGCCGAATACCGGGTCCGCTCCACCTCAACAACGGGCAAGCAACCCGGCGACGTCCGCGTCCAAGAAGTCATCACCTACATCGGCATGACCCACCGCTTCAGCGACTACGTCTCCCTACGAACCCGAGGCGGCCTAGTCCTAGCCGGCGAGTACGAACTCTCCACCGGAGCCGGCAACTTCGACCCCTCCGAAGGCGCCCTAGACCAAGGCTTCTACGCCGACATCACCTTCGGCATCGACTGGTAACCAAAGCCCGCTAGCCACTAGGCCGCCCCGCGGCCTACCCCACCCCGGTCCAACCAGTAGACCACCCCACTCGCCCCCGCTAGCCGCCCCGCGGCCTAGCGCCACCCCGGTCCCCCAATGACCGGTACATCCCAAGCCCCCCGCACCCCACCCCCCAAACGCGCATGCTCTGAGCGTGCGTCAGGCGGTGCCAGGCAAGGCAGACAAGCAAGCAAAGCGGAGGCGGGGCGTTGCCCCGCTGAGCATTTGCGCCGCGCAGCCCGCCCCGCGGGTGGCAACTCCGCTGCCATCTAACGCCGCATGGCGCCGCCTGCCGCGCGCTCAGAGTATGCGCTCAGAGGATGCGCTTGCCGAAAGCCGACGTGATGACGTCCACCGCCACCTCACCCGACTGGTTCACGATGTCGAGGATCGGGTTGAGCTCGGTGACTTCGAGGCTGCGCATCTTGCCGGAGTCGCTGGCTAGCTCCATCAGCAGGTTGGCCTCTCGCCAATTGAGGCCACCCTTCACGGGTGTGCCGGTGCCGGGAACGTCGCGCGGATCCATGCCGTCGAGATCGAACGACATGTGGAAGCCCGCGGTGCCCTTGCAGGCAATGCCGATCGCTTCCTTCATGATCGGGCCAATGCCGCGTTCATCGACGTCGCGCATCGTGTAGGCGCAGATGCCAGACTCGCGGATGATCTTGCGTTCGTTGTCGTCGATGTCGCGAATGCCGATCAAGCACACGTTGGCCTTCTCCACCTTCGGGGAGAAGCCACCCATCTCGACCAACTTCGGGTGCCCCATGCCGAGCACCGTCGCGAGCGGCATGCCGTGGATGTTCCCGGACGGCGAACTCTCAGGCGTGTTCATGTCGCCGTGCGCATCGACCCAGATCAGGCCGATCTTCTCGCCCTTTTCTCGGAAGTGCTCGGAGACGCCGGAAACCGTGCCGATGGCAATGCTGTGGTCGCCGCCGAGCACGACCGGGGTGTCGCCCTGATCAAGGGCTCGTCGAACCCGCATGCGCAGACGATTGCAGACGTGGTAGATCGGCTCGAGGTAGCGCGCGTTGGTATCGCCCGGCTCACGGGTCTCGGGAGCGGGCACACCGACATCCCCGTCGTCCTTGACAACGTAGCCAAGCTTGCGCAGCTTCTCGCTGACCCCGGCGATGCGGATGGCCGACGGGCCCATGTCGACCCCGCGGCGGCCGGCACCCAAATCCATCGGCACCCCGACAATGCGAAGAGTTCGCTTCGTATTCGTTTCGCTAGCTGTCATGTTCGCAGCCGATCTTACGACCTCGGCCCTACGACCTCGACAGCGCAATCGGCGCGCCACGCTGTATTCCGAGGCGCTCGCTGGCGTTGCCATTGGCCACGGCGACCTCGACGAGCCCGAATGAGCCGATGTATGCCAAGGGTTCGCCGGGCGCTACTTCGCCATAGGTTCGGTGCACCGGCAGCGTTTGCCCGCCGCAAACCACCTGCTGGTTGGCCAACTCCGAGCCGCGTAGATTGGTGATCAAGTTGCCGTAGGTATCGACGTGTACGACCCGGGAATCCCCTGCAAAGACGAAGTCGGTGCCGTCGGCGTCTTCGATGCGAGGCCCCATCGCTGAGAAGCCGTAGTGACCGCTGGCTAGCCACGCAGCGACCGGAGCAAGGACATCCCGACCATCGAAGGTTTGTGACGTGCGCCGGATCCGTAGGTGCTCGGTGTCGATGACCCGCGCTTCGGCCGTTTTGGCGCTGGCCATGACGGCGCCACAGAGGCCGTTGTCGGGCACCAGCCAGTATTGGCCATGCGCCGTCACCGCCAACAGACGCCGCTCCGTGCCAACACCTGGGTCAACGACCCCCACGTGCACGGTGCCCGGCGGGAACCGGTCGATCGCAGTCCAGAGCATGAATGCGCCCATCGCGATGTCCTGGGCCGCCACATTGTGGCACAGGTCGATGACGCGCGGTTTGTCCGACGCCTTGATCAGCGCGCCCTTCAGGATTCCTACGTAGGGATCCCGAAAGCCGAAGTCGGTGGTCAGCGTGACGATGCCGGATGGACGCGTGTACATAGGAACAGCAACGGACACGATCCTCGCAGGCTGGTCAACGGCCAGGCGGGGCTAGCCCGCATGTCTCTGCAACGACTAGTGGTCGACCGGCGTACCGAGGATGGCGAACACTTCGTCGCGCTTCTGCTCCATCAGCTCTTGGGTGTGCGCTTCGAGGCACATGCGCAGGAACGGTTCGGTGTTGCTCGGACGCACGTTGACCCACCAATCAGAGAAGGTCGCGGTCACGCCGTCGAGGTGGTCGACCTCGCCATCCTTGAAGCGCTCTTCGATCTGCTTCATCAGGCCGTCCTTGTCCTCGACCTTGAAGTTGATCTCGCCGGTGCCGAAGTACTTGCGCAGCGGGTCGGCAGCTTGCTTGAGGGTCTTGCCTTCGGCACTCAGCTGGTTGAGCACCTCGATTGCGGCCAGCACGCCACAGTCGGTGAAGTAGTTTTCCGCGAAGTAGAAGTGCCCCGACAGCTCGCCGCCGCCGATGCAATCCGTCTTGCGCATGGTCTCCTTCATGAACGAGTGACCGACGCGTTCGCGCACCGGGCGACCGCCGAGCCTTTCGATCTCTTCGGGCAACACCTTGCTGGAGCGCAGGTCGTAGATGATGCCCTTGCCCGGGTGACGCTGCAGCATGCCGCGAGCCAACATGACCGTGATCAAGTCGGCGTGCACGGTGCGGCCGTCCTCATCGACGAAGGCGCAGCGATCGGCGTCGCCATCGAACGCGAGTCCAATCGTCGCGCCGTGCTTCTTGACCAGTGCGCGCAGGTCGTCGAGGTTGGACTCCTTGAGCGGGTTGGCTTCGTGGTTCGGGAAGGTGCCGTCGAGCTCTTCGTAGATCGAGACGACCTCAAGGCCAGGGATGCGTTTGAAGATGGCTGGGGACTCGTTGCCGCCCATGCCGTTGGCGTAGTCGACGCAAACCTTGATCGGCTTGATGCCGCGCGCGAACCCGGCGATGTGCGCGCACCAGTCATCCATCAAGTCGACTTGCTCGCGCTTGCCTTGTTTGCCGGTCGGCGACAGGTCTGCGTTGAGGACCATCTCTTCGATGTCCTTGATGCCGCTGTTGCCGGACAACGGGCGCGCCTCGGCACGGCACATCTTGAAGCCAATGTATTGCTTTGGATTGTGCGAGGCCGTCACGACCATGCCGCCATCGCATTCGATCTTGCCGATGCCGTAGTAGACCATCGGCGTCGAAGTCAAGCCGATGTCGACGACATCGCAGCCCTGCGACATCATGCCTTCCATGACGGCGTCCGAGATTTCCGGCGCCATGGTGCGCATGTCGCGTCCCACCACGAGACGCTTGGCGGACAGGAATCGCACCATCGCCGCGCCGATGCGGAACGCGTTCTTCGCGTCGATCTGGTCGGGGTAGGTGCCGCGAATATCGTAGGCTTTGAAAATGCTCACAGTGCGTCGTTCAAATTGGGGTTAGGGCAGATTGGGATTAGGAGAAGGCGCGGAGTCCGTTCTTGCTGGCCAAATGTCGCTCGTGCGACGATCTCAGCATCGTCCTTCAACTGGCTGAGAATGCACGGCATATCGTCAAGCATCGCGGCACGCATTGCTCGTCGAGATCGCGGTGCAGCACAAAGCGAATGCGGGTTGGGCTGGCGAGCGCCGCGCGCACGCCACCAGCAGCCAGTTGATCCAGCAAGGGCTGCACCGACTCAGGCCCCGGTTCGAGCATGACGATGTTGGATTCGGTGGCGGCGACATCGACCGATGCCCACGGCAGTTCGGCAAGGCCGGAAGCGAGTGCCTTGGCGCGCTGATGGTCCACCGCCAACAGAGCGGGACCTTCGTGGACCGCGATCAGGCCCGCTGCCGCCAGCACGCCAGCTTGCCGCATGCCGCCGCCAAACGCCTTGCGGGCCCGGCGGGCCTCGTGGATGAAGTCTTCTTGACCGGCGAGCAGCGAGCCAACTGGCGCCCCCAGCCCTTTGCTCAAACAGAGCGTGGTCGAATCTGCAGAGGCAACCAAGTCGGCCGGTGCACACCCGAGGGCAACGGCCGCGTTGAGCAAGCGGGCGCCGTCGATGTGCACCTGCATCGACGCCGCATGCGCCGTGGCTGCCAAGGCGGCGATGCGGGCCGCGTCCGCAACCCGGCCGCCGGCCATGTTGTGGGTGTTCTCCAAGACCAACAGGCGTGATCGCGGGTAGTGCGGATCGTCGATGCGCACCACCGACTGCACTTGCTGCGAAGTTGGGAAACCATCGGGGGCCGACAGAGTGCGCACTTGCGTTCCCGACAAGCGGGCGATGGCGCCGCCCTCGTAGTAGAAGACGTGCGACCGTTCTTCGCAGATCAGCTCATCGCCCGGTCGACAATGCACGTGAATCGCCAGCTGATTCGCCATCGTGCCGGACGGCACAAACACGGCAGCGGGTTTGCCGAGCAGTTCGGCAACGTGCTCTTCGAGCGCGCGGACCGTCGGGTCTTCGCCCCAGACGTCGTCGCCAACTTCCGCCTCCGCCATCGCGCGTCGCATGGCGGCGTTGGGCTTGGTCATCGTGTCACTTCGAAAGTCAGCAGGCTGCCCCATAGTTGCTGAGGATGCCCGAGTGGCTGCCAAATGCAAGCAACACGCCCTGTGAGAGCGGTCTGCTAGCCACCGGGCCGAACCGGTCGCGTCCCGCTGTGCTCAATCCTGCGTCGCGCTGATGGCATCGGCAAACACCCACGAACGCTGCATCGCCCGTTCGATTTCGGTGGCACGATCCCCCGGCTGCAGACCTCGATAGAGCAACCACAGCACTTGTTGATCGACCCGCGCCAGGCCGTCGTGGGAGCCGGCCATGGTCGAGCTTTCGAACAGCAGCGAATCGCGAATGACCGGCGAGTCGTTGCTCGGACCGAGCGCTTGGAACATCTCCTCCAAC
>CAXBFC010000167.1:0-15955 GCA_963974725.1 uncultured bacterium | reverse complement strand
AACCTGCCGTATTCGTCGCTGTGCGTTACGACGACGCTCGACGTCTGCACGTTACGGTTGAGTTTCCAGATGGGCGCCGCGGCGATCTGTAGGCCATCCGCGTCGAGCACCACGCCTTGCACAATCGTCGTGTTCGCAGGCGCGACCATCCGCAAGCTGGAGGCCTTGCCAGCGCCGACCTCGAAGACCTCGGCGATCCCGAGCGTGCGGCAGATCCAGTAGCCAGGAGCGAGGTTGTCAAACTTGCAGTGACCGTCGACGGCTGTGAAGCCACTTCGCCAGCGATCGCGCGCCAGCGGTTTTGCCGGCTCGATCGAGCGCCAATTGCGGTGCGGGTACGAGTAGTGGTGAACAAGCAATCGAGGCCGATCGCCGAGCGGCTCAAGCTCGACCATGGCGAACGGAACTCCGGAACCGCGCACCAGAACCGTTACGGCTGCCGACCCAAGGGGACTGGATTCGTGCCGCTCGGTGAGGTGCGAGGGGATCGCAGCTGCTGCGTCGGGAAGCGGTGCTGCTTGCGCTGCCACCAGATCCTGAGACCGGTGCTGGGCAACCGATTCGGCCGGCAGCGGGGTGGCAGAATCTGCTGGCAACAGACTCCAAGCGAGCACCCCCATAGCGACCGCGATCGAGACCGCCACAGCGACCTTGTGCAGGAATGCGGTCCGATACGCTGCGCGCAGCTGCGACTGGATTTCGACTGCCCGCTGCATGACGACCTGACGCGAAGTGGCCAGGCCAGTCGAGGCGGCCAGGTTGCCAGCAAGCAACACGGCCACCGAACTAGGCAACACTTTGCGCAACATCTCGATGCCGCGCGCCAGTTGGGTTCGCACCGTATTCGGATTGCGACCGAGCGCGATCGAGATGTCGGCGGGACTCAGTCCATTGCGTAACCGCAACAGCACAACGCTACGATAGGGCTGCGCCAGGTGGGTGATTGCATCGTCGACGTGAGCGAGCAGTTCCGTCGCTTGGTAGTCTTCTTGTGGGTCCGTCGCATCAGGGACGAGCAATCGGGCCGGATCGATGGCGCGACGCGACAGACCGTCCACCTGACGCACCCGGTTGCTCAGGATGCCGAGCAACCACGGCATCAATGGCTTCGTCTCATCCCAGCGATCCGGGTTTTCCAAGGCCACGAGGAATGTGTCCTGCACAACATCTTCTGCCGTCGCCGGACTCCTGGTCAGGTGCATCGCCACCGACAGAAGCCGTGGCGAGGCGTTGTCGTAAACCTGCGCCAACGCCGCGGGCTCTCGAGTACAACGATAGGCCAGGAAGGCAGCTTCGACAGACGGGGAGGAGTCCATGGTGCGGATGCGCAAGCTCACTGAGCAGCTTGATTCTCCTGGGAGAAGGTGCGCGTTTCAGAAAACGCGCCGCCATGCGGATTCCTATTATCCCACAATCTCCGAAACGGCCGGGGGGCTTCAACGGAATAGTCCAACGGAGCCCTCGGTGACTCGGCGAGAGAACGGTCGAACGCATCCCGGGCAATCTACGATACGCACTCACTCCCCCCCTCCCTGCAAGCAACGATGAAACTCAACCCTGTCGCCCTGTCATTCGTCCTCACGATCGGAGTCACTACGGCTCAAGCTGCCTGGACACAGCTCACCCCCGGCACCGTACCGACCCCGCGAACGGGTGCTTCCGACTCCAGCGACATCACCGGCATGCTGATGTTCGGCGGCAACTCCGGAGCCGGACGCCTCGATGAACTATGGCGATTCGACCCGTTTGCGGTCGGGGGCGCGACGTGGATCGACATGGCGCCGACAGGCACGCTGCCAGCGGGACGCCAAAGTCACGGTGCCGCGTACGATGTGTCGCGCGCCGTGCTGGTCGTTTTTGGTGGCCGCACGGCGGGCGGCAACGGCGGCATCAATGCCGACACCTGGGAATGGGATGCCATCACCAACACCTGGACGGACAAGACCCCGGCGGTCCCGAACTACGGTGTCAACACGCCCGCGCACCTCGAAAACACTACGATGGTGTACGACTTCAATGCGAACCACTGCTTGCTGTTCGGTGGCCGCGGCAACGCGACTACCGCAGCGATGGAAACCAACGAGACGTGGTCGTGGGACGGCGCCAATTGGACCCTGCTGACACCGCTGACGACTTCCCCGCCGGTTCGCCGCAACCACGCCATGGCGCACGACGCAGCCAGTGGTTTGACCATGGTCTGGGGTGGCATCGCGTCGGGCGCGGCACTCGGTGACACCTGGCTGTGGGACGGTTCCGACTGGACCAATGTTCCAACGGCAACGATTCCGTTCGCCAACGGAACGCACAACGGTTCACTGCTCAATGGACTCGCCTACGACAGCACTCGCGAACGTTGGGTGCTCACGTCCGGCACCTACCCCGGTGGCACCGCCACCACCGACGACGACACCTACGAGTTCGACGGCAACGATTGGATCAACCGCGGCTCCTCCGGCATGGGCAACAAGTACGATGCGATGCACACCTACGTCGAAGCCGCCAGCAAGACGTACCGTTTCGGCGGCTACAACGGAGGTCATCAGAACCAGACTTGGGAATACCAGACCTCGGCTGTCGCGACCACGAGCAGCTATGGCACGGGGTGCGCGGGGCAGAATGGCACCGGACTGACTCTGGTTGCCGACAACGCGCCATGGACGGGCGACACTTGGAGTGGCACCTGCACGACGATGGGTCCGGCATCGCTGGCGTTGTCTGTCTGGGGTTTGACGACGGCCTCCGTGCCACTCGACGTGCTGCTGCCCGGCTTCGGCCAGCCTGGCTGCGTTCTGGCGAACTCGGCGGACGCGATCCTCGGCCCGGTGGTCCCGGCCGCCGGCAGTGTCACGATCAGCCTGCCGCTACCCGCCAATGCGGCGCTCGCTGGCCAGCAGCTGCACGCGCAAGTTGCCGAGATCGACTTTACGCTCGCCAACCTGTGGACGTCGAACGGCGTCACCATGACCATCGGCGTGCGCTAGAACTGCCGCGCCTCACCTACTCTGCAAACCCGGGCTGCCATGGCAGTCCGGTCGGTTGGCAACAGTGCAATCCGGCGACAGTGCAATCCGGCAACAGTGCAATCCGGTGACGTGCAATCCGGTGACGTGCAATCCAGCAACCTGGAACAGAAATGCAAGCTACTATCCGCGCCACCTACCGGGCATTCACCATTGCCGTGATGCTCGGCGCGTTCTGCTGGAACGCCTCGCTTTCTGCCCAGGGCCACAACGTGCTCATCTTGTTGGCCGACGACCTCGGAGTCGATCAAGTCAGTTGCTATGCCGAAGGCAGCAACCCGGCGCCGACGAACAACATCGATGCCCTGGCAGCCCGCGGCGTCCTGTTCCGCAACGCCTGGTCGTGTGAAACCTGTTCGCCGAGTCGCATGACGATCATGCTCGGCCGCCACACGTTCCGCGACGAGGTCGGCGAGTGGATCCGGTACCAGTCAAACAACTGGACCGGTCCAGGCTCCATGGTCGCGGCCGACTGGACTCTGCCGGATGTACTGGACCACGCCGGTAGCGGCTATGCCCACGGCGCATTCGGCAAGTGGCACATGAGCCAGTGGGCGCAGGGAACCGCCCATCCAGACCAAGTTGGCGGCTGGGGCGTTTTCAAGGGCGCGATGGAGTCGCCGAAGCCAAGCTTCTTCAACTGGCCGTACGTGGTGAACGGTGTGGCGACGACCAACGCGACGTATGCGACCACGCAGCACGTCGACGATGCGATTGCCTTCGTGCAGTCGCAACCGGGCGGTCAGCCGTGGGTCTGCTACCTGGCCTTCACCGCGCCACACTCGCCGTTCCACGCGCCACCCCCGCACTTGCACACCCAGAACCTCGCCGGTCTGAGCGTTCCTGGTGCGGCGACGAGCCCCGGGAACATCCCGTTCTACAAGGCAGCCATCGAGGCCATGGACAACGAGATCGGTCGCTTGTTTGCGACCCTCGGCACCACGGTGATGGCCGACACGAACGTCATCTTCCTGGGCGACAACGGCACCCCCATCGGTCTGTCCGAAGCACCATTCGACCCTGCCCGCGGCAAGACGACCCCCTACGAAGAAGGCCTCGGCATCCCCTTCATCATCGCCGGACCGGCCGTCGCCGGAGTGCCGCGAGAAGAGTCGCGCCTGGTCAGCACCGTCGATGTCTTTGCCACCGCGCTCGACATGGCGGGAGTATTGGCAGGCGTGCCGAGCTTCAACGTGGTCGACGGCATCAGCCTGATGCCCTACCTGCAAAGTGCGACCAGCCCGACGTTGCGCGACTACATCTTCAGCGACCGCTGGCGAGGCGACCAGTGGCCCGACCCGATCACCGATCCGTCGGGCTTCGGCCGCGCCTCGATTCGCAACGATCGCTACAAGCTGATCGATCGCAACAACACCACCAACGACGAGTTCTATGACCTGCAACAGGATCCGTTCGAACAGAACAACCTGCTAGGTTCCCTGAATGCCCAAGAGCAGCAAGCCTACAACTACCTGAAGTCGACATCCGACAGCCTGCGAGTCGCGCCAGAACAGGTGTTCCCATACGGCAGCAACAACTGCATCGGCAGCAACGGCGTGATGCCAACCACGAGCATCAGCGGCTCCCCAGACATCGGCGCGGTCTACTCCGTAGTGCTGCACAACGCGGCCCCGAACTGCATTGCCATCCGGGTAGATGGCACTTCCGAACTAGAAGAAGGCGGCATCCCACTGCCGCTTGATTTGACCGTCATTGGCGCCGGCCCGGGTTGCTTGCTTGAGCATTCAAGCCTGCAGATGCTGGTGGCAGGTGTGACGTCACCCGCAGGCAGCTCGAGCAGTTCGGTGCTGGTGCCCAACAACCCCGCCCTGGTCGGCTTTGGCCTGTATCACAGCTACGCGGTGTTCGGTGACCAGACCCCGGGGGCCACGTTCCCGGTAGTGATGAGCAACGCAACGGCGATCCTGATTGGTGGCTGAAGCCGAGCGCGAGATCACCGATCACCGCGTTCTCGTGGTCGCAATTCCCGTGTCGCACGGCCCCGAACAAGCTAGCGCAACTCGTGTTTGATCACTGCCCGATCAAGGCGCGGCCGCGTTCGGTGACGCTGAAGTCGATCAAGTCGAGTTGCGCTCCGTGAAAGTACAACTCGGCACCGAGGAACGCCGGGTTGGTCGGAATCGGTTGCAGGTAACTCGTCGAGGACCCGCCGGACGGCAGCGACACCACAAGGTCGGGGGCAATCAGCAGGTTGCAGCTCGGCCCCGCGGCGCCGAAGCCCGATAGCGGCGCGCCACCAGGAATGCTCGCGAAGCCGATCACCATCAACGGCACCGAGACTGCGGCCAGATCGGAGATATCGACCTGCAGGGTCTGCCCAATCACCGGGCGCATCGAACTCGACAACGTCGCGAGCCCGCCGCGACTCGGGCAACCCGCGCCGCAGACCGCGGCCACGGGGAGCGTTGCGCCCAGGCGTCCAATCGCGGGTATATTGTGGCGGCTACTCCTCGCCCTACAGATCTGCGGATCGCTCCATGCTTCCAAGACTTCCTGTCAGCCACCGCCTTCTGCCACTGCTCCTGTCGGCCGGCCTCCCAGCGCAAGCGTTCCAGGCTCTGCAAGCCCCGCTGGGCGTGCCTTCCGTACCGCATGCGACGAGCCAGATGGGGTCCGGAATGTGCGTCGCCGACTTCAACGGCGACGGCCGCGTGGACATCATCGTGACGCCGGCAGCCGGCGGCGCGTTCACGATGTTCCGCAATGATGGCCAGATGCAGTTTACCGACGTTTCGGCGACGTCGGGTCTCGGAGTGCACACACAGGCGAGGTGCATTCAGGCCGCCGATATCGACAACGACGGTGACCAGGACGTTTTTGTCGGCGGTGTCATGCTCCCGCAGAAGCTGTTCATCAACGACGGTACGGGCGCGTTCACCGAGGAAGCGGCGCTGCGTGGTCTTGTGCACGCCGAGGACAACAACTGCGCATCCTTCGGTGACTACGATCGCGACGGCTGGATCGATCTCGCAGTTGGAAACCGGTTGTCGACTAGTGGTGCGCCGGGAGCAAACAGACTCTACCGCAACACCGGCGACGGCTACTTTGTCGACATGACGCCGGCGGTGAACTTCGTGTCCCCGCGCATGACGTTTGCCCTGGCCTTTATCGACTTCAACGAGGACATGTGGCCGGACCTGATCGAGATCAACGAAAGGGGGTCCTTCGCCGGCGCCAACGAACTCTACCAGAACAACGGCGACGGCACGTTCACAGCTGTCGCAACACAATACGGAGCTGCTGCCGCCATCGACGGCATGGGAGTTGATTTCGTCGACGCGTTCAACGACGGCGGCCTGGACATCTTCGCTACGGATACGCCAATCGATCACTTGTTCCTGGTGTGGGATGCTGCGCTCAATCGCTACACCGACGCATCCGTGGCCCACGGCTTCTTCGCACAGACGGAGGGATGGTGCGCCAACTTCTTCGACTACGACAACGATGGTTGGCAGGATCTATACGTTGTTCACGTGGTTCTCCCAAACGGCCTGTTTCGCAACCCGGGGGCGCCAGCCGCGGCGCAAGTGCCGTGGACCGATACCGCGGCGCAGAACGGACTCGATCAGTTCTGGCTACAACACACGATGTCGACGGCGGACTTCGACGACGACGGCCAGGTCGACGTGTTGCAACGCTTCGACAGCGCGGTCTTACCGTTCCAGTCCCCGAAGGGCCTGGTGATGTACCGCAACAACGTCGCCGGGGGCAACTGGATCAAGTTCCGGCTAGAAGGCACGACTAGCAACCGCAACGGCCTGGGGGCCCGCATTGAAGTCAACGCAGCTGGGCTGGAGCAGCGCCAATACCGTCGCAGCGGGATTGGCTTTACTGGAGGGTCCGATCACCGCATGCACTTCGGCTTGGGTAGCGCGGCAAGTGTTGATCTCGCGACGATCACTTGGCCCAGTGGCCAGCGTCAATACCTAACCAACGTCGCCTGCAACCAGATCGTCAATGTCACGGAGCCAACGATCTCTTGTGCCGGCCCGGCACCCGTGGGCGGATCGACGACGGTCACGGTTTCGATCCCCGGCGACGCCGGCCTCTTGTATGTGATGCCGCTATCGCTCTCGATGCATGTTGGCACGCTGCTGCCCGACGGCCAGTTGTTTCCGCTCGACCACGACGCCGTTCTCGACCTCACCATGGACCCGTTCAACGCGGTGTTTGTCGGCTCAGTTGGCGTGCTCGATGCATCAGGTACGGCGACAGCAACGCTGAATGTGCCCCCCCTGCCGGTGCTCAGTGGCATCGCGCTCTACTCGTCGGCTTTGACGATTGATGCACCAACGTTCCCGTTGGTCCGGACGATCATCACGAGCCCCGTGATGGTGCCCATCTTCTAGCGGTATAGCCTGAGCAGCCCGGCGCAAAGGTCGCCGGCCCTTGACCGCGCTCGCGGCGTTCGAATCAGCCGATTCGCCTGCGTTTCCGGGGGCCAACCTGTATCGATCAGAGTGAGACTGCAAACCGAACCGCTCTGCAACGGACTACTAGCAATCTTCTAGCGACGCACCGGTACGGACGTCTCGCCAGGCAATCCAAGTTTGTCGTCGTCGGCAGTTCGGTCCGTTGCGACAGAATGCGGCGAGCATTCCGTCTCAAACAAGCCGCCCCGGCGTCTGTTTGACTTGGTGTTCGAAGTGCGCAGTCGGGCGCTGCGAGTTCGATCACGCCCGTGCCATGCCGAACTTGCGTCTCGCAGCAATTCCGTTGATCCGCATCGGTTGTTCGCGGCCCACAGTCGCTCCGACGTGAGCGCCTTTGGTTGTACGGCGACGGCGGGTCAGCGCGCTGGACCGCAGAGTCGTCCATAGTACAATGTCATCGCCCCATGCTTGTTGGCGGTGGTTGCGTGCGCTTTCGTCATTCAGCCTCCACCCGTACTACACCTATGCAACACTCTCATGCAACCGGCGCGCTTCTTGCCGCGGCCGCCGCTCTTCTCGCCGTCTCCTCGGCAACCGCCCAAGTCAGCTACGTCGAGAACTTCGACACCAGTGCTGCAGGCTGGACTCAAGCCGGCACCGCCACGTTCGAGCCCTTCCAGTGGTTTAGCGACACAACCGCGTGCACCACGGGAGCCATGCGCACCAACCTTTACACCGCTGGTGCCAACAGCAACGACATTTTGGTGTCGCCATTGCTGGGCACGTCGACGGGCACGCCCACGACCATTTCCTACAGCTACAAGCTCCACCTCTGGCAAGCGAACACCGTGCCGACAGGGACTCCGTGGGGCACCATCGACGTGGAATACGCCGACAACGCTGCGGGTCCGTGGACGAACATTGCAACCATCATGGATGAGGTGCAGACCACGGGTTGTATCGCCAAGACGCACACGTTCTCGCCGCCTGCCGGGCCGCTGTTCGTGCGCTTCAACTGCAACTGGACGGGTTTCGACTCCTACTGGAACATCGACGACGTCTCGGTGATTGAGTTGGGCGCAGGCACCCTTGCCACGAACACGTCGTACGGCGTTGCCTGCGGTGGCAATGTCCTTGGCGACGCCACCTTCTACGAGGTGTTCGACGGGGTGAACCTCGTCGATCTGGCTAACACCAGCTACAAGATGACCTGGACGGGCGACGGCTACGTTGCACTTCCTCTGCCGGTCGCGATCGTGCCGCCAACCGGCGCGCCATTGGCAATCAATGACGACCAGGTCGTCCCGATCACGCTGCCCGCCCCGTTCATTTGCACTCAGGGTTTGATCAACGACGTCTACCTGAGCTCCAACGGCTTCTTGTCGTTCGAACCGACGACCGACAGTGACCTATCGGAGACTGTGGCCGAAATGCTCGCTGACCCGACGGCTCTGCGCTTCCTGTGGGATGACTTGAACCCGGCTGACCCGTCGAGTGGTCCGGTCAACGCGGAAGTCGATGCCAACGGCATCTTCCACATTACGTTCACGGATGTGCCTGAGTTCGGCACCACGACCGCCAACACGGTGCAGGTATCGCTGCACCCGAACGGCGATATCGACATCAAGTATGGCGCGCTCAGCCTTGCGGATTGCATCGTCGGCTTCAGCACCGGCAACGGTAGCTCCGACCCGGGCGGTATCGATATCTCGGCGTCACCGGTCATCGTGTTGACGACTGGCGTTGGCCCGTTCTACCCAGACCTTGAGCTCGTTGGTTCCACGCGTCCGATCATCGGCACCAGCTGGGATCTGACGACCAACAACATCGAAGCGGTGTCACCCGTCGGCATCACCTTCTTCGGCACCCGTGCTCCGGTTTCGCTGCCGCTGACAGCCATTGGCTTGCCTGCCCCTGGTTGTGAGATCCACTTGAACTCCACGATCGGTGCCATCACTGGCAACAACGTGGGCGGCTCAACGACGGTTTCGTTGCCGTTGCCGAACAACCCGGCGCTTGTCGGCCAGATGTTCGCGGTCAACTCGATTGCCCTGTCCCTTTCGAACGCGGCCAACCTGACGTCGTCGAACGGCGTCGAAGGCGTCTTCGGCGACATCTAGTCACTCTGCTTCGTTGGTCCGCGGCTCACGCTGCGGACCCGGCAAACGGCCGAGCTAGCCAAGGGCTGGCTCGGCCGTTTGCATTGACCCTGATCGTCTGGCTGCTGCTACTCAAAGCCTGTTACTTGTACGCATTGGCACGCTATCGGCAGCAGGAAGAACACCGATGCGCATCCCCCTACTCACCCTATCACTCTGGCTCACTGGTGCCCTCACGGCACAGTCAACATCCCTCACACTGCAAACGCCGTTGACCGCGCAGGTGACGAACAGCGGCCAGAACATGACATCCACGATCGCGCCCGGGCCATTGCCGGCCGTTGGAGCCGCCAGTCAGGCCAACAGCGTCTCCTTGGCTTCGATCAGCTGGGATACCAGCATCGAGCTCACCGGCATCTACGCGTATCTGACGACACAAGCCTATGTGAATGCCCCCGGGGCGACCGCGAGTATCGCCGGGTTCGACGTCATCTACTACTTGAGCAACCCAACGCCGATTGCCGTGGACCTGCGCCTGCGGCGCGACAGCCTCTTGACAGGAACTCCCTTCCAAATCGACGTCAGCAACGATGGCTCTGCTGAGCTTTCCAACTCTACAGCCAGCGGAGACGTGACCCTCACACTGACCATCGGCCCGACGCCGCTGCCGATTCGCGCTGTGAGCAGCGCCTCACTCAGCACGCCCGGACAGATCGGTTCCCTTGTCAGCATCACGGCTACGCCCACAGCTGGCTACTACTTCACGCAAGTGGTGCAATCCTGCGTCAGTTCGCACTTGCTGGTCGCCTTGCCGCGATTCGACAGCGGCCTGCGACTACGCGTCCTGATGCCGCTGCTCGGCGGCTACCCGTCCGTAATCGTGCTTGGCACGAACATGCAGCCAACCCTCTTGCCTACGACCACCGGCTTCCCGTGCTTGCTCGTACCTTCGCCCGACGTCACGGTGTTTCCCGGCAACCTGCCCTACGACCTCAATCTGCCGGCGAGTGCGCGCCCGTTCATGTTCTGGGCGCAGGCCGTTGTGGTTACGCCGAATGAACTGCGGACCACCAACGGCATTCGGGTCATCGGAACCTAGCCGCACACTCGCGGTGACCTTGCGGTCGTCGTTTCGACTGACCTCCCGGTAGGCCTCCGTGTCCTGACAGCGGCTCGCGCCGCGCGAGCTTCGTGCTTCTGCTTGTGCAACTCGGCTGTCAACGACTCGAACGGCAACCTCCGGCGCCGCCGTCTTTGCGTGTGCGTCGATGAGCGGCGCGCGACCACCAGCCGACCTCGTCCATACGCGACTTGGAGACGTTCGGCGCCCTGGCACTAGCCGAGAACTCCGCCGACGGTTACGCCGACGGTGGTCATCAGCAACTAGCCGTGCTGGGCAGACCGCACGGCTAAAGTCGGCCGGCGCCCGGCTCTCAGTAAGCCCCACGCCGCGCTCCACAGTAAGTGCATCAACATGCACGGCCAGAACTCGCGCATCTTGACCCGCATCACTCCGGCCACGACGCCGTAGGGAAAGCAGGACACCGTCTCCATTGAGTCCGTGTGCATGACGGAGAGCATCATGCCTTGCAGCGAGATGGCGAGCGGTCGTCAAGCCTGTCACGAGGAGCTATGTCATCAGACCGAACGAACGCAGCTGCGTAACAGCCCGCCGAGTCGCTCACCGCGCACGTGCTTCCGCCACCGCGAATCCGACATTTCAAGAGGATTCCACATCACCGCCGACCATATGGCAAACTACTTGCCTGCCCCGCGTTGTAGCTCCGCCAAGCCGGTCGAGTGCGTCGTGGACTTTCCCCTTGTAAGGAAACATTAGTATGCGTCTTCAAAACTTGGCCATCGTGAGTTTGATTCTCACCGCGGCCCTTTCTGCTCAAACACTCAACTGTGGATTCGCGGCCGGCAACGGCCAGTCTGGCAACATGTTCGACGTGGTCGCAATCAACGACCTGACGATCAAGACCTTCGACGTCCACGTCTCTGGCACAGGCCCCTATGACTTCGAGGTCTACACGCTGCCAACCGGCATGCCTTACCTTCCTGAGGTCTTCAATCCGGCTGCATGGACGCTCGTCGGCTCCGCCTCCGCCGTCCCAGGCAACGGCACCGGCGTGCCAACGTTCCTGCCGATCTGCGTCAACACGTTCGTGCCCGCAGGTGCTACGCAGGCGTTCTACGTGACCATCAGCAACGGCACCGGGATCAACTACACCAACGGAACGGTAACCGGTGCATTGTGGGTCGCGGACGCCAACCTCGAGTTCTACGAAGGCTCCGGCATGTCCTACCCGTTCGGGTCGAACTTCAACCCGCGCGTCTTTAACGGCAACATCAACTACGAGCTCGGCAACACGACTGCTACTGGCTGCGTGTTCTTGACCCCGCCCAAAATGGTTGGCGTCGTCGAGATGGCTCCGGGCGCTGGCACGCTGAACAACACCGGTGGCGTCTTCGTTGGCGGCGACTTCATTCGCTGGAACCTCGATGATTTCACCGGCTCGTACCCGGGCGCTCCGGCAATCGTGGTCGCGAACTACGGCTACGGCGGCCCGCCGGCCGTCGGCGTGACTGCTCAGATCCCTGGCTTTGACCAGTTGTCCGCCGCTTCAACACCATCCGGCACCGCCATCATCGTCGGCCCGAACGTCATTGGCGGCGCGGACATCAGCGTCTTTGTTCCGCCGTCCCTCCTCTCGCCCGGCGACTCGCTGCGTCTGCAGGGCCTCGTGCTCGATCTCACCACGAGCAACCCAGTTCCGGTCATCCCGACCCAAAACACGATCATCTTCACGCAGGGCCTGTCCTGCCTCTTTGAAGAAGGCTTCGAGACGACGCCTCCTGGCCTTGCCAGCTTCCCGGTCGGTTGGAGCAGCGGTGGCGGCATCCAGGAATGGACCGCCGACGTTGGCGGCACGACCTCGAGTGCAACCGGTCCGACGACTGGCGCGTTCGGCAGTTCGGTCTACATGTACTGCGAAACGAGTGGCCCGGCAGCCGGCGACACGTACATCATGAACACCGACACCTACTCGCTGGCTGGTGCCACGACGGTCGGATTCAGCCTGAGCCGTATTGGCGCCACGATGGGCACGCTTGAAGTCCGCATGGACGATGGCACCGGCACCTACCCGACGCTGCTCGCGACCTACACGGGTCCAGAGCCGAACGGCATTGAGTGGGTCCAAGAGACGCTGACGATCCCAGCCGGCGCGCCGGCTTCGACTTCGTTCCAGTTCCACTACGCCCGCGGCACGAGCTTCACGGGTGACGTTGCGATCGACAGCTTCTGCATCAACTAGTCTGCAGCAAGTTCCATTCGGCTCCGTCCCTCGAAGACGGTAGCCGCCGGCGGCGCCGGCATCAGTTCGCTCAGTAGCGGATTGGTGCCGGCGCCGCTTTCGTGAAGGGATCTGGACGCTTACCCGAACGCAGTGAGGCGATGGTGCACAAAGCCAGAGTCGGTAAGACCGCGGCCAGAAGAACTCGCATTCACATCCGGACCGCGTACGAATCCTGCATTCCGCGTTCGCTCATTCGATTGAGGATGCTGCAGGCAATCCGCGCCTCAACGACCTGCGCATCCCCATCACGCGCATGCAGGCGATCGCCAAGGACCTAGTCATCGAGCATCGCTTCGCGCCCGGTTCGGCAGGCAGCTACGCAACTACCGCCGCGCGGCTTGACGGCCCGGCTCCTCGTGACAGCCTGATTGACGACAATGGAATCGCGCCACCGGTCTGTGATCTCGGCACAAGCCAGCAATCCCGCATTGGTCATCGGCGACTTCGAAAAACCGATTCACGGTCACATAGGCCCGGAGTATCCGGACACTGCGAGCAACGTGCCGTCAAGCAGTGCCGGGTGGCCCGGACAATGCGGCCACCCCTGCGGACTACTTGTCTGCGCCGAGGACCTTGTCCAACAGCTTTGCGTGCTTCGCGGGATCCTTGGCATGCTCCTTCAACAGCTTGCCGTATTTCTTCGACGCCGCCTCATCCTTGAGTGGGCCAGACGTCCAACGCGTGGCGTTGACGAGCATGCTTTCCAGCAAGTCAGCGTCCTTGGCGCCCTTCTCAACCAGACCATCGAGAGCCTTCAAGAAGGCCTTGGCCGACGCGTCATCGGTCACGCTCTGCATCGCAGCCTGCACCGTGATCTCGAACAAGCCCTTCTTGTTGTCCGGATCCAGCTCCAACGCCTTGGCATTGCAGGCGGCATCACCCTGGCCCGTCTTCAACAACGCGGTGACGGCCTTCTCCTGCACCGCCAGATCTTCGGATTGCAGCGCCACCTTCGCGATCGTGGCCAGCTGGGCGATCCCCACTGCGTCACCGCTCATGCCTGCGAGCTTCTCGATCGCCATGCCAACCACTGCCGTACGGCTGACACCCTGGGCAACTTCGAACTTGCCGACCAAGTCCTTGATCTCAGCCAAGTTCTTTTTGCCTTCGATGCGCATCTTGTCGAGCGACTCGACGTACGGAACCGGGCCACCCTTTTGATAGCCCGTACGGCCGTAGACTTCGCCGTCAGCGGTCATCAACAGGATCGTCGGGAAGCCGCGCACACCATACTTGTTCTGCAGTTCCTTGTTGCGCTCGGAGTTTGGCACCTTGGCCTTGATCTCTTCGGCGCGCGGGAAGTCGAGCGCAACCATGACGAAGTGCTTCTCGACACCGGCCTGGAACTCCGGGTGATCGAAGACTTCCTTGTGCAGCCTGATGCACCAGCCGCACCAATCGCTGCCGGTGAAATCGACCAACAAATCCTTGTTGGCCTTCTTGGCAGCGGCAACCGCCACGTCGAAGTCAGCGATCCACTCGATGTGCTTGGCGTCTTGAGCCAGCAGCGCGGTCGAGGCAAGGAGAGTGAGAGTTGCAGATGCGATTCTATTCATGATGTTTCGAGTCGGATTGAGCACTCGATTCTAATCCGAGAGCCGTGATAGCCGTCAACAATCCTTGGCCGCAACGGTGGCCAGCGCCAACATGCGAACTACGGCCCCGCGCTTCTGGTCGTAGGAAGAGCACAACGTTCTGCGCCGGATCCTGAGCGTGCGCACGGCGGATCGAATCCGAGCGACCGGAGCAGTTCGGCGATATGCACGACGCCGCCGCGCGGCTCAGCACGCTGAAGATCGAGCGGCAGAATCTGCGAAACTCCATCGCGACGACCAGATCGCCAAGGCCGCAGCGCAACGATTTCCATTTCGACGAGCCAGCCGAGTCCGGCATCAACACGACCGACATCGATGCCACGTGCGTCGACCATGCGAAAGCAACTGACGAAAGACGCACCTCGACGGTCGGCTGCCAGCGCGAGGCGGCAGAAGCACGGCGGTGGCATCTCTTCAAGCCGAGCGAGCCCGATCGTGAAGCAGGTAAGCTTCGAGCCAACCGGATGGCCCGTGCGGCTTGCGGATAAGAAAACGGACCCTGCAGGCCAATTCACGGCCTCCCCGGTTACTCGGCGTCGAGTGAGGTGCGGCGCGACATCCTTTGCTGGTTGGGCATTTGCTCACCACCAGGCGGAGCACGCGCCGGTGCCAGCGCCGGCACATCGCTCGACAACCCCAACACCCGCAGCGCCGCAAATGCGGCCGCCGACCGGCACTCCTACGATGTAGCACATTGGAGGATCGCCCGAACTCCCTTAGTGTGTTAGCGCCCACCCCTTGTTCCTGCCGGGTCCTCTCCCTAATCCCTAATGCACATTCAAAAAGCGTTTCTGCTCGCCACCACTCTGGTCGCATCCGTTTCCGCCCAAGGCGTCAACTGCGCACTACTCGGCACCTTCAACAATCACGGTCCGTTCAACGACATCTGGGGCTACGCCGCCCCCAACGGCGACGAATACGCGCTGCTGGCCACAAGGACCGGCACGGTCGTCATTGATGTCACCACACCGAGCAACCCGATCGAGCGCGGCTTCTTCCCATTCGGGACGTCGACTTGGCGCGACATCCGCACCTACGGGACCTATGCCTACGTCGTGACCGAGGCGACGTCGGGCTTCCAGATCATCGATCTGAGCAACCCGAACAGCCCGTCCGTGGTCGGCACATTTGGCACCAGCGTCACCAACAACGCCCACAATGTCTGCGTCGACGAAGCCGGCGGCAAGCTCTACCTCGTCGGCACCAACGTCGGCACGCCGGTCTGGGACCTGACGGCCAACCCCGCCAACCCCGCCTACATCGGTAGCGCCGCGCCCAGCGGCAACAGCAACTACTTCCACGACCTCTGCATCGAGAACGGCTACGGCTACGGCTCGGCCATCTACGCCGGCGTCCTGCGCATCTGGGACATGAACACGTTCCCACCGGCCACGCTCAGCAACTCCCCGACGCCGAACTCCTTCACGCACAACGCCTGGCCAAACGCAGCGGGCACCCTATGCGTGACGACCGACGAGCAATCAG
>CAXBFC010000166.1:0-15965 GCA_963974725.1 uncultured bacterium | reverse complement strand
TCGGCTTCTCGTTTTGGTGCACGTCGCCGCGAGCGGGAAAGGTGATCGCGCGGCCCGATGAGCGACTACCGAAACGAAGCCAAGACCGCAAGCCAACGCCTACCGTGTAGATAGCTCCCACCGCGATCACCGGAGTACGAAGCCCCCATCGGCTTCTCGTTTTGGTGCACGTCGCCGCGAGCGGGAAAGGTGATCGCGCGGCCCGATGAGCGACTACCGAAACGAAGCCAAGACCGCAAGCCAACGCCTACCGTGTAGATAGCTCCCACCGCGATCACCGGAGTACGAAGCCCCCATCGGCTTCTCGTTTTGGTGCACGTCGCCGCGAGCGGGAAAGGTGATCGCGCGGCCTGATGAGCGACTACCGAAACGAACCCAGGACCGTAAGCCAACGCCTACCACCTAGTTGGCTCCCACCGCGATCACCTGAGTACCAGCCCCCCCATCGGTTTCTAGTTTTGGCGCACGTCGCCGCGAGCGGGAAAGGTGATCGCGCGGCCACGCGAGCCGGCGCCGAAACGAAGCCTAGACCGTAAGCCAACGCCTACCGCCTAGTTCGCTCCCACCGCGATCACCTGAGTACCAGCCCCCCATCGGTTTCTAGTTTTGACTGACATTGCCGCATGCGGGCAAGGTGAGCATTGCGTCGGCCGAGTCCCTGACGCAATGATGGCGCGATGCTTGTCAGGCTCGCTGCGGTCACGGCCTTGTGCCTTGCCGCCACCCAGAACCCGAACTCGTCGCTTGCGACGTTCAAGAACTACAATCGCACGTTCCAGCTTCAGCTACCGGATGGCTGGCGCCAGATTCGACCCACCGAGGCCGCTGAGTTGAGCGAAGTAGTCGCGGCGCCGCCCGACATCCATCCGTGCAACCCGCGGGCGCTCTACACGGTCGGGCCGATCGAGCAATGGCTCGCCGGCAAGTTCGATAGCCCTTGGTTGCGCGTGTATGAGCAGAAGGATCAATGGTACATCGAGGACGACTACGAGCAGACGATCCGGGGCCAGTGGCAAAAACAGTCCGAGCGCTCCAATGTCTCCCACCAAGTAGTTGATGTCCGCCTCGAAAAACTCGGCACCCAACAAGTCGAATGTGTCGTCGTGACCCGCGTCAGCACGCCTCCAAAGCCTCGCGCCGTTACCCAGTCCTTGGACGTGCACGCCCCGACCGCGAACCAGCAACTGATCCTGTCGTTCGGTTGCCCGCCGGAGCAATTCGCCCAATGGCAACCGGAGTTCCGCCACTGGCTCGACACGCTGACCTTTGCGCGGGCTCCCGAACCACCGGCAACCCTGTCGGATCGGCTGTGGACACCGCTGCTCGTCGGCGGCGCCGTGGGGCTGGTTTTGCTGCTGCTCTACAAGCACACCCGCGCCGGGCGTTGAGACCGGAGCCTTTGCCGCTACACTGCTTGCCGCAGAAGCCCTGTGGCCGCCCGTCTCCACACGACCAATTTTGAAGAAGTCCGCCAAGCCGAAGGCTCCCAAGAATCTCGACAAGCATCTGTTCGAGGCGGGGCTGCAATGCCACAAGCGCTTGTGGCTCGACTACCACGAACCGATCCCGGAGCCGGTATCCGCCAGCCGCCAGGAGATGTCGCGCGTCGGGGATGAGATGCGAGAACTCGCGCGCACGGCGTTCCCCATGGGAGTCGCGATCGAAGGCGACGATGCCGCCACCGCTGCCGAGAAAACCGCCGAACTGCTGGCGAAGAACACCCCCGTATTGTTCGACGCGACGTTCGTGCACAACGGCCTCGAAGCGCAGTGCGACATCTTGGTCGTGCACCACAACCAAGAGACCAACGAGAAGCAGGTCGACCTGTTTGAGATCAAAAGCGGCACCAAGGTCAAGCACCGCTACGTCAACGATCTCGCCCTGCAAGCCATCGTGCTTGAGCAGTGCGGCCTGAAACTCAAGAGCGCCTACCTGCTGCACATCAACCCAAAGTACTCGCACGTCGAAGGCGAGCCGTTCCCGCCGATGCAGCTGCTGCGCAGCGCCGACGTGACAGCCAAGGTTGAAAAGCAGGTTCCCAACGTCATCCGTCGACTCAAGCACTTGCGTCTCGCAATCGAGAACGACAGCGTGCTTGAGCTGCCGATGGGAACGTTCTGCAAGAACCCCTTCCCGTGTCCCCACAGCGCACGCTGCCAAAAAGACGCGCCGCAGCTACCACTGCACCAACTACCCGAACTGACGCGGGCGCAAGAGATCGAGATGCACAAGGAAGGCATCGAAGAACTAACGAGTGTCGACGGCAGCCGCGAAGGTTTGACGTTCCGTCAGCGGCGCACGCTCGCGTGTATGCAGCAGCAAGAACGTATCGTCGAGCCATTCGTGGCCGAGGAGCTGCTGGCATGCGAACGGCCACTGCACTTTGTCGCCATCGCGTCGCTGACAGAGCCGCTGCCGCGCTTCCACCTACAGCGCCCCTGGCAACTGACACCGTACGCATGGGCCGTCAAGACCGTTCACGAAGACGGTCGCGTGGAGACGACCTCGTGGGCAAGCGTCGACCGCAGCGACCCACGCACCCAGTTCGTCAAGACACTTGCCCGTCACATCGAGATCGGTGGCACGATGCTGTGCTGGCGCAGCGAAGCAATTCGCGAAATGCGCACCATGCTCGACTCCGTGCCAGACGGCAAAACCAGTGTGCGCGCGCTGCTCGGCTTCGAGCACGTCGACATGATGCAACTGCTCGAAGCAGGCGTGTTCGATCCAAAGCTGCTCAGCTACTCGGACTTCCGCGCCGTCGTGGCTGCGTTGCTGGATGATCACAGCGGCGACAAGCTCGATGCGCTCGATGCAAACCACCGCTACGAAGCCCTGCAGAAGGCGCGCACGCCACGAGTGCGCGCCGCAACGCGCGACAAGATCAGCGCGGAAATCCAAGAGGCCCTGAGCTGGCAAGCACACCGCCTGGCAGACTTGTTTGAAGCATTCGCACCAGCCGGCACCGAGCCGGTTACGGCGAAGGGCGTAGCCGAGGAAGCCAGCGCAGGAGCTAGCGCATCTGACGAGCAGCCTGCCGGGGCGTCAGACGATGCCGCCAACGAGGCATCGGACACGGTGATTGCCAAACCGGCCAGGCCAAAGCGTGCAGGCAAGCCGCGAAGGCCATTGCCTGACGCGGAGTAGCTGGCCCGTCGCAGCTAGCCGGTAACAGCTGGCCAGTAACAGCTGGCCCGCGCAGTAGGTCCGTATCGCCAACACGTATTGGGCCTTACACACTCGGTATGGCTCGCGACGGACTAGCTGGAAGTTTCGCCAGTGCTTGCCGCTACGCTGGGCGTCATGTGTGCCCGGTTGGCTGCCCCATTGGGCCTCCTACGAATCTGCCTGATCGTTACCGCTCTGATTCCAGCGACCATCGCTCAGGGCTACTTCGAACGCACCTACACCGAAGCGGACGGACTGCCGCACCAAGGCATCGTTGATATCGAGCAGACGGCGGATGGCTTGCTGTGGTTCTCGACGATGGCCGGCCTTGCCACCTACGACGGACACTCGTTCACCCCCGTCGTTGTCGACGAACAAGCGCGCTTGTGGACGCGGTATCAAATCGCCACCGACGATCACGGCAATCTGTGGACCTTTGATGTGAAGCCGCCTTTCGAAGGGCGGTTGCGTATCGACGGATCGTGGCAGCCGCTACCAGCGAACCATCTCATTGATCCAGCGACGTGTCCAGCACACCTCACCGTCGCGTGCGTTGCGCAGCGCAACGGCGAGCACTTCGCACTGCTTGGCAGTAGCGGCGGCCACCTGTTGTTACTGAGCGCCGCTGGCTGGCGCCGGGTGCCGCTGCAAACACGAGTCGTGCGTAGCATTTGCGTTCTCGGCGACGACTTCATCATCGCTCACGGACGCGGCGTGCACGTGCTACCCATCACATCGCCAGACGCGGAGCCAGCGCCAATCGCCAAGCTCCCCGATCACAGCGCACTGGCGGTCGCCTTCGATGCGAGCCGCAACTCCTGCTGGATCGTTGGCCGGACCTGGATCGGCGAGTACCGACAAGGAAGCTTCAACCTGGTCCTGCCATCGATGAAGGACCCGTTCTTCCCCGATATCATCAGCATCGCCCTGCTGCCGGACGAACGCGGGGGCATCTACTTCGGCGAACGCGCCGGCTGTCTGCACTGGACTCCGATTGACGGGCTCGAGGAGTTCGAGCGCATCAATGCTCTCGACGAGATCGGCATCACCCAGATGTGGCGAGACCGCGAAGGCATCATCTGGGCTGGCGGCGTGCGCGGGGTCGCCAAGTTTGCCGGCCGCAGCCTGGTCAACCGTTCGTCGCGGCAAGGGCTGGTGGAAGACGAGGTCTCGGCGATCCTTCAGCTTCGCGACGGCCGCATGGTGCTCGGCCACGACATGCACATCACCGTGCTCGATAATCCACCACGCTCCAAGTCGCTTGGCCACGCGGCCACGTCGACGCGCATCATGTCGATGGTGGAAGACAAGGACGGATCGATCCTCGCCGCTGCCAGCCACGCCGGGTTGCTGCGCGTCAACCCAGACACGCTGACGTTCCGCCCGATCCCTGGTCCAGACATTCCGACGTCGATGGGTTCTCGACCAGACCGCAGCGTGCAGTCGGTTAGCAAAGCCACCAACGGGGACATCATTGTCGCAGGCTGGCGCTGTGCCTGGCGACTCAAGGGTGGCGTCGCGGAATTGATCGACATCGGCAGCTTGCCGAAGGGCGGCAGCTACATCCGACAGATCGTTGCCGACGGAGATCATCTCCTGTGTGCCATGCGCAACGCCGGCGTCGTGCAGTTTTGCGGCCAGACGATGCGTCAATGGACCGCTGAGAGCCATTCCATGCAGAACGTCACGTGCGTCGCACGTCGGCCTGACGGCACCATCTGGGCCGGCAGTGCCAGCGGCCTGCTCGAAGCCACGGATGATGGCACTCTGCGGCATCGAGACTTCAACGGAGACCAGCTCACGCGGCCGGTATATTCCATTACCGACGACCACCGTGGCCGCACCTGGTTCGGCACGAACAACGGCGTCACCATTTGGGATGGCAAACGACTGCGCGACATCACCAGCGACAAGGGGCTCGCCGGGCGCGAAACCAATCGCGGCGCCAACGTCTGCGACACCGACGGCCGCGTCTGGGTCGGCTTCGACCGCGGTCTGACCACGTTCTACCCCGATCGGGAATCGACTCCACGGCATGGACCGACCGTCGAGTTCTTGCAGCCGCACGTCGACGGGGTCGCCACAACCGATGACAGCTGGCAACGACTTGACAACCATCGATCCATCGCATTCCAACTGCGGTCAATCTCCACGCGAGATGAAGAGCACCTACTGCACGAGTACCGGCTCGAAGGCATCGACGAAGACTGGTCGCCCAAGAGGGCCCTAGCGGGAAACCAAATCCTCTACCACAGCCTGCCGGTCGGTCGCTACCGACTGCACGTGCGAGCCACGGATTCGGTTGGTCTGAGCTTTACGGCGATGTCCCCATGGATCGAAGTCATGCCGCCGTGGTGGCAGAGCTGGTGGTTTGTCCTTGCCGTCGCTGCAGCAGCAATTGCGCTAGTCGGCGGCACTACTCTCTATGCCAGTCAACGGCGCAACACGCATCTACTAAGGCGCACCGTCACCGAACGCACTGCGAACCTGACAACCGAACGCAATCGCCTGCAAGCCATGCTGACGAGCATCGCCGACGGAGTAATCGGAATAGACAAGGAAGGCGTGATCCGAGTCTGGAACCCAACCGCGGCCAGGTTGACCGGATGGACCGAGGCTGACGCAATCGGAACGCGGCTCGACGCGTTGTTGCCACCCTTCGACAATCCGACCTCGGGAACTGGCCAACCCGTCCAGGTGCAAACCGAAGACGGCACCACGCGCTGGTTGGAGTTCACAATTGCTTCGGTAGCCAATCGCGCAGACAGCGGCCAGGTCATTGCCTTCCGCGACGTAACCTATCGACGGCAACAAGAGCGACTGCTTACTCGCACCGAACGGCTGGAGTCACTCGGCATTCTGGCTGGCGGTATCGCGCATGATTTCAACAACCTGCTGACCGTGATGCTGGGCAACCTCAGTCTGCTGGAGCTTGACGAGGGAGTTCCCAACGACTCGGCGGACGAGTCGGAACAATTGCACGAAGAAATCCGCGATGCCGTGCTACGCGCCCGCGACCTGACACAACAACTACTCACCTTCTCCAAAGGTGGCGCTCCGGTTCGTAAGCCGGGCTCCCTCGCGGCGGTCGTTATCGAGAGCACGCAACTGGCGCTGAGTGGCGCAAACGTTCGGTCTCAAATCTCCATCGCCGAAGACCTGCACGACGCCGAGTTCGATTTCGGCCAAGTCTCGCAGGTAATCCACAATCTGGTACTCAACGCTCGCCAGGCAATGCCGCAAGGAGGCACGGTCGTCGTGCGCGGCTACAACGTCGATTGCTCGCCACAAGGCACGATGGCGAGCTACGCAGTCATCGAAATCCGCGACGACGGACCTGGCATCCCATCAAGCGAGCTTGAGCACATCTTCGACCCATACTACTCGACCAAGCCAGATGGCACCGGGCTTGGACTCGCCACGTCCTACTCGATCATCCAACGTCACGACGGCTTCCTCACCGCAGAATCGCACCTCGGTCGCGGGACCGTGCTTCGCATCCACCTGCCTGCGGCAGCCCACAAGGCCGACGCTGCGCAGCCTTCGTTGGAACTCTCAACCCCCACACAGAAAACGCCGCGCAACCAGCACTTGCTGTGCATGGATGACGACAGGGCGATTCGCTCGGTCATGGTCGCGAGCATGCAATCCCTCGGCCATCGAGTCACGGTAGTCGCCGACGGCGAAGCTGCGATCGCGGCCTATCAAGATGCGATCCACAGCGACGACCCGTTCGACTGCGTGCTACTCGACCTGACCGTTCCGGGCGGCATGGGCGGGTTGGAAACGCTGGCACAACTGCAGAAGCTCACCCCGGACGTAGCAGCGATCGCGACGACTGGCTATTCGACGGAGCCAGTGCGTGCCGAGTTCCATCAGCTCGGCTTCCGCGCGATGCTGAGCAAGCCATTCGGCGTTCACGATGTCGACGTCGCACTGGGCAAGGCAACTAGCGCCAGCGCGCGGCAAGCCCACCGCGAGCGCTAGAGGTGTGGCCGGTAGTCAGCGTGCATCGCGTGTAGCTGGAATCACTGCTCGTGGTGGTGCGCGAGAACGTAGGCGAATTGGTGGATTCGGCGAGGCTCTCGTGGGCCGCCAAAGGCGGCGAGACCGCCGCAGGCGCTGGGCGCGGCGTTGTACGCGGCTGTTCCGCCGGGCCTCAGGCGGCGGCGTAGGCAGACAGCAGGGACCGGATTTCCGCAGCCGAACCAAAGCGCCGACTGAAGTCTTCGCAAATGCGTACGCCGAGCGCCCCGGCGGCAGAACGGTTGCGGTACAGCGCGAGGATCTGCTTCGCCAGTTCCTCTTCGGTCTGGAACAGCAAACCAGTTTCCTTGTGCCGGATCAGCTCGCGGTTGCCGGGCACATCACTCGCGATCACCGGGCGGCCCAGGATGCCGGCCTCGAGGATCGTCGGCGCCATACCTTCACTCAGCGACGTGTTGAGCACGACGTCCGCGTCCAAGTAGGCAGCGCCCATGCGTTCGTTCGCCAGCGTTGGCAACACCCGAACCGCGGCCTGCTGTTCGCACAGTTGCCGCACTTCATTCGCGTAGGCCTCATCTTGATCGGGACCAGCCAGGATCATCTCGATGTCGGCACCGGCGGCACGCAACACGTTGATCGCGGAGATCGCGCGATGCTGTCCCTTCACCGGTCGCAGGCCACCAGGCAAGAACACCAAGAAGCGCTGGCGCGGAATCCCGAGGGAACGACGCAGGTCCGTGCCGCTTGTCGGCAGCTTGATCGCCGCGCGCGCCACGACGTCGATCTTGCCGATCGCATCCGGAACCCGCTCTTCGACTATCAACCCAGCTTGCTCGCTGGGAACCAAGACACGATGCGCGCGGCGAATGACCTCGCAAACCATCGGCCCGTGCACGTCGTGCATGGTATCGCAGTGCAGGTCTTCGCCGCTCAGCGAGATCACCCACGGGGTGCGCGAGCCAAGCAAGTGCATGCCGCAACGCAGCGCATCATGTGCATGTACGATGTCGGGACGGAACCGGCCGATCGTGCCTTCCAGGGACTGCTTGAGACCGCCTTCACTGGTGCCGCCAAACAACTCGCATAGGTGGCCACAGCTTTGCAGCCCCTCGCGGTAGCGACTCACCGTGGCGATGCCGCCCAAATACAGATGGGTCGGCGCAGGCGTCATCAACAGGACCTTCACGACGGTGTTTTCGGCATCCGCAGGCACGATGCCTTACCCCGCCTCACTTAGCTGGGCACGCAGCACGAAGAATTGCCGCTCGCTCGGCATCCACGGGGTTGCTGGATTTGCCTTCCTGCTTGCACCAGGTGCCAACGATGGCCCCATCGCATCGCGGCCACAGGTCCTTGGCATTGTCAGGATCGAGCCCAGATCCAATCCAGATCGGGAACGCACCAACAGCTGCCCGAACCGTGTCGAACAACGCAACATCGACGGGTTGCCCGGTCCGAGAACCGGACAGCACCATGCCATCTGCGCCAGATCGCTCCGCCAGGTCGCGCGCGCCAGTGACCAGATCAAAGTCGACCATGGGTTTGGCATGCTTGACCATGAAGTCCGCCAACAAAGTCGTTTCGACACGCAACTGACGGCGATATGCCGCCAAGCGGGCGGATTCTCCGGCGATGATGCCCTGGTCGGTGACGTAGGCGCCGGTGAGCACGTTGACGCGCACCCACTGTGCTGAGACCGCAGCGGCAACCCCCAACGCAGCGATGCCATCATTGCGCAAGCAGTTGATCGCAACCGGCAGCCCGGTGCGTTGCTGGACGCGGTCGGCAGCAACCGCAATCGCTGCCGGAACATCGGGCCGCACCGGATCGTCGACGGTGCCGCGATGGAACGGCGCATCGCCAAAGTTCTCGATCACCAACCCGTCAAAGTGAGCGCTTGCGAACGTCTCCGCATCGGCGAGAGCCGCGGCCAAGACGGCCTGCATCGATTGATGGCGAAGGGCGGACGGCAACGCACCGAGGTGCACTACTCCAAGCAAGGGTCGCGGGTTCGTCATCGCACTCACATCTCCAACGCGCAGCTCGTCATCGCACATCGCGGCAACCGTTCAGCACTGCAACAGGTCAACGCTTCAACAGGGTCCGCAACTGCATCTTGAAGCCCTTCCAAGTTGACGCCAGTTTCTGCGCCTCCTTGATCAACGAACGAGCTCCCACATAGTCGCCGTCGCTCATCATGTCCCAAGCCAGGTCCAGTCGCACATCCGCCCGCCGTCGCTTGATCAGATTCTGGAAATGGGCTTCCCCCTGATGCTGCTTGGCAACTTCGGTCAGAATGTGCTCGATCCCGTTCAGAAACCGCGCGTTGGCCGACAAGCTGGCCTCGTGCAAGCGATAGAAGGTCATCGGCCGCGGTGTGTAGGCGATCGGCTCCTTGACCGCCATGCGCAACCAAAGGTCGTAGTCCTCGGTTGCAATCAGCTCCGGAGATTCATTGAACGAGCCGGCCTGAATGATGGCATCGCGACGTGCCACAACCGAACTGCAAACGATCGGATTGCCGCGCAGCAGGAACTCGAGCGTCAACACACTTGGCACCGGCCGATGTTCGTTCTTGCGACCCTGGACCCGGTCATTGCTGACGATCCAAGCATCGGTCGCGGTACACGCCGCCCCCAGCTTCTCAAGCATGGCGACGGCACGCTCCAACTTGTCGGGCACATACCAGTCATCCGCGTCACAGAACGCGATGAACTCCGTGTTCGCTTCCTGGATGCCGCGATTGCGGGCCGCACCGGGCCCCTTCTGCTCTTGCTGGATCACCCGGACACCCATCTGCTCCGCGAGAGCCGCGGTGCCGTCCGTCGAACCATCGTCGACCACGAGGATCTCCTCTGGCGCAGTCGTCTGCGATTGCAGCGCCTCCAGCGTCACCCCAAGGAACGGGGCCGCGTTGAACGCCGGTACAACGACGGTCACTGGTGCGGTTCGTGTCATGATCGCTTGCGGCGCAGTTTATTGAGGACCGCGCCGAGAATGTCACGAATGTAGCGGAAGTCCTTCGGCTGCACGAACAGACACTGCCAGATGCGAACATCGGTCTGCGCGCCATACGCAATGACCGTCCAGATCGTGCCAAACGTATAGGCCACGGTAGACGCGATGGCAGCGCCGACTGCGCCATGCTCCGGGATCAGCCAGATGTCGAAGCCGAGCATCACGACGAGCACCGCAACCTGCGCATTGATGCAGGTCTGCAGATGGTTGCGAGCCGCGAGATCGGCTTGCAGGATCTTCGAAACCGTAAAACCAACCGTTCCCGGCACGAGCAGCCACAAGGCCATGCCTACATCCTGGCTCCAGCCCTCGTACCAGATCGCGCTGTCACCCTTGGCGGCCCAGGTGATCAGCCCCATGGCCGGATCGATGACCAGCACGATCGCGACCGCACCAACCAGCGAGAACAGCAGACCCAGGCGTGACAGCACCGGCGTCAACTGACGCGCTTGTTCATGCGAACTACCGGCGACCTTCGAGAAGAACAGGTCCCGCATCGCCTCGGGGAAGTGCCAGACAAGTTCCGCCCAGGTCACTGCCATCGAGTAGTAGGCAACTTGGGTCCCGGCCAGGAGCTCGGCCTCCGCGAGGTCCTTGCCATCCGCGACCTTGACACTGACCCCGATCGCAAACAGCACAACCAGGTCGAGGCGGTGATTCAGGTAGGTCAGCGTCGACGTCAAGTTCGCCTTCCACCCGTAACGAATCGCTTCGCCGAGATACTGTCGGTCCACCTTCGCGCGCAACGTGACGACCTTGCGCACCAACAACAGCGTCAACGCCGCAATGAGCACTGTCGACACCAACCGACCCCACGCCACGGCGAGCGGCACATCGCCGTCCTTGACAGAGGCACCGAGCCAATAGAACAGCAGGAAGAACGCCGGCAGGAAACTGACCGACGTCGCCAAGTGCACGATCCCGTAGTCCTTGACGCGATCCGTCGCCAACTGCGTGCTGTTGGCATAGCTTGCAATCAGCAAGAACGGCACGACGGCGCAGACCGGAACCACGCTCCACCAAGCCACCTGCCATGCAGGATTGATTGCCGGCATGCCCCACAGAATGGTGACGCACGCCGCCACGCCGACGAAGCCCCCCCATACGATGGCGACCCACATGGACGTTTGGAACGCGACCTGTGGTTCGACCTTCTTGCGGCGCACGAAGTACACCAGAGCCGTCGCCAGACCGAGATTGGCGATCGCACCGAGGATGAATGGCAGCGACGCGAGGATACCCGACTTGCCGTGCTCTGCCTTCTCGGTGGCGGTCAGCAGGTACAGGATGATGCCACCACCCTTGTCGACGATGACGACAAGAGCGTGGATCAGGAACGTGAATACGACCCAGCGCCGGAAGTTCATGCCAGTCTCACCACCGTGGTGGTGACCGGACTACCAGGGCAACTCAGACGCCGTGTAATCGTCTTGGATCGCCGGCAGCAACTCTTCGACCTGCTCCGGGGCGAGCCCGATCTGATCGTAGACAGCATGGTCGAGTGGCGGCACGGGGGTGCCAACCGTAGACGGCACTTGGGCACGCCAGGCCAGCTGATCGGCGAGATGGATGAGTGACGAAAGGGATCGATGGAACGGGTCACGCGCGGGAGCGTGGTGATACCGGATGGCGATCGCGAGATCCTCTGGTAAGGACCATTTGATAGCCAGCACGGAACCGACGTCCGCGTGGGTGTAACCAAAGTCTTCCAACTCACCCTCGGCTTCGGTGCGACCCGTTTGCACGGACTTGCGCAACATCGCGAGGTACTTGGGCGCCGACTTTTCCATCAGGATGATCTTGCCGATATCGTGCAGCAAGCCGGCGATATAGGCATCTTCTGGATGCATGTCGACGAACATCTTCGAGCTCGTTGCGAGTTTCCTGGCGGCAACGCCGGCATAGACGGCGTGCTTCCAGAACGCCGACGGGTCGAAGTGCTGAATCTTCTCGCGGCGCTGAGAAAACGACGAGAACACGGCAGCCTTCAACGCGACCTTCTTGGTCATGTTGAAGCCCATCACCGAGATCGCGAGGCTGACCGACGCGACCCGCACTTGCAGGCCGTAGTAGGCCGAGTTCACGATGCGCAGGATGTTGGTCGAGACCGCAGGATCCGCCGAGACAACCTTGGCAACATCCGAAGCCGAAGTCTCCGGGTTGGCGATGACTTCGTTCAACTTCATCAGCACCTCCGGCATCGTCGGAAGATCGATCGTGCTGTTGACCAGCGTCAGGATGTTTGTCGATGAACTCGTACTCTCTGCCATGCCGTCGCTCCGCCCCTTGTATCGGGGCCAAAGAGCAGCAAGCTTGACTGGATCCCCCGCCGCCAAAAAGCCGTGCCGAACCCAACCCAAAAGCCTCGCGTCGTGTTCCTGTGCCAGCGTGTGCCATGGCCGCCGGACCGCGGGGATCGCATTACAACCTGGCACTTTCTGCAACACTTGCTCGCGCGCGGTGCCGAAGTTCGCATCGGTTGCTTTCAGGAAGAAGACCGCGACCAGCCAGCTGTCGAATTTCTCCGCGAACGATGCGCCGAAATCGTGGCACCACGTCTGTCGCGCGGCATCGCCAAACTGACCAGCCTGCGGGGCCTGCTGACGGGCGAGCCGCTGACGCTGCCGTTCTTCCGAAGCCGCGAACTGCAACGAGCCGTCGCCAAATGGTGTGAAACACCGCCCGATCTGATCTACGTCTACTCGTCTTCGATGGCGCAGTACGCGCTGCAGCCGAAGGCCTTGGCCAAGATCATGCAGTTCGCCGAGCTCGATTCGGACAAGTGGCGCCAATACGCCACGGTCAGTGGGCCGCTCGGCAAGTGGATCTACAGCCGCGAAGCGAAGCGCTTGTTGGAGTTCGAAGCCAAGGTCGCGCGCACCTGCTCGCGCTCGTTCGTGGTCAGCGAAGTCGAGAAGGAACTGTTCCAGCAGCTGATCCCCGGAGTCGTGCCAGACGTGCTTCCCAACGGCGTCGACATCGAACACTTCGCGACCAAGGGCGATGCCGAACGCCATCCACACACGGCGGTCTTCACCGGTGTCATGGACTACGAACCGAACGTCGACGGGGTGTGTTGGTTTGCCGAACACTGCTGGCCAACCTTGCGAACGCGCTTCCCCGACGCGCAATTGCTCGTCGTCGGCAGCAAACCGATCGCCAAGGTCACCGCGCTCGGCAACCTGCCGGGCATCACGGTCACCGGCCGCGTCGAAACCACGCCGCCCTATTTCGACAAGTCGTCGGTTGCGATTGCCCCGCTCCGGTTGGCGCGCGGCGTGCAAAACAAGGTGCTCGAGGCGATGAGCATGGCGCTACCGACGGTCGCGTCGCCGCAAGCTTCGCAAGGCCTCGGCGCAGTCCCTGAGCAGGCGCTAACGGTCGCCGATGGCAAAGAGCAAACGATCGAAGGGGTCGCCAAGTGGTTTGCCGATCCGGCACGCGCCCGTCGCGATGGTTTGGCGGCTGCGGAGTGGGTTCGCACGGAGTGGCGATGGGAACGCATGTATGAACGGCTCGATGGGATCCTCGCCGAGTTGAAGGTGCCGTTCGAGTAGACGACGCGCCTGCTCGGGGTCCCAATGCCCGGGGCCTACGATTCGGGGCCTACGATTCGAGGCCCAATACTCGGGTCCCCATTCTCGGGGCCATCCCCATAACTCGGGGACCCATACTTGGTGCCTACAAGGCGGCGTCCGCTACTCAGGATCCGTCAGGCGGAACACGACCTCGATGTCGGTTTGACTCTCGACCGGCACGCCGCCGCGAGTCGCTGGCGTGAACTGCCACTTGCGCGCGGCTTCGACGGCGGCGCGATTGAAGCCGTCGTAACGCGACCATTCGATCACGTTCACTCCCTTGACGGAGCCCTTGACGTCGATCGTTACGCGCACCGTCACTTGACCCTCGCGCGACAATCGCCGCTCCTTCTTCGGGTATGGCGGCGGCTTGTTGTCCGAGCGCTGCGCTTCAACGTATTCCTGTGACACGGAAGCGGCCTGTGGCTGCACGGCTGGCTTCGCCACTTCCGGGGCCTGTTCGGTCTCGGCGGGCTTTGATTCGGGTGGCTTCGGCAACACGCGGTCCGTGGTCGCCCGGCGCATCATGTCCGAAGGCGATGGGGTCAGTCGCTCGGCCGGGAAGACCGATTCGACAACCTTCTCAGGCTCCGGCAACTCCGTCACCTCAAGTTCTTGCACGGGCGTGGTCTCGACCGGCTCTTCTGACGTAACATCTAACTCTGGAACTACTTGCACCGGAGATGCAACCGAGGCGACCTGCTGCTGGATCTCGATCTGCGCAACTGGCGGCATCGGCCGAGAGGCTCCGCACGCACCGAACCCGATCGCTGCGGTAATCACAGCGCCGTGAACAGCCAGGGAGAGGATGAACCAGGAAGTACGCACGTGCGGGGCGCCAAACGATACCCGAACTTGATCGGTTCATCAGAGTGGAACTTCGCCACCAAGGCCCGAGTCCGGTGCTACCGCAGTTGACCAGCGCTGCAGGCAGTACAGGTTACCAGCGCCGCGGGCAGTGCAGATTACCGCGCCGCAGGCAGTGCAGATTACCAGCGCCGCAGGCAGTGCAAATTACCGCGCCGCCGCCGCCGATATGCCTCGAATCAGACGACCCCTCCCACAAGCCCCAACCGCCCCTCCCACACAGAAGACCCGCGCAATGCTGGCCGACCGCGCGATCCGCCGCCAAGATGACGCCATGCTGGCGATCGCCAATCTGCGCAAGACCTACGGCAGCTTCGTCGCCCTCGACGGACTCGACCTCACCATCCAACCCGGTGAGATCCTCGCCCTGCTCGGCCCGAACGGCGCCGGCAAGTCCACCACCGTCAAATGCCTGGTCGGCCTGCTCAAGCCGGACACTGGCTCGGTGCTGATCGATGGTGTCGACGCGATCGGCGACACCTCCGCGCGCCGCCTGATCGGCTACCTGCCCGAAGTTGCACGACTGCACGAGACGCTGACGCCGTGGGAGTTCCTGCTGCTCAAGGGTCGCTTGTTCGATCTCGACGACGACGTCGTCAAAGAACGCGGCCTGCGATCGCTGGAAGGCTTCGGCATCGGCGATCGCAAGGACGAACCGATGGTCGCGTTCAGCAAGGGCATGCTGCAGAAGGTTTCGATCTCGGCGGCTCTACTCACCGAACCAAAACTGCTGGTCTTTGACGAACCACTGTCGGGCCTCGACGTCACCACGACGCTGATCGTCAAGCAGTTGATGCACGAGTTCGCAGCCCGTGGTGGCGCGGTGCTGCACTGTAGCCACATGCTCGACGTCGTCGAAAACACCGCGCATCGCATTGCCGTTCTCGACAAGGGCAAGCTGCTCGCGTGTGGCACTGCTGCTGACCTGCGTACGCAGGCGGGCGCCGGCGCCGACGAACATCTCGATGACGTGTTCCGTTCGCTAGTGCAAGCCAGCGACCCGGCGGCCGCCGCGAAAGCGATCCTCGGCTAGCAGGCGATTCAACGACGCTGTTGCTCTGCTGGCACCCACGCCCACTCCGGGCGCAAGCCATAGGCACCCGGTTGGTAGTCGCGCAGATACTTGCGCAACAACACCGTCGCCGCGGGGTGAGCGAGCA
This sequence comes from uncultured bacterium, assembly GCA_963974725.1. Lineage (GTDB taxonomy): Bacteria > Planctomycetota > UBA1135 > UBA1135 > UBA2386. The sequence continues at coordinate 187 of CAXBFC010000166.1, read as the reverse complement.
ACGCGACCGGTTGCTCGCGGTGCGCTAGCAGATGGAGTTGCCGCCACAACCGATCCCGGGCGACCGCGTCGAGTTCCAAGCGCGCCGCCGAGGCCAACGCGTCGGCCTGCTCGTGCTGCCAGCCACCTGGATTGCTGCGGCCCTCGCTGTGCAAGAACCGGTAGGGATCCCCCGAAGCGTCAAACCA
>CAXBFC010000165.1:0-16061 GCA_963974725.1 uncultured bacterium | reverse complement strand
GTCCGGATCTGTGCGGGGGGTCTTCGTGAGAGGATTCCTACCGCGACCACCGTACCACGTCGTTGACTCTGCTGCGCGAGTAACGGTTCAGGCCCAATTGCAACGCAGGGTCGTCGTGACGACTACTGCATCGCACGAATCGCGGTGCGCATTGCGTCGGCGATCTTCGGCCACGCGAAACGCGTCGCTTCGGTCGTACTGAGGTAGGCGTGCTGTGCGCCGAACGTACCGAGGTAGTAGCGCAGACTGCCGTGCTCATCTGGAGTTGCCGGCAGCTCTCCGTCGGGAGCCGTAGGATCGAAACCGAGCACCGCCGAACTCGACGTGCCGATACGATTGCCGGGCGGAGTAAACGTGCAGTAGATCTTGTCGATCGGCCCCGCTGGGTCCTGCCCGTGGTGCAGGTGCCAGCTGCCTTCGACCGGCAAACGACGGTGGATTTCCGCCATTAGCTGTCGCCAGCGTGGAACGTCACCAGCCTCGATCTGGATACGGATCGGCTTGCTCGCTGGGACTCCGGGAATCGCCCCCATCGGCCAGCTCGGAAAGCCTATGTGCTTGCGGCTCGCGATCGCATAGACGCCCGGATCGCAGATCAGGTAGTCAGTCGCGAGGTCATAGCCGCTGACCAGCACCTTGCGTTGCCCCTTGGCGATCTTCGGCATGGAGCTCGACGAGGATTGGCGCGTGATGCCAACCCAACCGACCCGGCGCCCGTCTGGCCCGGTCACAACGAACGGCTCGTTGATGGCGACTTGTTGCGCGCTGTATTCGATCGATGTCTGCGTCACGTTCTCGATCTCCAGGCGGATCGGCAGCGACTCCCCCACCCGAAAGGTTGCACCGGTTGCCGTGATGCGCGTGCGCAGGCCCGCGACGGGATCGCTCCACGGTGCGACTACTGGTCCTACAGTTGACGCAATAGATGACCCCAGAGTGGGCTCCAGAGTCGCCGCCTCATCCATCGGCGATTTGGGATCATGGCAAGCCGTGCCAGCAATCACACATAGAGGACGTGCGTACGGTGCCAGGACAAAAAAACACTTCCTCAGTGCCTGACGGTGACAGAGACCCACCGCGTGAAACACTGCCCCCGCTAGACCAAGATTGATGCCTAGGTATTCGGTGTTGCGCGCCTCGCTAGACCTGCCAGCGGCAGCTCAACAGCGCGCCTACAACATCCCGATTTGGTATCTGCCGGAATGACGCGCGAACGAATCACTATCATGGCAAAGCCATAAACATCCCACTGACCTGTATCGCGACGCTCCTCCTGTCTGGGTTGCTGCCCGCACAGGAGGTTCGCCAACAACCCCCAGCAGAGACCGTTGTCGAGGAGTTGACCGCGGAGTTGCACAAGCAGAAGCGCGAATCTCGCGCGGCCCACGCGGCTGTCCGGAAAACGCAGGCCTACCGGGAGGCCAGTCGAAATGGCGACCGCAAGGTCACCAAGGCGCTGATGGCGGCAGCGATGTCCCCGGACGTCGTCGGGCTCGGCAAAAAGGCGCTCGCCGCCGCCGACGCCTACCAAGGAGACGACCGAGTCAAACTGCTGGTCTGGGCGGCGCTCAAGAGCCGCGACCCGGAGATCGTCACGACCGTCGTCGATGAGATCCTCGCAAAGCATCTCGACAGCACGGAGGTCACCCAATTGCTCGAGTGGGCGAGTTCGATTTCGCGGTTGCTTGAGCCGGCCAAGAAGAAGGTGTTTCTGAGCACCATCGTCGACGGGACGAAGAACGACTACGTACGCGCCTGGGCGATGTACAAGATGGCCGGTCGGACACGGCGGGGAGCCAGCGCGGAAGAGAATTCAAAGCACGTCGAAATGATGGCCGAGATCAAGAAGCTCGCCGCCGGCACCGAGCTCGGCGAACTCATCGACGCACCACGCTTCGTCGCAGAACGCCTGCAAATCGGCATGGAGGTGCCGGACATCGTCGGCGAGGACCTCGGCGGCGTGAAGTTCAAGCTCAGCGACTACCGCGGCAAGGTTGTCGTCCTCGACTTCTGGGGGTTTTGGTGAGGCCCTTGCCGGGCCATGTTCCCTCACGAGCGGTCGCTCGTGCAACGACTGAAGGATAAGCCGTTCGCGCTGCTCGGTGTCAACAGTGACCCCGACAAGGTGTATTACTCCGAAGAAGCCAAGGCCAACGGCGTCAGCTGGCGTTCGTTCTGGAACGGCCCCAAAGGCACCTTCGGTCCGATCTCCATCAAATGGGGAATCAAGAGTTGGCCGACCATCTACGTCATCGACGCGAAGGGCGTAATCCGTTTCAAGAACGTGCGCGGTGAAGAAATGGACGCCGCCATCGACGAGCTTCTCGCAGAAATACAGAAAGAGTAAGAGTAGCTCTGCCGACCATATTCCACCGGGCGGGGGCAGGTCGGGATTCCACTTGTGCCTTGGAAGGCAACGCTGGTGCTGACCTCGCAGGCTCCAATGTTCACCGTTTGAGCCGACAGGCCGCGCTCGTTGCGACGACTTCTTGACCGTAGACGTTTGAACCAAGCGCGGGCCTGTGACCCATTGCGTGTTCTTCGCGATCCATTCGCGCCACGCGCATCGACGAGCACTGCGTTCCGATGATCGCATCGATGCTGTTGGCATTGGCCATCCCCGCATCCAAGTCGAAGGCATGCGTGCCGCATGCGACGCCGCCAATACTTGCAGGCTTGCCTTGAGGGTGACCAGTGTCGCCGCGAACGGTCGCCACCATGACGCCGTTGTCGACCCTCTGCCGAATCGCGAAGTCGCCAGCGTCGTTGAGCCAAGCCGGCCGCCAGCCGAAGACCGAAGACGTTCCGCTGCGCGTGGTTTGCACGGCAACCGCGCCGCGCACCACCGGAATTCAGCATCAACCGCTGAGCCCACCGACGGGGCGCGATTGCGTCAGGCGTCCTGTGCCCCCGCCGAGGCGAGCCAGCGCTCGCGGCTAAGCGCGTACAGCCGCGTACCAGCTACACCGTCGTTGGTCGTCTTGACAAGCTGCATGCCAAGGCGTTCGAGCACGCGCGAGGACCCGCGGTTTGGCACGTCGGTCGCGGACGTGATCTCGTCGAAGTCGAGGTCGCGGAACACGCGTTCGCAGACGCGGGCGGTCACCTCGCCGGCATAGCCCTGGCCCCAGAACGCGGGCAGGAAGCCATAGAGCAACTGCAGCTCTGGCGGGTGGAAGAACTCACGGAAGCCGACGAAGCCGATGATGCCCGCAGCTTCGCGCCGATGCACCGCCCACAAACCGGCGCCATGACGGGCGAAGCGCTGCTGACTGGCGTCGATCTCCTTCTGCACCCAGGCCGGCGATACCAGCACGTTGTCGAGCAAGTAGCCCCGCACCTCGGGCTCGCGATACATCGCCAGCAGCTGGTCCGCGTCGTCGTCGTCGAACGGTGTCAGCACGGTTCGCTTGGTGGTAAGTAGGTGAGCGCGAGGATGCATTGGCAGGCGGAGGGAGAGCGGCTGGTCATCCTAGCCCCTGGATGCGCGGCGGCCAGACCCCCACCTGACAACAAGCAGGAAGAGCCGGTGGCAGCCATGTCGCCGATGCCACGACCCCACCCGCTACGGCAACGCACCGATGCGTTCGCGCGTGAATCCACTCGCAGCCGTCAGTTGTTGGCCAACGATCACGCCATCTCCTAGGAATAAGACTCGGGACCTGGTGCTCGACGTGGCTCGTGGCGGTGCGCGCAGACCCAACATCGGCACTTGCGTGACCGTCATTCCAGTTCGCGCAGCGACGACCCTCGGGGCCAATAAGCGGATCAGATAGCCCGCCTTTCTTGTTCGATGGCGTGCCGCCAAACCGCTGGCAAGGGTATGAGAATCACACCGACTCGCACCCTGTTCGCCACGCTGTTGACGAGCCTGTTCGCCAATGTGGGCATGCCTGGCCAGACTCCTCCGCCGATCAACACCGTCATCGAGGGCGACGGCGGGGACCGGTTCGCGTTTCAGATTTCCAGCGGCGACCTCAACCACGACGGCCTCGACGACCTGGTCGTTGGTGCGCCGCACCAGACCGGCGGCAACAAGGTCTACGTCTACTTCGGCCCAGTGGATTTGGCCTCGATCGATATGCTTGGGGCCGGTGACGCCGACGTCGTCATCGTAGGTGCGACCAACAGTGAAACCGGCTGGTCGGTCACGACGGGCGATGTTCTGGGCAACGAGGAAGACGATTTGATCATCGGTGCGCCGGCGGTCGGCGGCGTCAATGGCGCCGTGCGCATCTTCGCGGGCCCGCTGCAACCGGGGACCTACCCTGCGGTCACCGCGGATCTGACGATTGACGGACATACCGGCGGCTACGCGGGCTGGGCTGTCGCTGCCGGCGACTTCGACGGCGACGGCAAGGACGAACTGGCCATCGGCGCCAACGGCACGGGACCATTGGGGGAAGGCGAGGCTTACCTGATGGATTGCGATGGCGGCAATCCACCGACCGACACCTCGATGGCGACCGCGACCTTCGCTGGCGTCGGCACGACCGGCGCATCCATGGCGAACGGTGGCGACATCAACGGTGACGGCTTCGAGGACTTCCTGCTCGGCAGCTACGGAGCGCTGATCACCTCGGGATTCAACTTCGGCGGCACGGTGCACATCATCTACGGACGCCCGCAGTTCGACCCCAGCTATGTGCTCGACGATCCGCTCAGCACTGGCATCGGCAACATCACCGCCGAGTTCGATGGCCACAATCTCGGCTACGACGTGGCTCCCGCGGGCGACGTCAATCTGGACGGCTTCGACGACTTCCTGATCGGTGCGCCGTCGTTCCGCATCAGCAATCAGGACCCCGACCTGACCCCGGTCGAAAAGGGCTCGGCCTACCTGGTGCTCGGATCACGCGACCTCGCAGGCATACCGCAGATCCTCGACTCGGTGCAGGTCTCACAAGTTGCCGATTTGATCTTTCTCGGCAACACCGTCGACAGCCGCACCGGCAACTCGGTTGCGTGCGCCGGATTCGCTGGCGCCACGTGGTCGCGCACGACCCATCCGGCACTCAACTGGGTCGACTACGGGCCGGTCATCCTGATCGGAACCGGCATCGACCGCGCCTACTCCCACGCCTACAAGGTCGACCGCACGATCAAGCAGGTAATCTTCGGTCCGCCGGCGCTGATGCAGCGCCGCGGCATCGTGATCCAACTGCCGCTGGCCGTCACCGGCAACTTCGTGATCCAGGGCGCAGCCGGCTCGCGGCTAGGCATGGAGGTGCACGGCCCGGTCGATCTCGACGCCGACGGCCTGCACGACATCGTGCTCGGCGCACCGCACCAGCTCAAGTTCACCCAACCGGCCGGTGACGGTCAGGTACACATCTCGCGCGGGCAGTAGGCTCCGCAGGCACGCGATCGAGTTCGCAAAGAACTGCGCACGAACGTCGTTGCATACAGTCTGTCGGTGCAGCGACTCGAATCCCGATGCGCGTGCTGGACGCGTTCTTGCAGGTCGTGAATGGCACCGGCACGACCGCGGATCTGCGACCGCGCATCTCGACGCCACCTATCCGTGCCCGCGGGCCATTCGGGCTAGACGTGACGTTCCTGCATGCGGACCAGGGCGAGCGACTCGAAGCCGCGTGGCTCGAGTTCTGCGCTCAACGGATCGTCACGAACACCAGCGTCGGGTTGGAGTCGAACTCGTAGACCGTGTTGGAATGGCACACTCAGTTGCGCACTCGCTGCTTGCACTCCGGACGGAGCAACCTCACTGCCTACCGAACGCAAGTATGCTGTTGCCCACATCAAACTCTGACGAGCTGCGATGCCGCGCGATGCAACTGCCGCGCGATGCCCGGACAGTCTTGGCGAGCTCTCTTCCACAGACCCTCGATAGCCGGACGGACTCGGTCGCTCACTCGCAAGACCCCAGCTGGGTGTGCCTCGGAATGGGTCTCGCGTGCCAGCAGGCCGTCGCGGCGATCCGTCGCGTCGGCCGACCAGAGATCGACGAGGTATTCCTCGTGCTCTTCGGGTCCAACGCGTCCGGATCGACGGCCTGTCCGGCATCGCCACGCAGTCTGGCCGGGAGTTCTTCAGCCAGTCCAACTTCGAGGATGTGGTTTTTGTGCCTGGCACCGTACGAACACTGGCGCCCTGCCTAGTCGATCTGCTTGGTTGAGCGATGGAAGCGACGCACAACGTCGGGATCAGGGTGCAACGAGATCCCCGCATCGTTCTTCTGATCATAGGAAAGCGTGCTCAACACGTGGCGCATGCTCTCAAGGCGCGCACGCTTCTTGTCGTTGGCCTTGACGATGATCCAAGGGCTGAACGTCGTGTGGGTGCGACTGAACATCTGCTCCTTGTACTTCGTGTAGACGTCCCAGTTTTCCTGGGCTTGCTCATCGACTGGGCTGATCTTCCACTGCTTGAGTGGATTGACCCGTCGCGCCTTGAAGCGTTGCTCCTGCTCTGACTTTGAGATCGAACACCAGAACTTGATCAGTTCCACTCCGTCCTCGTAGAGCATGTGCTCGAACTCCGGGACCTGCCGCATGAATTGTTCGTACTGTCGCTCGGTGCAGAACTTCATCACTGGCTCCACGACCGCGCGATTGTACCACGAGCGATCGAAGAAGCAGATCTCACCAGGGTTCGGGAGTTGTCGCGAGTAGCGCTGGAAGTACCACTGTCCCTGCTCCACTTCGGTTGGCTTTTGCAGCGCCACAACGTGTGCGGTTCGAGGGTTCAGGTGTTCGATGAACCGCCGGATGGTGCCGCCCTTGCCGGCCGCATCACGGCCTTCAAACAAAATGGCGAGGCGACGCCCTTCTTGCTGAACCGTTCGCTGCAGTCGCACGAGCTCAATCTGCAGCTTCTCCAATTCCGCTTCGTAGTTCAGCGTCTTGAGCGCCTTGGTCGTAGAGAATCCCTTCTGCCTCAACAGAGTCAGAAGACCGCGGTTGCTGCTGATCTTGGCAAGATCCTTCTCAGTCAAACGATTGCGCACCGACTTGCCCAGCGTGTCCTCGACCGCGTCCTTTGCGATGGTCGCCGGACCACGCGCGTCAGAGCTAGCGCCAACTGCCGGATTCGCACTTGGAAGAGAGGAAGGAGGTGATGAGGGTGTTGGTGCTGCGGTCATTGGATCCTGATCAGGTGGGTCGCGTAAAACGCCCGCGAAGCCCCTCGGTTTTCATTCGTCACCAGGTAATCCGCTGCGTAATCAGGTCGTATGCGCACGAAGACTGCACTGCGTTGGCACAAGGGCGAAGCTCGGTCGCGGCAACTGCGAACGACGAGGTTGGGTCACTCGCCGCGACGTATCGTTGCATGGTTCGCCCGACCGTTCGTCGACATCGACTTGCTACTTGGCAGCCTCAATGAAGCAATCCGCGCGCATGCGGGCCATACCTTGCAACGCCGCGACACCGCTGCAAGCGTTGCAGCGGCGTTCTTGCGTCTAGACGTCCAGCCGACCGATGCGGTAGCGGCACGCCTTCTCAAGCTTGTGCACGCGACGCTGGTCGAACGGTAGTTCGCTGAGTCGTTCGAGCCACGTTGGCGCTGCAGCGACGAGTTCGTTGAGCACACGTGCAGTCGCCTTGGCAGGCACTCCGCAACGCTCTCCGAGCGCCACGAAGTCGGCGCGCCCGATGTCTTCGCGGTCCTTGCTATTGAGTGTCAGCGCCATCGTGCCATCGCGATACGGAAACGTGCTCGGCAGGTCGTAGGCCGGTGCCACGCCCCATTCTTGTCCGTCGTGCAGGATCGAGAAGTTCTTGCCGTGGGCATCTCCGTTGCAGGTCAAATACGCGAACGCAAACTGCTGCAGCAGCGTGCGGGCGGCGACCACCGGGGCACCGGTCTTGGCAGACAAGCCCTGGATGACCTCGTCAGTCGTCAGCCGGTACTTGTCGGCTGGATAGCGACCGAGGACCTGGCAGGCGTCTTCCTGTGCGAGCGATACGGTTCGACCGTCGCGGGCTGTGCGGTCGAATCGTCGCACCAGCAGTCCCGGCTGGCCGCGGCGATCGTGCACGACTTCGGCTTGTGCCGTGCGCAGTCCGGATGCGCGGGCGGCGGTCAGGAAGAACGCTTCATTCGCGACCAGGTGCGGAAAATCAGGTGGGTCGAACTTGAGGATCCAAGCCGCATCCATGTAGGACAAGGGCAGCGAGATCATCCGGCCGGAGACTTTGTCTTGTGCGCCAGCGATGGCGGTGCGGTCGGCGAGTTCTGGACCTACGGCTCGCGCGAACAGTTCGTGGAAGTCCGATTCGGCAAGCGGGCGTGCGGGTTCGGTAGCGGGTTCTTGCTCTGCTGTTGGTGGAGTACCGTCGGGTAGCACCTGCACGTCGCCAACCGTGTCCGCACCGACCGTCAAGAGGAGTGAGAGTTCGTCGTCGGCGGACGTCTTGGTCGCTTGGCGAATCGCCGTCAACCGGCGACCTTCCGGCAGCAGTCCGCTGAAGAATGGCGGCAACGCGCCGCCAGCAAGGTGAATCGGCTTGGCATCGACTGGCAGGTTCGTAGCGAGTGCGGGGCCGGTGTAGTCAGCGAGGTAGGCGAAGGTGATGCCCGCGCGTTCGCGCGTGAGTCGTGCCGCTGGTACGCCGGACTTGTAGGCGAGCGCAACGTCCACGTGTCGGTTGTTGGCAGCGCTCATCGGTGGTCTTGGGGTGGAAGATGGGTGGCGAGCGGCATCGATCCCTGGACTGGTTCGAGCCGCAGGCGCAGCCCGAGCACCGAAAGCAGGTCGAGCAGCTTGTCGAGCCGAACCGTTGGCTTGCCGGCCTCCGTGGTGTGCACGAATCGCGTCGAGCAGCCTGCCAGTTCTGCCAGGTCGACCTGGTTCAGGCCCAGGGCGAGGCGTCGATCGCGAATCTCGGGGCCCAGGCTCGCCAAAAATGATCGGTCGTGCATGCTGATTGCACTATCGGCTACGTTCTGGCTGTTCGCCAGAATATTATGCACGATCGTGCATTGCCGGCAAAGCCAGCCAGCTTGGCTGGCCAATCTGAGCCATTATGTGCACGATCGTGCATATCTAGTGAAGAGCACCGGCGCGGTATCCGCAGACTCGGTCGCGCTCCGGCAGCAAGGGCTACATCGCACTCGAAGCAGGCTCGGCCGACTTTCCGGTCCCTGCGGGTTCACTCAGGGTGGCACCGAGGATGCTCACTTTGCCACCCGCGCAACCCTTGCCGGAAACAACCACCGCAACCCTCGAGTCCAGATTGGGCGTTCATCGCCTGCCTTCGCATCGCATGCAATCGCAGCGACAGAGAGCCCTACAGACAGACCAAGCAACGTCGCGATTCGCAGCGGCTGCGCCTCCGCATCGGTGACCCAGCCACTCGTAACGGGAAGCACGAAGCCGCTGAGCATCAGCAACAACCGCGCGACCAACCTGAGGGCTGGGCGCTGTCGGCGTTCGGCAACTTGCTCATGGCGGGCACGTAAACTGCGACGTTGTCGATGGCGTTCTTGGTCAACTTGCGCCAACGATTTGTCCCCGGACAATGGCACGAGATCGAACTGCAGTGCCATCAGCATCGCCACCACCACGCCACCCGCGTTCTTCCAACCCCACGAGTCCTCGAACCCGTTGGTCCAGAATGCCGCGGCCATGCGTCCCAAACACAGGCCAGCCGCCCAGAAGAAGACAAAGGCCACCGCGCGCAAGCACAGACCACCGATGCCAACCGACGAGTGGGTTCGCTGAAGTCTGCTACGAAGATCGCTGATCATTGGCTGGCGAGACTGTTTGTTGCACGGCTACAGGTGCGATCATTCGCTAGTGAGGCCGGCCGCGCGTTGGAACCGTACTGGCGTCGCTCGCGTCAGGAGTTGAGGCGCCAGATCTCGAAGTTGAGAACGGTTGCGATGGACACCCAGACCAGGTAGGGCACCAACAGCAGCGCGGCGATGCCGCTGACGCGGCGGAATGCGATGGTCGTCGCCAGGATGGCACCCCAGAGCACGGCAATCAGCACGAGCGCTGGCAGGATCTGCCGTGCTGCGAAGAACACCGGCGTCCAGGCCGCGTTCAACAGGAGCTGCCCCACAAACAAGATGAGCGCTCGGCGACCTTGGCCCTTCGCTGCCTTTTGGCTCGTGCGCCAGACGATCCAGGCGGCTGTGCCCATCAAAACGTAGAGCGTCGTCCAGACCACAGGGAAGGCCCATCCGGGCGGAGTCCAATCAGGCTTCGCGAGCGCCGCGTACCACGCACCCGGTGGCGCAACGGCGCCGGGCAGAGTGGCGCCGAACGACAACAGCACCCAGCCGAACCATGTCAGGAAGTTGCGCATCATCGCTCACACTATCCCGGCAACATGGTGTCTTCATCCACTGTCGGCAGCATCTGATCAGCAAGCACGCCGAAGATGGATTTGATCTCGGAGGTGCAGATCGAATCTCACAAGGCCGCGACAGCCCGCCGATCGCTTACCATGGGGGCATGCCCCGCACCAAGATTCAGGAGATCCTCACCAACCTCCACCAAGAACTGGTCGACCATCCGACCATCGCCGCCGCCGATCGAGATAGCCTCCGCGAGGTTCTCCATGAGATCGAAGGCGCACTTAGTGCGGACGAAATCCACGACAGCCTCGGCGACCGCGTCAAGCAGTCAGTTGCCACCTTCGAAGCGACCCATCCGACCATCGCCTCCGGGCTGCACGGGCTCGTTGAATCGCTCGCCAAGCTGTAGTCGCGGATTCCGTCGGCGCCCACGACACTTGATGTCGCGACGGAATCCCACAGCCTGCAACCACGCGGTCTACGCTTCGTAGCCAGGGTCACGGTTGCTGCCGGCAGATTGAGATCTGGACCGCAGCATGGTGGCGTGCAACGACTAGAGCCGTGGCCGGTAGTCAGCGTGCATCTCGTGCGGATGCAATCGCTGTGCGTGGTGGTGCGCGAGACCGCAGACGAATTGGTGGATTCGGCGAGGCGCTCGCGGGACGCCAGGTGCGGCGAAGCCGCCGCAGGCGTTGGGGCGGCTTGTCGGCCGGACCTCTAGAGCATGGTCGTTGCTGAGCCACTCGGCGGCCCCTGACATCTCATTGGTAATCGAGAGTGCACGCCACCGCGTCCTCTGCCGCCAGGTCGGCCACGGCTCTCTGTAGATGGAACTGCAGGGCCGCCGCTGGTGCCGGCATTCGGGCTGAACTGCGACCAATGCAGTAGCCGGCCGCCCCCTTCAGCCCATGCCGGAGGACTCCACAGTGCGGTCCAATGCAGGGTGCCCGTCAGGAACCATCGCATGCCAACACCAACCCGAAGCCAGCGGAGTCCATCGTCCAAGCCTCACCCGCGCGGCACCAGATTCGTCTTCGACCTCGCGGACTTCGGACAGGCGATGCGCGCCGCCGGCTCTCGTGACGAACTATCGTCACTGCTTGGCGGCAAGGGTGCGAACCTCGCCGAAATGACTTCGCTCGGCCTGCCGGTGCCGCCGGGCTTCGTGATCACGACGCAAGCATGCAAGGCATACCTCGCCGGTAAGGGGGCGATGCCTGACGACATCCAGGGTCAGGTCGACAAGGCCGTAGGCAAACTCGAACGCGCGACTGGCAAGCGTCTCGGCGACCCCAAGCGACCGCTGCTGGTTGCGTGCCGATCGGGTGCCCGCTTCTCGATGCCAGGCATGATGGACACGGTGCTCAACATCGGGATGACCGACGAAGTTGCCAGCAGCCTCGCGGCGTCGACCGGCGATGAACGCTTCGCCTACGACTCGTATCGGCGGCTTGTGCAGATGTATGGCAGGGTGGTGCTGGGCGTGCCGGACGAACCGTTCGAAGTGCTGCTGAAGGCCCAGCGTGCTGCGCGGCAGGTGCACAACGACGCCGAGTTGCCGGCTGCCGACCTGCGCGAGTTGGTAGGCAAGTTCTACACGTTGATCGAGAAGCACACCGGCAGACCATTCCCGCGCGATCCGCGCGCGCAGCTGCGGCTGGCGATCGAGGCTGTGTTCCGGTCGTGGCACGGCAAGCGCGCCTTCGACTACCGCAAGGCGGCAGGCATCGCGCACGACCTCGGCACGGCAGTCAACATCGTCACGATGGTGTTCGGCAACATGGGCGAAAACTCGGGCACCGGCGTCGCGACGACGCGCAATGTGACTACGGGAGAACGCGAGGTCGAGGGTGATTTCCTGGTCAATGCGCAGGGCGAGGACGTGGTCTCCGGCACCCGGGCAACCCTGCGTATCGCTGAGATGGGCAGCTGGCAACCGAAGCTGTGGCGCGAGTTCCAGCGCTACTGCAAGCTGCTTGAGAAGCACTACCGCGACGTGCAGGATGTCGAGTTCACGGTCGAGGCGGGCAAGCTGTGGATGCTGCAAACGCGCACCGCCAAACGCACGGCGCAAGCTGCGATCCGGATCGCAGTCGAGCTCGCGCGCGAGAAGCGCATCAGCAAGCAGGAAGCCGTGCTGCGGATCACGCCTGAGCATGTCGACCACTTCTTGCATCCGCAGTTCGATGTGCCGGCACGCGTCGCCGCCAAGACTGCGAACAAGCTGCTGGCGACCGGTCTCAACGTATCGCCTGGGGCCGCCATCGGCCAAGTCGTGTTCGACGCCAACACCGCCGAGCAGTGGGCCAAGCGCGACGGCAAGCAGGTCATGCTGGTTCGGCCGGAGACCAAGCCCGATGACGTGCACGGCCTGCTGGCGGCACAGGGTGTGGTTACCAGTCACGGCGGGCGTACCAGTCACGCCGCATTGGTCGCCAGACAGTTTGGCAAGCCGGCCGTGGTCGGTGCCAGCCAACTTGAAGTCGATGTCGCGGCTGGCCGCATGACGGCACCGGGCGGCATCGTGGTCGAGGTCGGTGACTGGCTGTCGATCGACGGCACCACCGGCGAGGTCTTCCTCGGTCAGCTGCCGACGGTCGAGGCCGACGTTGCAGACGAGCATCTACTGCAGCTCCTGACCTGGGCCGACAAGCAACGCCGGCTCGGCGTGCGCGCCAACGCCGACTATCCGCGCGACGCCGAGCGCGCCCGCAAGTTCGGCGCAGAAGGCATTGGCTTGTGCCGTACCGAGCACATGTTCTTCGAGGCCGAACGGCTGCCGATTGTGCAGGCGATGATCCTCGCCAAGGATGCCGAGGAGCGCGCACCGTTCCTGGCGAAGTTGCTGCCGCTACAGCGCGACGACTTCACTGGCCTGTTCCGCGCGATGGATGGCCTGCCGGTGACGATCCGGCTGATCGATCCACCTCTGCATGAGTTCCTACCGAACTCAGACAACCTGATCCGCGAAATGTCGGCGCTTGAGACACGGCTGTCGCTGCACTCTGGTGACGAGCCGCAGATGACGCAAGATCTCGCGGAGCGCGTCACGATGTTCGACAAGATCGAGGAACTGCATGAACAGAACCCGATGCTTGGTCTGCGCGGCGTGCGACTCGGCATTCACATGCCGGAACTCGTGCGCATGCAGGTGCGCGCAATCTTCGAAGCGGCGTGCATGTGCAAGAAGGAAGGTATCATCGTCAAGCCGCGCGTCATGATTCCCCTCGCGATCACGGGCGCCGAACTGCAGATCGAACGCGATGTGCTCGAGCGCGAAGCGAAGCTCGTCATGAAGGAGCAGGGCCAGAAGGTCAGATACCAGTTTGGCACGATGGTCGAGATGCCACGCGCTGCCCTGGTCGCCAACCGCCTCGCCGAGCACGCCGAGTTCTTCTCGTTCGGCACCAACGACCTGACCCAAACGACCTTCGGCATTTCCCGCGACGACGCCGAGACTGGCTTCCTGGCCGAGTATCTACGCAAGGGCATCCTGACCGACAACCCGTTCACGACCATCGACCGCGACGGCGTTGGCGAGCTGATGCGGCTGGCACTGCAGCGCGGCAAGAAGACTCGCCCCAAGCTCGACGCAGGCATCTGCGGCGAGCACGGCGGCGACCCCGACTCGATCGCGTTCTGCCACGAGATCGGACTCGACTACGTGTCGTGTTCCCCGTTCCGCCTGCCGGTGGCACGGTTGGCAGCCGCGCATGCAGCACTGCGAAGTCTACTCCGACGTAACCCGCCTCGGTCGATCATCGCGTGATCCAGGCCCAGGCCGAGCCCCGTCTCAGCTGCGGTTGCTCGCCGCGATCAGCTGCCCACTTGACCGTATTGCACCGCTCCATGTTGTGGGGTTTGCTGACGGTCTCAATGGAGGAGTATTAACCATGAAGATCCGCGAATTGATGAGTTGCCAGGCGTTCACCTGCCTGCCGCAAGACTCGCTTGCTACCGCCGCCTCGCTGCTGTGGCAACACGACTGCGGCATTCTACCGGTCGTCGACCATGAAGGGCGGGTCGGCGCAACGATCACCGATCGCGACATCTGTATGGGCGCGTTGATGAGCGGTCGGCCACTGGCCGACCTGCACGTCGCCGAGTCGATGTCGCGCAATCTGGTTAGTTGCACGGCAGAGGAAGATGTCGGCGACGTTGCGCAGCGAATGAGCCAACACCAACTGCACCGGCTGCCGGTCGTCGACAGCGACGGCAAGCTGGCCGGTATGCTGACGCTCAACGACCTGGTCACGGCCGGCGATCACCATGCCAAAGTTGCCAGCTTGGCGCATGGCATCCTGGTCGCCGCCTGTCGTCACCGGAGTCAGGTGCCAAGCGTGGTCGCAGCACCTGCCGCGACCCGAATCTCCAAGCAGCCGGTTGCCAAACAGCCCAAGCGAGCCAAGCGCGGTGGCTTCTAACACTGTCGCCGACACCGTTTCGGTAGAGCTGGATCTTCGGGTTGAGCTGGATCTTCAGGTTGAGTTGGGCAGGCGGCCATGAACTCGATCATCGTGCCTTGTCCCGCTTGCCGGGCGCTCAACCGCGTGCCCACGGAACGACTCGGCGATGCGGCGATCTGCTCGACGTGTCGGGCCGGCTTGCTCGGCACACCGATCGAGTTTGACACCGCAACGTTTGACCGCGCGCTGCCGCGCGTGAACTTGCCGGTCGTGGTTGACTTCTGGGCGGCGTGGTGCGGTCCGTGTCGCGTGATGGCACCACAATTCGCAGCAGCCGCAGGAGAACTCGCCGGCGAGGTAGTCTTCGCCAAGGTCGACACCGAGGCCGCGCCAGAGTTGGCACAACGGTTTGGCATCCAATCGATCCCAACGCTGGTGCTGCTACAGCACGGCGCCGAAGTGCGACGCCTGAGCGGCGCGCTGCAACGCGAACAGCTCGTACAGTGGATCCGACATGGTTGAGAAGCGGCACTGGCTCGCCGCTAGCTTCCCCGCTGCGGTTGGCCGGCTCCGTAAACCAGAGCCACGCACGAACCAGCAGCGCGCGTAGCCCGAAATCGTGTTCACGAGCCCGCGTGAGATATGCGGGCAATCGCGGTGCTCGATCGACCGCAACGTCAGGCGAGTCGCCAGGTCTGCAGCGTGCGCGCGTAGTTGGCGCGTTCGTAGGCCAGGGGATCCGGCGTGCGCGCCAAATCCATGCTGCCTCGCATCTGACCGAAGCTGTCGTAGCCATTGTCTTCGAGCCAGCGTGAGAGTTCGTCGCGCAGATCACCGAGTCGATCGGCACCGCCCTGCAACAGCAACGCCACCAACTGCACGGCGTGGGCACCGCACATGATCGCCTTGATCGCGTCCCTGAGGTTGTGCACGCCGCCGGTCACGCACAGGTCCACGTCCAGCTGGCCGGACAGCACGGCCAGCCAGCGCAGGCGCAACAGCAGTTCATGAGAGGTTGACAGTTCCATGTGCGTGTGCACCTCAAGCGCTTCGATGTCGAGGTCGGGTTCGAAGAAGCGGTTGAACAGCACCAGGCCCTTGGCACCAGCGGCATGCAGTTGCCGCGCCAGATTGGGTATCGACGTGTAGAACGGCGACAGCTTGACCGCGACGGGAATCTCGATGGCCTTGGTTACAGATGCGACCATCTCGACAAGTTCCTGTTCGAGGTCGGCGCCGGATCGCGTCGGGTCGATCGCAACGTCGTAGAGGTTCAGTTCCAGCGCGTCGGCGCCAGCCGACGCGATGCGACGCGCGTAGTCGAGCCAGCCGCCGAGACTGTGGCCGTTCAAGGACGCACTGACCGGGATTGCAACGGCTGCCTTGACC
>CAXBFC010000164.1:0-16102 GCA_963974725.1 uncultured bacterium | reverse complement strand
ATCCATGGTGACGCGAATGGTCTGGTCGTGGCTCCCCATGTATTCGCGATGGTAGCGAATCCACTGCACCGGCTCGAGCCCGTTGAGCGCGACGGCGACCGGCCCGGGCAACCTGCGACGCAACTCGCGTACGAACGTCGAGCGACGGCGGCCTTCGATGTCGATCGGATCTTCCAGGTAGTGCGTCTGCTTGCTGCCGAGGCCACTCTCACGCTGCTTGCACTCGAGTTGTGCCTTGACCGCTCGAACCTGTTCGCCGTACCAACGCAAGCGCAGCTTGGTGCGGCTCGAGATGCCCGCCAGGTTCTCCGACACGGCACGGCCTTCCGGAGTATCGAAGTAGATGCTCTGCACGATGCGCGGCGCATGCAGCGGCGACAGGCCCATGTTCAGCAACCGCAACTCGGCGCGGACACGCTCATAGTCGTGTTCGGACCCAACCAGCTTGACTTCGTATCGCACGGCGCAAGCAGCCTACCCGTTGTTCGGAGAGTTGTTGTTCGACAAGTTGCGACCGTTGCCCAACTCGCGCACGACCTGGAGGCGGACAAGACCGGTCGCCGCCTTGACACGATACTCCAGTTGCAACGCAGCCCCTCGCGTGGCCATGGGGCCAGAGACCGCCCCGACCTGCCATGGCCGCCCCCTGCGGGTCGAACGGGCGCCGCCCGGCTGCATGCCGTTGTGCTGCTGCAAACGGCGTTCGACATCGATCGAGATGCCAACGTACGTTGCGGTGATCGCTTCGGACTGAAGCACGTAGACGAACCACATGGGTGCGTCTGCTGGTTCTTTTGCTGGCTCGTCAGCTGGCAACGCTCGTTTCTCCCCGGTCATTTCGGTATCGGCACGACAGCAATTCGCGCCGGCAGATCACGCCCTTCGCTCCCGATCAACAGCCGCCCGTCTGGCAATAGCGCCATCGCTTCCGGCTGCGGCAACAGATCCATGTCGAGCGCTTGCGTAGCGACAACATTGCCATCGGGATCTATGCGCAACAACAAGCAATCCTTTGGCGCGAGCATCAGCAGGTCTCCACCCGGCAACGCGAGCAACTCGCTGCCATACAACCTGAGCTCGACCTTGCGCTTGCCCTTGGCCGTGGTGCGCCGCGGAGCCGGCAAATCACGAGCCTCGATCTGCTTTTCGATTTCGTCGACCTTCAACGTCATGACCGGCTTTGGCAGACTCGTTCGCAGCAACAAGTGGAAGCCAAGAATGCGGCGACGCGCCTTCTCGCGACGCTTGCCGTCGACCGGCCCCTTCGGCAGAACCAACAGGTGCTCACCTTTGGCATCGGCGCAAAGGCCTTCGAACTCACCATCGAATGGCAGCTTGTAGGAGTGCTTGACCTTCAATCGATCGCCCTTCCAAGCCAACTGCTTCAACGTGCCATCGCTGCGCAGCACCCAAATCGTTCCATCGCTGACCGCAATGCCCTCGTAGTCGCCCTTCTTGCCAAACGGCACGCTACGAACCGGCTTCTTGCCATTGAGATCGACCAAGAACACGACGCCAAGTTCATCTTGCACGCACGCAAGCGTGTCCTTGTCGAACGCCACCATCCCAGACAGTTCTAGCAACGAAGGTGGCAAGGTGATGGAGCCATCCGACAAGTCATCTGGATCGCTGCACGCAGCTGGCAACAGCAACAGCGCAATCAGCACACCGGCCATCAGCGCGGCAGGCAACCGAGGCTTGCGACTTGTTGCGGCGGGTTGGTCCGAAGGATCTAGCATCAGCGCCGCCAGCGTATCACTGGCGCCGCGCGAATGTCGCCTCAACGCCACCGCAGATCTAGGCCTGGACGCAGGACGGGTGTCCGGCCAAGGCGCCGGCAACCCCGAACGTCACCGATGACGTATCACTCCATCACAAAACGAACGCAGCATCGCCTTGGCAACGCGAACGGGGCAAAGTAGCGGGACAGAGTAGTGGAACAACGTCGCGGCACAACGTCGCGGGACAATGTCGCAGGACAATGGTCCGACCCAGGACGGCTTCAGCTGCACGCACCTCGCATGACAAATACTCAGCAACTCGTCGCGCGCCTCACCATGTTATTGCTGTTGGCTCTGCCACCAACAGCATGCGCCAACTTGCCTGGCAAAGCTCTGCAAGCGGAGCCAGAACTGCCGCTGCCAACGCAAACGCAACTCGGCTGGCAACGCGCGGAGCTCGGCGTGCTCGTTTCGTATGAACTGCACACGTTCGGGGTCGGCCGCTACAACCAACGCCTGGCGCGCATTACTCCGATCGAGAACATCGATCGCTTCGCGCCGGAACAACTCGATACGGACCAGTGGATCCGCGCCGTCAAGGCTGCCGGCGCACGCTTCGCGATCCTGACGGCATCGCACGAATCCGGCTTTCGGCTGTGGCAGAGCGAGGCCAATCCCTACAGCTTGCGCAGCGTCAAATGGGGCGACGGCAAGCGCGACCTGGTCCGCGAGTTCCACGCGTCGTGCCGCAAGTACGGCATCCAGCCGGGTATCTACCTCGGCACGCGATGGAACGCGCAGCTCGGCGTCTTCGACTTCAAGGTCACCGAGCGCAGCACGATCAGCCAATCGCAATACAACGAGCTGATCGAACGAGAGGTCGAAGAGATCTGCACGCAATACGGGGACTGGTTTGAGTTCTGGTTCGACGGCGGCGCACATGGCCCAGAACTTGGCGGCCCCAACATCCTCGCGGTTGTAACCAAGCATCAGCCAAACGCAGTCTTCTATCACAACCTGCAACGAGCCGACGCACGCTGGGGCGGTTCCGAATCGGGCACCGTCGCGTATCCGTGTTGGTCGACGTTCCCCTATCCTGTCACCGGCGCTGGCGAGAGTGCGCGGCCAGAGATCGCGGCCAACAACTTCGCCTTGCTCAAGCGCGGTGACCCGAACGGCAGCTATTGGTTGCCGGCGATGTCCGACGCCCCCTTGCGCGGCCACGGCGGGCACGAGTGGTTCTGGGAACCCGGCGACGAACGCCTGCTACAGCCGCTACCAAAGCTGATCGATATGTATTGCCGATCGGTCGGCCACAACTCGACGCTCATCCTCGGCCTGACGCCGAATACGCGAGGCCTGCTGCCAGACGCGGACGTCGCCAGACTGACGGAGTTCGGCGCCACGATCGATCGCATGTTCGGCCATCCGCTGGCGGCAACAACCGCGGCGACGAGAGGCAACGTCACCGAGTTGGCGTTCGACCAGACACTCGAGTTTGATCTCGTCGTCTTGCAAGAAGACATCGAGCTCGGTGAGCGCGTTCGCCAGTACGAACTGCAGATTCACGACAGCGGCTGGCGCACGTTCGCAACCGGCAGCTGCATCGGCCACAAACGCATCCACCGACTCAAGGCGCCCTGCCGCGGCGATGCGGTACGCCTGAAAGTGCTCGAATCCCGTGCGACCCCACACATCCAGCAGCTGTCGGTACACCGTCACCCGCGCTAGATGTAATCGCAGGGTCCCACTGGGGAATGACACTTGAGCCGACATCAATTCTGCCATTAGGTCAACTTCTGCTAGCAACACCCAAGTACCCGATGACATCCCTCAAGAACCCCCTCGCCACCAAGTGGACTGCCACGAGCGTGCTCACCCTCGCAGCCCTCACCAGCTGCGCCACCACGTCGTACGACGCCACCGCAACGGTGGCGCCCTACTTCGCAAGCCGTGACGCAGTGGTGCCCATCGCTAGCACGAGCATTACCTCGTTGGCGAGCCATGCCACGACACCCGCGTTCGCGCGAGGGCACTTCGCAACGAAGAGCACCTTGCGAGAGGTCGCGCCCGACAAGCAGCCGCGCGGCATGGCCTTCGTGCGTACTGCGGTTGGAATGGAGGAGGTCCAAGTACTGTCGGGGACCGACTTCAAGAACGACACCGACGCGGGGATGCTCGAGATTGCATTCGAAGGCACGGGCAAGGTCATGGGCGGCGGTTTGCGCTTCGGTGCCCGCGCGACGGACAAGGACTTCCTCGAGTCGAGTGCAGCCGTCGACACCCAGGGCGAGGGAGCACACTTCTTCGGCCACCTGACGATTCGCCCAGGCGGCAGCCGGTTCCGCATGCCGATCCGAATCGGTCCGGAAATCCTGGCCAACGCATTCCTGCTCGATGCCTCGCCATTCGGCTCTATCGCCGAACTGGATTTCGTCAGCGTTGGCGGAGCCGTCGAGATCGAGCCTGAGTTTGACATCTTCCGCTCGGAGCGCTCGGCCCTGTCGATCTATGGCCGCGCCCACGTTGGCGCCGGAGTGGCCCAGATCAGTTCCGACACGACCGACTACGACACCGATTCCACCAACATCGGAGCGGAGCTCGGCGTGCGCTGGCAGCTGAAGAAGTTTCTACTGTCGGGTGGCTACATGCTGAAGCGCACCGAATACGCCGAATCAGACCCCGAGAACTTCGCGACGATCCAAGAGACGATCTGGCAGTTCGAAGGCTTCTTCCTGACCCTCGGCGTGCGCTGGTAGATCGAGCGTGCCACGCAGCGCAGCACACAGCGCAGCACACAGCGGCGAAACCGATGCCTCGATCGTCGAACTCGGATTCGAGGCCGAATTGGCGCAGACATCGCCGAGGCGACCCAGAGCTAGAACGACTTAGACTGGAATCCACCAACATCGGCAACGAGGTTGGTGTGCGATCCCAAGCCGCGAGGCTTCTCCTGAGCGGCGGCTACATGTTGCACAAATCGAAACACGACAATCTCGGCGTAGGCATCAGGCAGACCTGGACCGTCTCGGACATCCTCCTGTCGCTCGACATACGCTGGTAGTCCGGACGCCCCGCATGAGCAACAACTCGTCAACGGACGGTTTGTGCTTTCCGCCTGCCTGCACCGCTCGCTAGGATCGGGGTGGTCCGACCTGGTCAGAGTTCGGGCTCCTGCACCTGTGATCAAACCAATTGGCGGACACCCCTGCGAGGCCGGAGCGCACTTGCGAAGCCGCAAGAACCCCGGCCAAGCTGTAGGCATTAACTGCTGCGCGCCCGCACTGCCCCAGCACCTGATCACGCAGGACACTGTACCTACCGCAGCCGCAGCAACTGAGAACAGAAACCACTCATGACAACGTCCGGGCAGCAAGACTTGTTCGCCAACGAAGCGAGCGACAAACCGATGGCAGACTCCAACGAGAAGAAGACCGCCAAGAAGACCAGCAGTCGATCCACGGTCAACGCCGAGTCGATGGCGAAGAAGCAGCGGGAGATCTCAGTCAGCGAGTTCTTCACGAAGAATCGCCACCTGCTCGGCTTCGACAGCCCCCGCAAGGCACTGCTGACGGCAGTCAAGGAAGCCGTCGACAACAGCCTCGATGCCTGTGAGGAAGCGCGCATCCTGCCGGATCTCAAGGTCACGATCGAACGCATCGGCGACAACGAGAAGCAGTTCAAGATGATCGTCGAGGACAACGGCCCCGGCATCGTCAAGGCGCAGGTCCCACATGTGTTCGGCCGCTTGCTCTACGGCAGCAAGTTCCACCGCCTGCGCCAATCGCGCGGCCAACAAGGCATCGGCATCAGCGCCGCCGGCATGTATGGCCAGCTGACCACCGGCGAACCGGTCAAGGTTCGCAGCAAGGCTGGACGGCGCGCGATGCCGATCGAATACACGATCCGCATCGATACGTCGAAGAACCGACCGGAAGCGACCGACAAGCCAATCGAGTGGCCCGACAAGAAGAGCGGCACCGAAGTCTCCATTCCGATGGAAGGCGAGTACCGGCGCGGCCAGCGCAGCATCCAAGAGTTCTTGAAGCTGATGGCGGTATCCAACCCGCACGTCAACCTGACGTTCACGGAGCCGGATGGCACGGTGACCGAATACGTGCGCAACACGAAGGAACTGCCGAAGGAAGTCGAGGAGATCAAGCCGCACCCGCACGGCGTCGAACTCGGCATCCTGCTGAAGATGATCCAAGAAAGCGAGAACCGCACCGTCAGCGCGTTCTTGCAGCAGGACTTCTCGCGCGTCAGCCTCAGCGTCGCCAAGGACATCTGCGAGAAGGCCAAGGTCAACCCGGCCAGCAACCCGCGCCAGCTCAACAACAAGACCATCCAGAAGCTGAAGGACGCGATCGAGATCACCAAGATCAAGGCGCCGCCGCTGACTTGCATTGCACCGATCGGCGAGGACCTGATCATCGCGGGCCTCAAGAAAGAGGTCGAAGCCGACTTCTTCATCGCCGCATCGCGCAAGCCGGTCGTCTACCGCGGTCGCCCATTCGCTGTCGAAGTCGGCATCGCCTACGGCCGCCCTGGCGACACGCTGGAGATGACCGAGGGCGGCAAGATCTTCGAGCGCTCGGTCAAGAAGAACGATGAGTTGCTGATGGGCAACGCGGACGAACCGGTTCGCATGATCCGCTTCGCCAACCGCGTGCCGCTCGTATTCCAGCAATCGGCGTGTGCGATCACCAAGGCGGTCATCGCCACCAACTGGAAGAACTACGGGCTGCAACAGCCGCGCGGCGCCCTGCCGATCGGTCCGATGGTCATCTTCGTGCACATCGCATCGGTCTGGGTGCCGTTCACCAGTGAGTCGAAGGAAGCCATCGCCGGCTACGACGAGATCATGGAAGAGCTCAAGCGCGCACTGATGGAGTGTGGCCGCAAGCTCGGCACGCACGTGCGCAAGGGCAAGAAGCTGGCGAACGAGTTCAAGAAGCGCAACTACATCACGATGTACATCCCAACCGTGGTCGAAGCGCTGAAGGAGATCCTCGACCTCGACGACAAGGAAGTCGAAGCAACGTCCGGGAATTTGACGGAGCTTCTCGAGCGCAGCCGCAAGCTCTAGGACTTGCCTGAAGCGGCCGATGTGAGCCGCGGCAGCCGCACGACGAACTCGCAGCCGCCGGCAGTGGCTCGGTCGACCGCAGGGGCTTGTTCGACGGCAGCGGCTTGCTCAACGGCAGGGGCTTGTTCGACGGCAATGGTGCCGCCGTGTTGCTCGACGATGCTGCGGATGATCGCCAGGCCAAGTCCGCTTGACCCATCGCTGCGTGACCGCGACGCATCGGCGCGATAGAAGCGACCGAAGACCTTCGGCAGCTGCTCGTCGGTCAGGCCGATGCCTGAGTCTGCAACGCGCAACACTGCGTGCTGGCTTTCGTATGCAATGCTGATCGTAACCGTGCCACTCGGGCGGTTGTAGCGGATGGCGTTGTCGAGCAGGTTGACAACCACTTCGCCAAGCTGGTCGCGACAGCCATGCACGAACACTTGCCCGCCACTCACCTCAATCGAGACATCGCGAGCCGCCGCCAACGGGGTCATCGCTTGCACGTGCTCACGAACCAACTCGCCAAGCTCAATGGGCACATACGGCGGCGACACGCTGCCTGCGTCCGCGCGCGCCAACGTCAGCAACCCGTTCACGATCCTTTCGATGCGCAGCGCGGCTGCCTGGCAAATGCGCAAACGCTCGGCCACATCCTCCGGATCGCCGATGTGCATGGCGGCAAGTTCGAGGTGTGCGACGATCACGGCCAGAGGCGTTCGCAACTCGTGGGACGCATCCGCGGTAAACGCCGCTTGCGTTGCGAACGCGGTCTCAATGCGCGCAAACGACTCGTTCAACGTGACGGCCATCGGACGCAGTTCGGCTGGCACACGCTCGACGTCGATGCGCTCGTCGAGTTGCTTCGCAGCAATGCGCTGGGCGGTCGCCGCGATCGCTTTGGTCGGAGCCAATACGCGCGACGCCAAGACAAAGCCACCGGCGCACGTCAGCAGCACGATGCCGCTACTCGTGACTAGCAGGGTAATCAAGAACTGACGAATGCTGTGATTCTCGTCGCGCACACTGCGGCCGACTAGGATCCATCCCTGGCCGCGCCCCCCGACCGCGTGCCGCCAACGATAATGGTCCACGGTCACCGTCGCCGCACGTGTGGGCACGGACCATTCCATCGGCGCAGTCGATTCGGCAAGCAAGCGCCCATCGACACCGAAAACGGCATAGCGCGCCGCTTCCGGCAACACGGTGCGCACGCGGTCCGACAACGACTGTCCCGCTGCCGGCGCCCCCTGAATCGCGCGGACCGCCGATACCCAATTCTCCAACTGAGCGTCGCATTCGCGATACAGCGTCGCCCGCAGTTCGCGATGCAGAACAACCCCAAGAACAGCAATCGAAGCAAGCAGGATCACCGCCAACCAGAACGCCAACGACACGCGGATCGAGCGAAACATCATGGCATCAAGTACCCCTGCCCCCGTCGCGTCGTGATCACCTCGCGACCGAGTTTGTTGCGCAGGGTAGAGATGTAGACGTCGACCACGTTGGACAGCGTGTCGGCATCATCGTTCCACAGGTGTTCGTAGATCGTCGTGCGCGTCACCAGTGCGCCGCGCCGCTGCGCGAGCAATTCGAGCAGGGAGTATTCCATCGGCGTCAACTCCACTGGCTCCCCCGCTTTTTGCACGGTGCGTGACGACGTGTCGATCGCGATGTCTGCAATCGTCAGAACCGGCGCCGCGTGTCCAGACCCGCGCCGGACCAGTGCCCGCACGCGCGCTTGCAGTTCGGCGATCGCGAACGGTTTGGTCAGGTAGTCGTCGGCGCCAGCATTGAGGCAGTCCACCTTGTCGTCGACCGCGTCACGCGCCGTCAACACCAACACCGGCGTCGCGCGCGTCTTGCGCAACTCATGCAACAACGGCAAACCCGCGAGCCCTGGCAGCATCAGATCCAAGACAATCGCGTCGTATTCGACGTGCTGGGCTTGGTGCAAACCGGATGGACCGTCGCTCACCGGATCGACAACACAGCCAATCGCCTGCAGCCCATCGACCACGGCGCGAAGCAGTTCGGGCTCATCTTCGACGATCAGAACTCTCATCGGCAATCAGCTCGAACAGGCATGCAGACGCCGTTCTACCACTTCCCAGTCGATGTGGGCGGCAAACCCATCGACGTAGTCAGCCTTCTTGTTCTGGAAGTCGAGGTAGTAGCTGTGTTCGTAGCAATCGATGACCACGAGCGGCACGCCCAACCAGGCCGGACCATCGTCGTGTGAATCCGTCGACACGTTGTAGAGCTTGCCGTTGAGTGGATGGCGTGCCAACGTCGCCCAGCCACGCGAGGACTTGGCTGCTTGCAAGAAATCCTCGCGCCAGGTGTCGACCGAACCGAAGCGCGCAGCGATCGCCTTCTTGGTTGCATCGACGGGCGCTGCGTCTTTGGCCGTCATGTTCTCGAAATACAGCTCGTGCAGCAGCACGCTATTCATCTTCGCAACGCGTTTGCCGTGGTCGCCAACGACCGCCTTGTCGAGCGCCACGAAGCCACGCAAGGCACCGGCGTAGTGCGAGTCGTGGTGCCACCGCAACTGCTCCTTGCCCAAGAACGTCCCGAGGTCGGAGTATGGTAACGGCTGGGCCTTGCCGGTAAGCAACCCCGATTCCGCGCGCGGCGGCGTCACCGGCGTCGCAGTATGACGTTGGCCAAGCAGTGGCAATGCCATACCAGAGGCCGTGGCGGTGCAGAACAAGCGGCGAGAAAGGGTCATCGAATCTCCTTGTCGGGGCCGAACGAACGGAACGGACCGTGGTCGAAACCGTGGTGGCCCAAAAAGAACAGCTGATCGCGGACACAGCAGGAGAGGGCTGCTTCAACGCGATCGTGCGACGAAGCAGAGAGCAGCTGGTCGTTCTCGAGTGCCTGATGGCAACGTGGACAAACGGGACTGCCCTGGTCCGTGAACGCGGCGAAACCAGTCGCAAGCGGCGTTGCCACGCGCGCCTGTTGTTTGATACCAGCATCAACCAGCAACCGTGCGCGTTTGCGACATGCGGCCAACCACTCAGCATGGCCGAGACGGTTTGCCACCGTCGGTAGCGACGACCCCGCGGTGACGCGCACCGCCGCCGCCTCGGTCGTCCAATGGCCGGAAACGCCACCGTAGTAGTAGAAACGGCCCCGCGAGCCTTTTCGCGTCGCGACCAAACGCACCCGAGCGCCCACCCGCGCAACCGCGGCTGGTAGTTTGCCGGTATCGACATGCTCGCCGTCGTCCGTGCGCACGACCAGCGACTCGACGCATTCGAAGGTTGTCTTGACGACGGTGCCAGCTGTATCGATGCGCGCCAAGGCACCCGGCTCGATCTGCTCGAACACCTCGCGCACTACAGCGGCCAATTCCTGCCCAGCACCGAACACCTGGAAGCGCACGTGCACATGCGGCGAGTCCTTGCCACTGGATTCGCGCACTGCGATCTCACTCGTTGCTGGCAAGTGCTTGGCCAAGACCTCAACCGCAAACGGCGATCGCTCGCGCAGCACCGGGATCGTGCCGCGAACCACACGCTGTCCCCCCTCGCGACCAAACGCCAACCACATCGGTGGCGTCGCCGACGGCTGCCACGCCCGACTTGGGATCAGCCGCACGTAGCTCCCGTTCGGAGCCGTGCCACTGCCCCCTAGTTGGTGCGCGGCACCAATCCAGTTCTCTGTGGATCGCTGCGGACTGGATTGCTGGGAAGCGGAT
Source organism: uncultured bacterium (assembly GCA_963974725.1). Taxonomy (GTDB): domain Bacteria; phylum Planctomycetota; class UBA1135; order UBA1135; family UBA2386. Next base: position 5,598 of record CAXBFC010000164.1, on the reverse strand, counting down.
AGCTGGGAAATTGCGACGGGCGTCAGCAAGCAAGCCAACCCCCACGCAAGTGCGACAGACAACGGCTGGAAACATCTCATGCCGCAAGACTGCCAAACCCCACCTTAGAGGAACGTGAAACGAACAGCCTGTTACCCTCGCGTGCACTCCGGCTATGTCGAGCGAAGTCGCACATGATCAAGTCATCCGCCGTCGTCGCCGTTCTCACCCTATCCACGCTCGCCGCCCAGTCGGTCGGCGTGAACCTGTCCGCACTTGCGCCCCTGCCGATCCAGCTATCGAGCGCCGCTGCCAACGCCACAACCACTTGGCCAGCAGGACCGATGAGCAGTAGCGGATCCTTCTGTGCGACCTTGCCCCTCGTCGGCAATTTCAACGGTTGCATGTCATGGCAGTCGTGGACACAGAGCTATGGCACCACGGTCACGCTGACGCATTCGATCAGCAATCAAGCGCTGCTCCCTGGCTTCAACGGCCAGGCAGGACCACACGAGATCCTCGTGGAGTTCAGCTCAACCGTCCCGAGAACGGCTGAACTGCATCTCAACCGCACTGTCTTCCTCGCCCCTGGCGCCCCATGGCCAACGGTGAACGTCGACATCGACAACGATGGCGTCTTCGAAATCACCAACCTGTCGCCGCTTTCCGCCCCCCCGATCTCGGTGACGTTTGGCCCACAACCCCTGCAAGTTCGCGTCGTCGTCGACATCGCACTCGGCGCACAGACGGCAACAAGCAACTACGTATCTCTGGTATTGCTGCCGGACAACGACCTGACGATCACGCGGCCAATTCTCGGGTGCAACCCGGTGTTGCCGCCGCCGATACCGTTCTTGCAGCCGTCCTTCGACCACAGCGGCGTGCAACTTCAGGGGGGCCAAGACCCGAACCAACCATCGCTGATCGTGCTCAGCCTGGCAGCGCAGCCAGCGCTGCTATCAATGAACGGCACTGCGCCGTGCACGCTACTGCCAAGACCCGACGTCGTGCTGTTCGTGCCGAGCGGAATGCTCGATCTACCGCTGCCAGCAAGCGTTCGACCGGCGACGTTCTACGCCCAAGGCGTCACGCTGACCACGGCCGGGTTGCGCGTCACGGATGGCTACGCAGTAACCGCCAACTGAGCGCGCGCCTGCTACTTCGGCGCGACGGCAACCAACTTCGTGCGCGTGCGGAAGAACAGCATGCCGGCCGAAACCGCCGGCGCCGCCATGCAGGTTTCGCCGAGTTCGTTGACGGCCAGCAGCTCGTATTCCGTGCCCGCCTTGACGACGTGCACATCCCCTTCTTCGCTCGGGTAGTAGAGCTTGCCATCCGCTGCGATGCCCGACGCGGTGTAGCCAACGCCAGCTGTCAACCGGTGATGGAAGTGCTTTTCACCGGTCTTGGCATCCCAACAGCTGATGACGCCATTGTCGCGACAGACGTAGAGTTCGTCGCCATAAACGAACGGCGATTGCATGTAGGCGCCGTAGCGTCGGTCGGCCCAGATCATGTTCTTGCCGTCGGGCTCGATCGTCATCTCGCCCTTCGCGTTTTCGGACACGGCCAGGATACGCGCCGGCCCGCCATGCCCTGTCGTCAAGAACACGAGACCGTGCCCGACGACCGGCGTCGGCACTGGGATGTCGCCGGTGCCATGCAGCTTCCATAGTTCCTTGCCGCTATCGAGGTCGTAGCCCCCCATGTGCTTCCAACCGTTCAAGATCAGTTGGCGGCGCTTGTCGGTAACATGCACCGTCGGTGTGCACCACGTCGGAGCTTCTTTACGCGCGGTGCGCCAAACCTGCTCACCCGTCTTGACGTCGAAGGCGGCAACAAAGCTGCCCTTCTGCACATCACTCTGCACGTAAACGCGCCCATCGAAGATCACCGGCGAACTCGCCCACCCCCACTGCGCGTCAGGCACGCGGAAGAAACCGGAGTCAAGCACGCCAAAGTCCTTCTTCCACAGAAGCTCGCCATCGACCGAATAGACGTGCAAGCCTTCGCTACCGTGAAACACCGCTACATGTGTGCCGTCCGTCGCTGGCGTCGAGGCAGCGTGCGAGCCCTTTGGGTGCCGCTTGATCGCCGGCACGCCATCGAACACGATCTTGGACCACAGCACCAAGCCGTCTGCCTTATTCAAACACAGCAAGCGGAACTCATGCTTCGAGTCGTCTTCGACCGAGCCGATGTCGCCGTAGAGGCCAACCCTCAGCTCTGCTTCGCCGGCCCCCTCCTTGATCGCGGTGTTGACGAACACGCGTTCTCCCCAAACCGCGACCGACGAATGCGACAGTCCGGGAATCGTCGTTTGCCAAGCGATGTTCTTGCCGCTCTTGACGTCCCACTCGGTCGCAGTCGCAAAGCCATCTGCGTAGCCACGACCGAAGGGGCCGTGATACGACGGCCAACTCGTGGCCGCCGCGTCTTGGGGTGCAGCAGCTTCGGAAGGCGCTGGTTCGACTTCTTGCGGCAGTGCTGGCAGGGCAAGACCTACCAGCAAAGGAATCACGGACGAGATACAGACCATGGCAGCGATCGTAACCAACGATCAGCGGCTGCGAACCTCGTGCGGCCGAATCGCAGCCACCCCAGGCAAGTCCCCTCGATCGAGCAGCAACCACGGCAGGCCGCCAAGCGTAATCGCGCCCACCTGGGCGACGGCGAACATCGGGGCGAGCGGCGCCAAGCTGGCATCACACGCCATGCCGACCGGAATAGAGACCGGCAACGCCACGATGGCGACCGGAACACCGACCACCCCCATCACGGCCGCACCAACGCTCGCAGACCCGGACACGAGCGGGTTTTCATGGTCGACCAACTCGTCAATCGGGTCAAAGAAGTTCGCACAACCAGCCAACGTCATTGCCGCAACAGCGACACATATGGACTTTGCAATTCGATTCAGCATCACACACCTCCTGTGTGTTGTGGTTTCCAACGGGTGCAAAGTAGTCCCACCGGGCGTTCCCTTGTCGCCATTCCTGCTAACGGCATCGATCACAGCTGCTTTATGATGAGTGCCCTGCCATGAACCAAGACGCCCAGTTCGACAATGACGGCCGGCTCACCTCCGAGCGCTATGGCGACGTCTACTTCTCCGGCGACGGCGTACAGGAAACGGAGCACGTGTTTGTCGCTGGCAACGCGCTGCCAGAACGATTCGCCGCAACCCGCGGCACGTTCGTCGTCGGCGAGACTGGCTTTGGCACGGGGCTGAATTTCTTGGCGGCAGCCGCATGCTTCGTGCGACACGCGGGTCAGGCATCGAGGTTGGTGTTTGTGACCACCGAACAGCACTTGCTCGGCAACGAAGTGCTCGCCAAAGCTCACGCGCAGCTACCCGACCACCTGCAGGCTCGGGCCGCAGAACTGCGCAACGCCATGGCCGTGGCATCCGACTCGGCCGTGACCACCAAATCCACATCGCGGCGCATTGCCTTCGCCGACGGCCGCATCGTTCTGCAGATCTTGCTCGGCGATGCGACCCATTCTCTGCGCGCCAATTCGTTTGCTGCCGATGCCTGGTTCCTCGACGGCTTCGCCCCCGATCGCAATCCGGCGATGTGGTCGTTCAATTTGCTGCGCGAAGTAGCCAACCACACGGCTGCGCAAGGCACGTTCGCAACCTACACCGTGGCTGGCCATGTGCGCCGCTCGCTGCAAGATGCCGGATTCGTCATCGAACGCGCCGCAGGCTTTGGCAAGAAGCGCGAGATGCTGCGCGGCCAACGCAAAGCCTTTGATCCACCGGCCAATGCCCCGCGACTTGCGAGTAGCGCAGACACGACGCCACGGCAAGTGCATGTCTTCGGTGCTGGCATCGCAGGTGCAACGGCAGCCAATGCGTTCGCACGACGCGGCGTTCCTGTCACCGTCATCGACCCGCACGGGGTTGCCTCTGGCGCGTCAGGCATACAAGCCGCCATCGTTCGGCCACGGTTGTGGATCGCCGGCAACCCCGCGCCCGATGCGGAGATGCTTGCCCAAGCGTTCCGATTCACGGTGAGCTGGCTCGCCGAGACCGCACCCGGCCGTTTCCGCGCATGTGGCGCCCTGCTCTGCGCCAAGGATGAACAAGAGATGCAACGTCTCCAGCAGCGCACCGCCAACGCAGCAACTGCCGACCTCGCTTCCTGGCTGACGGCCGAACAGGCCAGCAAACGTGGCGGCACTCGCATTCCATATGGCGCGGCGTGGCTGCCGACCGCCGGAACGTGCGACCTGGCCGGACTGGCGGGCGACCTGTTGCAGCACCCAAACATCGAACTCCGCGCCGACACACCGACCGCGACCGCTGACCTGACCGTGATAGCCACCGGCAACACGCTCGCGGACGCTGCAAGCAACTTGGGCACGCAGTGCATACGCGGCCAAGCCATCGCCGTGAGCTGGCCAGCATCAGACACGCCACCACAAACGGTGCTGTGCACGTCCGGCTACCTGACACCACCATCGCACGACGGTCTCACCTGGATTGGCTCGACGTTCGACCGCGACGATGCAGAGTGTGACCTACGCGCATCGGATGATCACCGCATTCATGCCCACTTCGCGGCGCTACCGGACATCGCTACCAGCATCGCACACAGTGATACCGTGCAACGCTTCGCCGGGGTGCGCAATGCGACGGAGGATCGCCTACCGATGATTGGCAGCCTGGACCACGCAACGGACACGACCACGGTTGCGTCACTGGCACACGGTTCGCGCGGCGCCGTGACCGCGCCCTGGGCCGCGCGCCTGCTCGCCGACGAGCCGCTACCGCTGAGCACGAGCTACTGGCAACGGCTGTTGCCGGGGCGTAGATAGCGATTGTGCGACGCGGAAGTGGCTCAGCCGAGATGGCTGACTACCGCCCAAACACCTGCGACCAAGAAGCCGGCGCACGAAAGCCACAACAGTGCGTCCCATAGTTTGCCCGGCGTGAGCGCGGCATCCGTTCGCCGGTAGCGGGACCACAGCGCGGCGAAGCCGAGCACCGGTAGCATCAATGCTTGCGCGATACCGCCGGCGAGCACGAGTTGTGCTGGTGCGCGCACCCACACGAACACGAGCAAGCTGACCAACGGCAAGGCACCGCAGAACACGCGCGTGTAACGCAGGCGGGCCGCGACGGTATCTGGAGCCAGGCGGAGCACGATGACGCAGTCGGCAGCAATGCGCGCGAGGCCGGCGCTGGCGACAAAGAACGTCGAATACAGCACGGCAAAGGCACCGACCAAGAACACCGGCGTCGCCCAGGAGCCGAAGACCGGCGCATACATCTGCGCCAACGTGCGCACGAGGTTCTCCTTCTCCGGATTGAGGCCGACGCGACCGAGCACCGCCGCACCGAGCAAGAAGAACGCGACGGTTGCGAACGTATAGACCACCGCCGACAACCACGCGTCACACTGCAAGACGCGCATCCAACCTTTGGCGCGCTCTCGCCAGGCGCTGGTGCCGTCGGCGGCTCCCGTCATGCGCGCGTAGCCCTTCTCAAGACACCAGTACGGATACATCACCAACTCCGCGGCGCCAACGCCGATGATCCCGAAGGCGGCGAGGGCCGTCGCAATCGACGAGGACGCGCCGGTTGTGGCCCCGCCAGATGTGGCCCCGCCG
>CAXBFC010000163.1:0-16118 GCA_963974725.1 uncultured bacterium | reverse complement strand
CTCAACACGTATGTCGAGGAGAAGCTGTCCAACATGGGTCAAGGCGTGTTCACGGTGCGGCGCTTCGGCATCATCACCAACCGTCAGGAGTTTCTTGACGCCGTGCGGCGCAATCGTCCACTGCGTCGTGAGGATGCCCGTGCGATTCGCGATCGCTGTGCGAGTGCCTCCAGTGTTGCCTGGCAAGTGCGTTCGACCGCCGACTTGAAGCGCGGCGACAACGAGTTGTTGAGCGTTGAGATCAGCGGCATCACGCCCGAGGTTCTCGAGATTGAGCCATACGGTGTCGCTGACGGCCGCATCCTGTTGCCCTTTGAGCAGCAGCGAGCCGTGCCCGTGGCGTTCATTGGCAGCGATGTCGTCGAGCGCCTCTTCCCCGGCGTCGATCCTATCGGCAAGCAGATCCGAATCATGGGCACGCCGGTGAGGGTCGTCGGCGTTGCCGAGAAGAAGGGGTCGTTCATGGGCTTCTCCCAAGACAACTTTGTCAAGATCCCATACAGCCTGCACCGCAAGCTTTACGGGACATCGCGTTCGCTGCGCATCAGTGTGCAAGCCGCGGATTCGATGCGCATGTCGGACACGATGGATGAAGTGCGCGCGGTTTTGCGGGCGCGCCACCACCTGCGCCCTGGTGACAAGGATGACTTTGACATCATCACCTCGGCCGGCATCAACGATCTGTGGAAGAGCATGACTGCGACGATCTTCAGCATTGCGATCTTCGTGGTCGGCATCTCGCTAGTCGTCGGTGGCGTTGTGATCATGAACATCATGTTGGTGTCGGTAATCGAGCGAACTCGTGAGATTGGCGTGCGCAAGGCCGTTGGTGCCCGCAACCGGGACATCGTGCAGCAGTTCTTGATCGAGTCAGTCTTGCTGTCATGTATCGGTGGCGCGATTGGCATCGCAATAGCGTTCGGAGCCGCAGAACTGCTGAGTGCCTTCACGCCGTTGCCCGCCGAGTTCCCGACATGGGCACCTTGGGCCGCATTCTTGGTGTGCACCAGCATCGGCATCTTCTTTGGCCTCCACCCCGCGAAGCGCGCCGCGAAGCTCGATCCAATCGAAGCTTTGCGCACGGAATAGATCATGGCGTTCCGCATGCCGCGCTCGGTGCAGTCGACTTGGGAGAACACCCGCCTCGCGTTCGAGACGCTGTTGGCCAACCGGTTCCGGTCGTTTTTGACCGTGCTCGGGATCTTCATCGGCGTGCTGCTGGTGGTGACCGTGGCCGCGGTGCTCAACGGCTTCCGGCAATCGGTCGTCGACCAGGTGGAGCAGTTCGGCACCAACAACATCTATCTGTCCCATCAGCCGTTCGTCAATCTTGGTCGCATGTCGCGCGAGTTGCGTCTGCGCAAGTCACTGACGGCGGAAGATGCATGGGCGATCCGGGACAACTGCCCCTCGGTCGAGTTCTTGACGCCGATGCTGGATGCTCCGACGTTCTTGACGCGGGCCAACTATCGCGACCAGGAAATCGATACGCCAGACCTGAGGGGCGCCTATCCCGAGGACTTGGATGTTGCCAACCGGCTGCTCAAGGAAGGGCGATTCTTTACCGCGCAGGAGAACCGTCACCGTTCGTCGGTGGTGGTGCTCGGTGACTCGGTCGACAAGGCGCTGTTTCCCAATGGCGGAGCGATCGGCAAGAAGGTGACCATCGACGGGCGCCAGTTCACGGTCATCGGCACCTTGGAGAAGCGCAAGGCGGGGCCGTTCGGCAGCGAGAACGAAGACGACGCCTTGTTCCTCGCGCCCTACCTGACGGTACAGAGCGCCTACCCAGGCGCTGACGACATCTTCATTGCCGTGCGCAGCAAGTCGGGCCTGCTCGAGGAAGCCAAGGATGAGATCGAACAGGTGCTGCGCCGCCGCCGCGGGGTTCGCTGGAACGAAGACAGCGATTTCGAAATGGCGACGTCGGACAGTTTGATCAAGTCGTTCGACGACATTGTGTTCGCGGTGTTGGCGGTGATGTTCTTGCTGTCGACAGTTGGCTTCATGGTCGGCGGCGTCGGCGTGATGAACATCATGTTGGTGTCGGTTCGCGAACGAACCCGGGAGATCGGTCTGCGCAAGGCTGTAGGAGCCCGGCGTCGCGACATCCTTGGCCAGTTCCTCGTCGAGGCCACGGTGCTGTGCACGATCGGTGGCATCGTCGGCCTGGTGGTCGCGGAGGGCTTGCTCAGCTTGCTCGCCTTGGCCATGCCCCAGTTGTCGTCCGCGACCCCTTGGTGGGCGCGTGTGTTCGCGTTCGCTGGTTCGGGCGGCGTTGGTTTGTTCTTCGGCATGTGGCCGGCGTGGAAGGCTGCCAGCCTCGATCCGGTCGAAGCGCTTCGCTACGAGTAGCGGAGCCACAGCTTCGCGCGTTAGCGCAGCTTCGCTGTGAACCGCAGCAAGCTATCGATGGCGCCGGTATTGGCGACATACTGGCTGAGCTCGATCTCCATGCCGTAGATGCGCGATAGATCGGCGACGACCGCGCGCGCGGCTTGCGCGTCGCTACTGCTGGTGTCGTCTGACCACGACACAAAGCTGGCTTGTAGCGTGAAGTTGCGGTCGATGCGGATTGCATGCATGGTTAGCTCGCGCACCAGTTGCACCAGCTTGCGCCGTTCCTCGCTATTGGCGTCTTGCAGTAGCGAGACCTTCGGGTCGGCCGCGAGCAAGCGCGCCGCGGCTTCTTGGAAAGCTTGCAGGTCGAGGTCGGTGCAGCCGGTGATGTCGACGGACGAAATGCCGTCGATTGCTGCGGCAATCGTGCCAGTACGTTCAAGCCACGCATGGCTCGCGCTACCGCGCAGATGTAGCGTGCGACCGTCGAGGTCGAACTCGACGCCTGCCGGTGGCTTCAAGGTCTTGCGGATACGCTGGGCTACGAATTCCGGGTGCAGCGCGTGGTAGTCCTGGAAGTGCGTCGTGACGAGGTCTTTGACGCTGTACTTGGTGGCGATCTCTTCGAACGGTTGCGCCAACGGATCGCGCAGGCCGTGCACGATGACCGCATCGTCACGGATCTCGCTGTTGGTGATCGCGTAGCCCTTGGTCGCCGTCAATTCCGCAACGAAGTTCTCGAAGCGCCCGCGCAGCGTCGCGGTTGCTACGAGCCCGATGATCCACCAGGTGATCAAGCCGAGGGTTGCCACCAGCAGGGTGAAAGGAATGACTTTCGAGCGCTTCTTCTTCTTCTTCTTGGCGTCAGCGACGCCGGTGCGTTGGGACTCGGTCAAGCAGGCTTCGAGTTGTGGCCGAACGGCTTCAAACGGATCCGTGTCGCCGTCGAACTTGGCGAGCTGCCCGGTCATCGTCGATTCGATGCGATCCAACGCTTCACGCAACTGCAGCCGGATTTCGGCGCGCGGTTGCCCGCGCACAACGGCGGCTAACGCGGCGTTGTTGCCGTTCTCGACGATGACGCTAAGTTCGTTGATCGAGAAGCTGGTCGCTGCGTCGCTTTCTGAGGCTTGGAACGCGTCGCGCAGGAAGTCCTGGATCGCCGTCAGCATGGCGGTGATCAGATCCGGTTCGCGGGCGATTGCACCAGGACGCGTACAGTGCTGTAGCTGCAAACCGTTGCTACGGTGCAGCAAGAACACGTGTTCGACGCGGAACAGCAGCGTGTGCACGAATGCGACCTCGGCAAACGACCGTCCAGTACGCCAGCCTTCGATTCGCCAGCGGACCGAACGCCACGACAGTTGCTGGTCGACGATTGTCTCGATCGACTGCACGAAGCCTTGCAGCATCATCCAGACAGAATTGCGGATGGCGGGGCCCAGCGCGGGCGCGAGTGCCCTGCCGAACGCCGTGCTGTCGTGCTGCACGGTCGTGTGCACACCCTTGCTGATCAGCGCGGCCATCGAGTCGGCAAACGTCGGGTCACGAGCCAGCGCCAGTCGCATCGCATCGGCGAGCGTCTGGCTCTGCCAATCGATAAACTGGCCACGATCAAGCACGCGCTCGATCGCGGCCTTGAGGCGTTGGCGATCGGTCCCGATCAGCAGGCGGCAGAGCTCGTCCAGTTCGTTGTCAGCGAGCCTTGGACTGTCCATCGCCTGGGTCAAGCTACTTGCTGGCGGGGTTGGCCATGGCCGGGCCGAGGCGAGAGACCATGTTGCCAAACATCGCGGCGAGGTCGTCGCGGTCGAGCTTGCCGCTCTTGAGTAGCTCAAGTTGCTTGGTCAGCTCGGTGCGCAGTTCTTGGCGCTCGCGTGCGGCGTCGGCTCGGGCGACTTGCAGTTGCTTCTCAAAGTCTTTGCGGAGCGTCGCGAGCTGTTCGTTGGTGCGACGTTGGTCGGCACCGAACAGGATCTCGCGGACGCGATTGAGGTCGTCATTGGCGGATGAGGGGGATCCGTTCCTGTTTTTGGTATCAGTCATCGATTCGTATTGCGGGGAGAGCGGTGAGGATAGCAGCCCGCGGTCAGCCTAGCAGCTTACGAGTCAACTCTTCGAATACCTCGGCTACGGCTGAACCGGTCTTAGCGCTCGTTAGCACGATGCGAAGGCCAGTTGCGCGCAGATCCTCAATTCGCTCCTCCCGAATTTGCCAATCACTAGTTACGTCGGCTTTGTTCAGAAGCAGCAGGCAGGGCACGTCGCCGAGAAGTTGCTTGGCGTCGTCGAGCAGCCGTAGGGCCGTATTGAGGGTCGTCTCGCGGGTGCCATCGGCGACTACGAAGAAGGCCGAACTGCCTCGCAGATGGTTGAGCGGCACCGTGTGCACGTCGTCTTCGCCCTGCAGGTCCCAAACCATCAACAGCACGTCGACCCCGTCGACTTGGACCTCGCGCTTGTCGATGCGCACGCCGATCGTCGTTTGGTAGCGCTCGGAGAAGATGCCACTGACAAAGCGCTGCACCAGGCTGGTCTTGCCGACGGCGAATGCGCCGAGCATGGACACCTTGTGCTTGATCATGGCTCTGGGGTTGCGCGTGGTTGCGGGACCTCAGAGCGTAGCACGTGGCAGCTAGGAATCGAGAGACGTAAGTCCCTGCCTGATGGCGTACTTGGTCAGCTGGGCAATCGAGCGAATTGAAAGCCGGTTCATGATGTTGTGACGGTGCGTCTCGACTGTCTTGACGGTGATCGACAGCGCCTGCGCGATTTCCTTGGTGGACTTGCCTTCGGCGACCAGCTGCAGCACCTCGCGCTCCTTGGCGGTCAGGGTGACCGGTGACGTTGGGCGTTTGCCGGCAAGGCGGTCGACGTAGTCGCCGACCACGACGCCCTGGATCTTGCTGCCGAGGAAGATGCGCCCCTTGATGACTTCGCTGATGGCCTCTTCGAGTTCGTCGAACGCGCAGTCCTTGAGCAAGTAGCCGCGAGCTCCGGCCTGCAGCATGCGGCCGACATAGGTGGCATCCGAATGCATGGACAACGCGATGACCTGCAATTGCGGCATCTTCTCCATCAAGTGACGCGTCGCCTCGATGCCGTTCATGCCGGGCATGCCGATATCCATGACCACGATGTCGGGCCTGAGTTCCAGCGCCATGGATACGGCAGAACGTCCGTCATCCGCTTCCCCGATGATCTCATGATCGGCTTGCTTGAGCAGGGTAGTGAGGCCCTCGCGAATGATGGCGTGGTCGTCGGCAAGCAGGATATTCATAGTTTGGGACCTGTGTCCGTGGGAGGGATCGGAACAGTAAGGGTCACTTCCGTGCCGGCGTCTGGGGTCGACTGCACGACGCAGCTTCCGCCTAGGTGTTGTAGTCGTTCGCGAATGTTGAAGAGGCCGAAGCCCCCGTCGGTCGTTACCCGGAACTCGAATTTGGAACCGTCAAAGCCGAGGCCCTGGTCGATTACGTGTATGTGCAGCGACGAGCCCTCGCGCCGCACCCGCACGATAACCAGCTTGGCATCGGCGTGCTTGACGATGTTGTGCAAGAGCTCCCGCACGGCCTGGTAGATGACGCGGCGGGTGGCCTCGTCCAATTGTTTGGTGCGTTCGTCGTCTTCGAATCGTGTCGGGATGCCGTGCACTTCTTCAAATCGACGCACGAGACTCTGCAAGGCCTCAGCCAGGCCCAGTTCGTAGAGCAGAGGCGTGCCAAGGTCGGCGGTCAAGCTGCGCGTGTCGGTGATGACTTCATCCATCAAGCTGTCGACTGGCTGCAGTTGCTCAGCTGCCTCTGGCTGGTCCGTGGCGAGCGCGCGCAGGCGTAGTTTGATCAGTGCCAGGTTTTGACCAATGCGATCGTGCAAGAACTCGGCGATCTCACGCCGTTCTCGTTCTTCGGCGATGGCGAGCTGGCCAGCAAGGTGACCTAGCTGGTCTTGATGCTCGCGTAGCGATTGATTCGTATGGCTGCGTTCGGCACTTTCGTTGGCGAGGCGTTCGTTGGCCTCCTGCAGCTCTACGGTGCGTTCGACGACGCGCTGTTCTAGTTGTTCGCGCGCTTCGCGTAGCAAGGAGATGGCCGATTGGCGTTCGGCGGCCATGCGCTCCAGACGTCGGCTCGATTCGCCGAGTGCCTGGTGCATGCGCGTCAGACTCTCGTAGGCGAGTCGCTGGTCGCGCGAGTGCTGCAGGATCTCCTGCAGTTCGGCGAACTCCGCCCCAAGCAGTTCGAGCAACAAGAACGGTTCGCGTTCAGGTCCGGACACCGCCGCGATTGCCTCGAGCGCGGTCGGCTTGTTGTCGGTGTCGGGTTGCGTCCACGGTCCCGAGCGCAGGGTGCCCGGCTCACCGCGTTGCCAGAACTCGTTGGCATCGATCAGGAACGATTCGAGCAGCGGGAACAGTTTTTCGATGTCTGAGTCTGCTTCCTGCAGGGCCGGAAACCGCTGGGCGAACAGTCTCGGCACGTCCCCAAGCGGATGCAGCGATCCGTCATCGTGCCGCGCCAACGGCAAGATTCGCAAGCTGGAAAGTAGGTCGAGCGGAGACGCCATGGTTGGATTCTGCGAACGGAGCGGGCTCATGACATCCTAGGCGGCTCGGGCCGCGTCGGATCAAAGGATTCCGGTTGGCTCCCGGGTCCGCCGAACTCCTGCTCTGCGGCGCCTTCGGCGGCCTTCTGCGGGGTAAGCTTGTGCGGTTGCAGCGGCCACCTCGACATCGCCTTGAGGCCCGGAACCGAATCGATCAGGCGTGTCGTGATTGGCTCGCCGAGCTGTTCGCACAGATGCTTTGCGAACGCCGACACAAAGGCGACATCGTCGTGGCCAAGGCCGGTGTCCTGCAGGCTCGCGCGGGTCGCGCGGGCGCCGGTTGTCAGGCGACGCACGCCGTGCCGAAGGCGCGCGAGGTGGCCGGCAGTCTGGTCGCCGGGGTCGAGTTCGGCCAAGTCTTCACAGACTGTGATCATCGTCTGCAGGTCGGATGCCGCGGCGTGGTTGCGAAGCAACCCGAGTAGCTTGCGCGTCGCGCGCTTCACAACCGGATACGGCACACCCAAGATATTGGCGCTTGCATCGACGAACGACATGGCGAGATCGCATTCCGCGAAGTGGTTGATTGGGGCGGCGAGCAATGTGCCATGGACCCTAGGGTTCGCTGCGTTTGGGGCCATCGGGGGTACCACCGAAAATCTCTCGGGGATAGTTCGGCGGGATCGTGTGTCTCCCATGCCACGGACTGTGCAAGTGCGTGTCTGGCAGATGGCGTGTGCGCTTCGTTGGCTGTTGACGGCGCGATCGAGCGGCTAGAGGCGGGGCCGGCAGCAGCGTGCCTCGCGTGTGGATGGAATCGCCGTACGCGGTGGCGCGCCAGAGCGCCGGCGAATTGGTGGATGCGGCGAGGCTCTCGCGGCACGCCAAGTGCGGCGAGGCCGCCGCAGGCGTTGTGCGCGGCTCTTCGGCCGGGCCTCTAGAGCAATCGCGCTTTCGCCGCGCGCGACTTGCTGCGTTCGATGCCAACCGCATGCAACGCGAGTTGGTTGGCCACCGCGAGCGCGGTGCCCGTGCCGCAAAACGGTGCGACGATGGTTTTGGCGTTGGCGTGATCTCGCAGCCACGTGATCGCGAACGTCGCGACGTCCATGCCCATCGCACGCGGCCAGGCCATGGTGCCAAGTTGTGGCAGCACGTCAGGCGTGGCATTGCCATCGTGGCTACGCAGTTTGGGCGCGAAGCACAGCAAGTGGGCGTAGCCTGGTCGCGCATTCGTGGTCGTGCCAAGAGGCGCCCGCAACACGCTCTTGTGCCAGATCAGTTCGCAGTCGGTTTGCTCGGCGGCCAGTTGCAGCAAGAACGATTTGTCGATCCATACTCCGTCGCGCTTGATGTCGGTCTGGAAGAAGACGGCGGCGGAATCGCTGGGGGTCTTCTCCATGACCAGCTTGGCGGCGTCGACGAACCACGTTCGCCAGCGATCGAAGTTGCCGTGTTGAAACTCATCGACGTTAGGCAGCGACGTGACGATGGCCGCGTCCGCGACCAGGTCTGCTTGTTGCAGCCAGGCGATCGCGTCGGCTTCGTGTACCTCGCGCGTCGCGGTCACGAGCCAGAGGCTTGCTCGCCTGGCGGTACGATGCCGAGCGCGCGCAGATGGTCTGCGTGGTTCTGCGCGATGCCCTGGTAGGTCGCAGCAAGTTCGAGCGCCTGGTGCATGTCGCTGTGCCAGCTCTGGTACGCAGCCCGCTTGGTCATTTGCAGCGCCGCGGCCGGCAGTGCGGCCATCTTGTTGGCGCGTTCGCGCGTGACGGCGAGCAACTCCGTATCGGGCACCACTTCGTGCACCAGCCCGACGCGCAACGCTTCGTCACTTTCCAGCACGCGGCCGTTCATCATCATCTCGAGCGCGCGCGGAAAGCCGACCGTGCGCTGCAGGAAGAACGCGCCGCCGTCGCCTGGCACCAGACCAACCGCAACGAACGTCGATCCCATCTTGGCCGAGGCCGCGGCGATGCGGATGTCGCACATGCACGCGAGATCGAGTCCGGCGCCGATTGCCGCGCCGTTGATCGCGGCGAACAGTGGCTTGCGAAACTCGGCGATGCGGCGCGGCACCGATTGGATGCCGTCGAGGTAGCGCTGCCGGAGTTCGGTGGCGTTGCCGGCGAACATGCCTGAGCGCGCCTTCATCGCCTTGACGTCGCCGCCGGCGTGGAAGGCCTTGCCGGCGCCGGTCAGGATGACGCAGCGCACGTCCGCGTGCCGTTCGGCCTGGTCGAGCGCCGCGACCAGTTGCCCGCACATTTCGTCGCTGTAGGCATTGCGTGCCTCCGGCCGGTCGAGCGTGATCGTTGCCAGGGCACCAGAGACGGCGAATCGAACGTGTTGGGGCTCACTCATGGCATCAGTTCTTGCGAACGTTGAGCTTCGAAAGCTGCGCCGCGAACGGATTCGCGGCCGCTTCTTTGGGGCCAAAATCGCGTTGGCCGGTGTCCTTGGGTGGGCGCTGTCCGCCGCGTGGCTGTCCGCCATCACGCTGTTGACCACGCTGCTGGGGACCACGCTGCTGTTGACCACGCTGCTGGGGGCGAGGATCGCCTCCCTGCGGCCGTTCGCCACGCGAATCGCCACCTGCTTCGATCGCTTCGTGCAGCTTCATCGTCAGGGCGATGCGGTTGCGCGGGATGTCGATCGCTGTCACTTTGACCTTGACGATCTGGCCGGCCTTGACGACTTCGCGCGGATCTTCGACGAAGCGGTCGGCAAGTTGGCTGATGTGCACGAGGCCATCCTGGTGCACGCCGATGTCGACGAACGCCCCGAACGCGGTGACGTTGGAGACGACGCCTTCGAGCTGCATGCCTTCCTTGAGGTCGCCGATTGCCTCGACGCCTTCTTGGAACGCGGCGGCCTTGAACTCAGGACGCGGGTCGCGACCCGGCTTCTCCAGTTCGGCGAGGATGTCGGTCACGGTCGGGATGCCGAACGTGTCGTCGGTAAACGCTTCGGGCTTCAGCGAGCGCAGCAAGCCACTGTCACCGAGCAGTGAAGCGACGTCCTTGCCGGTCTGGCTCAGGATGCGCTCGACCACCGGGTAGGCTTCTGGGTGCACGGCGCTGCGATCGAGCGGGTCCTTGCCACCTTGAATGCGCAAGAAGCCGGCTGCCTGTTCGAACGCCTTTGGTCCGAGGCGCGAGACCTTCAAAAGTTCCTTGCGGGTCTTGAACGGACCGTTCGCGTCGCGGTGCGAGACGATGTTCTTGGCCAGTGTCGACGACAGTCCGGCGACGCGACCGAGCAACGCTTCGCTCGCGGTGTTGAGGTCGACGCCGACGTGGTTGACGCAGTCTTCGACCGTCGCATCGAGCGACTTGGCCAGCTGCGATTGGTTGACGTCGTGCTGGTATTGGCCGACGCCGATCGCCTTCGGATCGATCTTGACCAGCTCCGCGAGCGGGTCTTGCAGGCGGCGCGCGATCGATACCGCGCCGCGCAGCGACACATCCATGTCGGGGAACTCGCGCGACGCCCGTTCGCTCGCCGAATACACCGAGGCGCCGGCTTCACTGACGACCAGCTTCTGCAGGCCGAGTTCGGGGTGCGCCTTGATCAGTGCGGCGAACAGGCGGTCGCTCTCACGCGAGCCGGTGCCGTTGCCGATCGAGACGACTTCGACGCCGTGTTGCTTGCACAGCACGCCGAGCTTGGCGATCGAGCCATCCCAATCGTTGCGCGGCACGTGCGGGTAGACCGTGTCGGTGGCGAGCACCTTGCCGGTGCGGTCGACGATCGCAACCTTGCAGCCGGTGCGCAGGCCCGGGTCGAACCCGAGGATCGCCTTGGGCCCGGCGGGAGCGGCCAGCAACAGGTCGCGCAGGTTGTCTGCGAACACCCGGATCGCCTGCTCTTCGGCGCGTTCGCGCAGGTTGCCCATCAAGTCAGTCTCGACGTGCAGTGAGATCTTGGCCTTCCAAGCGAGGCGTGCCGTCGTCGTCAGCCAGGCATCGGCCGGGCGGCCTTGTTCGGCAATGCCGAAGCGCTCCATGACGAGGCGTTGTCCTTGCTCGGCATCGCCGATCGCGTAGTTGCCTTCGTCGGTGTCGCCTTCGAAGCCGAGGAACGCGTCGAGGAAGCCTTCCTTGCGCGCGCGGAAGAACGCCAACGCGCGGTGGCTCGGCACGTGTTCGAGCGGCTCATCGTGCGCGAAGTAGTCGCGAAAGCGCTGCGCGTCAGGATCCGTTTCCTTGCCCTTGGCCACCTTGGTCACCACGCGCGACGACGTGCCGAGCCATTCGCGCACCTTGCCGATCAGCTCGGCATCTTCGGCGAATTGTTCAATCAGGATGAAGCGCGCGCCTTCGAGCGCGGCGTCGGCCGTGGCAACTTCCTTGTCGGGGGCCAAGAATCCGGCGGCGATCACCTTGGGGTCTTGCGTCGGGTCGGCCAGCAGCAGGTCCGCGAGTGGTTGCAGCCCCGCTTCGCGCGCGATCATCGCCTTGGTGCGACGCTTCTGCTTGTAAGGCAGGTAGAGGTCTTCGAGCTTCTGCTTGGTCTCGGCGCCGTCGATCGACTTGCGCAGCGCGTCTGTCATCTTGCCCTGCTCGACGATGCTCGCGATGACCGTCTCGCGTCGCGTCTCGAGTTCGCGCAGGTAGCCGAGACGTTCTTCCAGGCTGCGCAGCTGGATGTCGTCGAGGCCTCCCGTGACCTCCTTGCGATAGCGAGCGATGAAGGGCACCGTCGCGCCCTCGTCGATCAAGCTAACGGTCTTTTGGACCTGTTCTTCTCGGACGTCTAACTCGCGGGCGATGCGCGCTTCGATGGTTGCAGTCACTGGGCTCTCGGTTGTTACAGTAGTTCGCCGGCTGACCCCGACGATCCAAGAACGTTAGCCTGGACCGGGCTAGGAGCCAGAGCCACGAAAGAACGAATCACCACGCACGCGTCTTTCAGGTCAGGTCGGTTGCCGCAAGCCTCGGGGAATCCACCGATTCGCCTGCGTTCTCGGCAATCGACCTGACGCGAAACTCACGCACCTGATCGATTCGCTTCTCGTAGCCCTTGCTCCTAGACGCCAGCAGCAGTCATGCGCTGTTGTTGTCGCTTGCGCCGAAACAATGCCGTGATGATGCCGGCGGCAGCACCCGCCAAGCCGCCGATCAGCAGGTTGCTGACCCGGCTATCAGGCTCTTTGGCCCCGTCGAACGTCGCCAGCACATCCTGGATGTTCTGTCGTGCCGTGGTGTCGGTCACCGTGAATTGGCATTCGAAGTATTGCAGGTGGTCCCCGGCCGGCACGATCTGCATGTCCATTTGCCAGGGCGAACTCGCGTCGTCATGCTTGAAGTGCATCACCAGGGACGGCACGGCCCACAGCTGGCTGGTCTCGTAGCCCGTGCACTGGACCTTCAGCTGGTCGGTCGACATTTGTTCGATGATCGCATCGCGGATCTGCTCGACGGCCTCCTTGCCGAGCAACTCCTCACTCGAAGCCGAGACGTCGGCCGAGTAGCAGTTGATCAGTTGCAGCGCGTCGTCGCCCGGCCCTTGACGATGCAGCAAGACGTTGCGCGCCGTGCGCCCGTTCTTGCGCAACTCTTCTACGGCTGTCAGCACCACGGCCCGCGAGTTTGGCGCGGTTGGGTCGGTCGCGCGCTCCTGCATCTCAAGCTCCGCTTGTTGCAGCACCGTCCAGCCCGCGGGCGGAACAATCTGCCCGGTGCCATTTGGTAGTGTGACCCCCTGGGCCAAGCCCTGAGTCGCTATCGAGCACATCACAATCAGTCCAACAACAACCAGATCACATCGCATCGCGAAGATGTTAGTACGGCACCATGGCAGAGGCAAAGCTGTCGGCGAACGAATCGCTGGTGTGCGTTCCTATTTGGCAGCACTTCTACGCAACTAGCCGCGCGCCGGCGTCGCTGCGACCACCAAAGCCCCTTACTGCAGCGGCATCAGCAGCGGCAGCGTGAGCGTGGTAACCAACCACGTAATGATCGCGAACGGGCCGCCCAGGATGACGTAGTCGCGGAATCGGTAGCGACCGGGGCCCATGACCAGGATCGTCGATTCGTGGGCGAATGGGGTCACGAAGGCCGACGAGACGCAGATGGCGACGCCCAGCAAGAACGGGGCAGGGCGGCAGTCCGCGGCTTCGGCGAGCGCCAGGGCAATCGGGGCCAGTAGTACCGCGACCGCCGCGTTTTCGATCAGTTGCGTCATCGACACGGCAAGCAGCAGCAAGACCGCTAGCAGCACTTGCGGCGAAGAATTGGCGAAGGTGCTGGCCATGGCCTCGGCGAACCACTGGGCGGTGCCGGTCACTTGCAGCGCCAGGCCGAAGGGGATCATGGCGCCGACGATGACCAGCGCTTGCAGGTCGATGGTTTCGTAGGCCGAACGCATGCCGACGGTGCCGCACAGGATGGCGGCCATCGCGGCGAACGGGATCGCGACCGCGGGTTCGAGCAAGCCGGTGGCGCTGGTGATAACCATCGCGACCATGATGGCGATGACGATGAACGCGTGTTGCTTGCGCGCCGTCGGCAGCAACTGCGATTCGAGCAGCAGCAGGTTGGGGTTGCGGCGCAGGCGTTGCAGTTCGGCTTCGTGGCCGACCAGTAGCAGCGAGTCGCCACTCTTGAGTGGTTCGGCCAGTGGCCGTTCCCGCAGCGAACGGCCGCGGCGGCTGATCGCCAGCGGGCTGACGCCGTAGCGGTGGTGGAAGTCGAGGTCGCGCAAGCTGTGGTGCAGCAGGTCGCTGTCCGGTGGCAGGATCGCTTCGACCATACGCAGGTCGGCAGAACGCAGCGTCTTGTCGTCGACCTTCAGTTCTTCTTTGACGCTCAGGCCGCGCTGCAGGGCATCGGTGATCGCCGTGATCCGACCTTGAATGACCAACACGTCCTTGGCGAGCACCTTCAACCATGGGTTCGGCGGCAGGAACTGTTTGCCGCGGATGACCTGCAGGACGGTCACATCTTTTCCGGGCAGGTCGAGTTCGCCGAGCGTCTTGCCGACGATGTCCGAGCCGGGCTCCGCCATTGTCTCGGTCAAGAACTCGGCGACTTCGTAGCGGCTTTCGAGCGACGGGCTCGACTCCGCCTGTGGCAAGAAGCGGCGGCCGACGAGCACGAACCAGGTTACGCAGGCGACGAAGACGGCGGCGCCAACTGGAGCAAAGGCGAAGAACGCCAAGCCTTCGCCGGTGTGTTCGAGCAGGAAGTCCGACAGGATCACGTTGCTGCGCGTGCCGATCAGCGTCCACTTGCCACCAAGCAGCGAGGCGAACGCGAGCAGCATCAGGATGCGCGACGGTGCGTAGCCACGTTCGCGGCAGATCGCCATGACCGGCGGCATCCAGACCAGCACGGTGGTCGTGTCGTTGACGATGGCGCTGAAGCCGGTGACGAGGGTCAGCACCGTCAGTTGGAAGCGTAGTTCGCTGGTTGCGCCAGCCGCCAGCAAGCGGCCTCCGAGCAGTTGCGCGGCACCTGTTCGCACCATCGCCGCCGACAGCACGAACATCGACGCGACCATCAACAGCGCCGGACTGCCAAAACCGTGGAAGGCCTGCTGGGTGGTCAGGATCGACGTCAACCCGGTGTGCACGGCGCCGGCGGCGGGCGTTTGCCACGGCACCAGCAGCGACAGCATGACCAACAGCGCCGTCACATCGGGCCGCAGGCGTTGCGTATAGAACGACACCAGGGCCAGCAACAGGACGATGGCGAGGTAGATGGCAGCTGCGGAATTCATCGACGGGGAGTAATGACATACCCGAATCGCGGGTCGCGAGCATCTGCCAGTCGAGCATCTTCGCGCTTGCCTTGACCGCAGAACGGTGTGCTTCGATGATCGCAGGGCTGGGCGCGACCAAGTCCGCGCCGAATCCGCAATGTCAAACTTGTCCGTTCGTACCGTTCTGTGTGCCCTGTTGTTCTCCCTGTCGCTGGCGGCGCAGGGCGGTGTCGCCGAGGACATCCGCAAGCTGCTGCGCGAGCGCGATGATGCCGACATCAAGCTGGTCGAGACCATCGGTCGGGAGCGTTCGCGGGAAGCCGCGATAGGCTTGATCGAAGCCTACGACAAATGCGTGACGCTGCTGTTCCGGCGCGAAATCGTCAAGACGTTGGGTTGGTTTGCCAACTTGCCGTCAAGCCAGCAACCGGCACTCGACAAGTTGGCGGAGGTCGCTGGCGCTAGCGAGGATGAAGAGATCCGCACGATCGCGCTGCGTGGTTTGGCGCAGTCTCATTCGATTGGCAAGCAACTGCTGCAGCGCATCATCAACTCGAAGGCTTCCGATGACCTGCGCCAGCCGGCGATGGAAGAATACGTCAAGCTGGCGGGGGCCGGCGATGCCGATTGGTTCCGTAGCGTCTGGAACCTCGAGAACAAACAGCGCAAGGATGAGAACGGCGACATCATGGCGCCGGAGCTCAATGCGATTCGGCACTTGGCGTTTCAGGGAGCATTGCCGTTCTTGTCGGAGTCGGAGTTGGTCGAGGCGCTGAAGCGCGAGGCCGACCCGAAGATCCGCCGTATGTCGCTCGAATGGATGGAGCGCAAAGGCATGTCAAAGGCGCTGTCGATGGCCGAGATGGTGCTTGGCCGCGTGACCTACTTTGGCGGTGAGCGCGCCGTCGCGGCCCGCATGGTCGCCGAGGCCAAAGGCCCGAAGGCGATGGCCGGCTTCGTCAAGTTGGCGAAGAAGCGCGACGTCACCCAGGCCGACTTGCGTCGCGAGATGGCGCGCTTGATTGCGACGTTTGACGATGCGAAGTCGCAAAAACGCGCCGCTGGCTTGCTTGGCAAGGGCAAGCCACACCAGAAGGTGTTTGCGCTGCAGGCGACGGTCAAGATCAACACCGACAAGGTGCTCGCCGCGGTGCGCAAATGCCTCGAGGACAAGGATGTCACGGTGCGGCGCGCCGCCGGCGAGGCGTTGGCTGCGCGCCGCGATCGTCTGTCCGTTCCGGCCTTGCGCGAGATGATGGCGAATGCCAAGGGGCCCGAAGACATCCGCATCGCGTTGGAGGCCATCAACGTCATCGAAGGCCCGATGAGCGCCTGGCTGAAGGAACTCGCTGGCTACACGACGCATGCAGATCGCGATGTGCGCAACGCGGCGATGGAAGTGCTCCGGGACGCCAAGGACAAGCGCCAGCTGGAGCCGCTGATGGTGGCGTTGGAGCATCCGGATTGGTCGACGCGTTTGCTGGCGATCGAGGCGATGGCCGGTCTCAAGCAGGCGTCGACGGTTG
>CAXBFC010000162.1:0-16168 GCA_963974725.1 uncultured bacterium | reverse complement strand
CGAGGATGTCCGCGTGCGCGGCGAGCTGGCCGTGCGCGACTACAGCGAACGCCATGGCGACATCTTGCCGGGCGATGCGGTGCGGTTGTCGCGAGCAGATCTTGAGGCGGCATTGGCGGCGCTGCCGAGCGAACAGCGCGGGGTCTTGGAGCGCACCGCGGCGCGCATCACCAGTTTTGCCCAAGCCCAGCGTGCGTGCTTGTTGCCGCTCGATACCGAAGTGGCAGGTGGGCGTGCCGGTCACCGTTGGTTGCCGGTGACCAGTGTCGGTGCCTACGCCCCCGGCGGTCGCCACCCGTTGCCGTCTTCGGTGTTGATGACGTGCCTTCCCGCGCAGGTCGCCGGAGTCGCCAACATCGTGGTCGCGTCGCCCAATCCAACCCAGGTGACCATGGCTGCAGCGGCGCTCGGAGGCGCCAGCAGTCTGCTCGCGATTGGTGGGGCCCAGGCGATTGCGGCGTTGACGTTTGGGGTGTTCGACACGCCAGCGGACATCGTGGTCGGCCCGGGCAATCGTTGGGTGACGGCGGCCAAGAAGTACTTGGTCGGGGAAGTCGGCATCGATGGCCTTGCTGGACCGAGCGAATTGCTGGTGCTCGCCGACGAATTCGCCGATCCCGCAACCATTGCAGCGGACCTTCTGGGGCAGGCCGAGCACGACGACGACGCGGTGCCACTGTTGGTGACCACGAGTGCCAGGTTGCTCGACGCCGTCGAGAAAGAACTCGCGCTGCAGCTGCAAACGTTGCCAACCAGTTCGACCGCGTCGGCTTCGTTGCGTGGCAATGGGGTCGCGTTCTTGGTGGCGGATCTCAACGAAGCGGTGCAGGTTGCCAACCGCCTGGCGCCCGAACACCTGGAGCTGTGCGTGCAGAATCCGGATGCGCTGCGTGAGAACCTGACGGCCTACGGCAGCTTGTTCGTCGGTGGCGAAACGGCGGAGGTGTTCGGAGACTACGGTGCCGGGCCGAACCATGTGCTGCCAACGGGAGGGGGGCCGCGTTTTCAGGCTGGCTTGTCGGTGTTGACGTTCTTGCGACCACTGACCTACTTGCAGTTGCGAGATCCCTCCCAGCTGCTGGGCGATGCGGCGCAGTTGGCGCGACTCGAAGGTCTCGAGGGCCACGCCAGATCGGCCGAACGGCGCGGGGTGTCGCGGTCTTGACGGGGATCGGCGATAACCCCCAAATCTCGCCAGCTACCAGGCGAGCGCGCTAGCATCACCACTTCCGGAGTGCCTCCTATGATCCACGCCTCGCACGTTCTGCTTTCTCTTGCTCTCGCGGCACCGCTCGCAGCCCAAGTCGTCACGCCGCCGGACGAAAACTTCGATGCCTGCACCAGCATCATGGTCAGTCGCGGCGCGTCGACCGACGGGTCGGTGATGATCACCTACTCAGCGGACGCCGCATTCATGCCGAAGCTGCTGCACCATCAAGGTGGCAAGCACAAACCAGGCGAACTGGTCGACCTGGTTGCCTGGGAGAACGATCGCGTGCGCGGCCAATACCGACAGGTTGCCGAGACGTATTCGGTCGTTGGCTTGATCAACGATCGTCAGGTCGCGTTGGGCGAGACCACGACCGGCGGTCGCCGCGAGTTGCGCAACCCCGACGGCATGCTCGACTACGACGGCTTGATGTGGCTGACGCTGCAGCGCTCGGCGTCCGCGCGCGAGGCGATTGCGACGATCGATGCGTTGTGCACCGAGTATGGCTACGGCTCCGGCGGCGAGACGATCGCGATCGCCGACAAGAACGAAGCGTGGGTGCTTGAGATCATCGGCCGTGGCAAAGGCCAGATGGGGGCTTTGTGGGTCGCCGGGCGCGTGCCCGAGGGCTGCATCTCGGTGTCGGCGAACATGGCGCGCATCGGCACGTTCCCGATGGACGATCCGGATAACTGGCTCTACGCCAAAGACGTCGTCGACTTCGCCGTCGCCAAGGGCTTCTACGATCCGGCGCTAGGCAAGCCGTTTTCGTGGCGCGATGCCTACCACCCCAATCCGAAGGCGAGCAGCAAGCGTGCCTGTGCGACGCGCGTGTGGAGCGTGCTGCGCCGCGCCGCGCCATCGAGCGACCTGTCGCCGGATTTCCATCGCGGGGTCGCCGGGGCGCAGCACTACCCGCTGTTCGTCAAGGTCGACGCGAAGCTGTCGGTGCGCGACGTCATGGGCTTGATGCGCGATCACTACGAAGGCACGCCCTACGACATGACCAAGGGCGTGGCCGCGGGACCGTTCGGAAGTCCGTTGCGATGCCGCGGCTTGCGCTTCGAAGTGGATGGCACGCAGTATGCGTGGGAACGGCCGATTGCGACCCAGCAAGCGGGCTTTGTGATGTTGGCGCAATGCCGTGCCTGGTTGCCCGATCCGGTTGGCGGGGTCTACTGGTTTACACCAGACGATCCCTACACCTCGTGCTTCGTGCCGCTCTACTGCGGCATGTCGCGCTTGCCGAAGCCTTACACGACGGGCACCTACGGCGAGTTCTCGTTCGATTCGGCCTGGTGGGTCAGCAACGTGGTTTCGAACTTGACCTACGACAAGTGGTCGCGCGTGGTGCCGGATGTGCTCGCCGCGCAAACCGAAAACGAAGAACGCTTCGTTGCGATGATGCCAGCGATCGATGCCGCGGCGGCAGCGATGCTCAAGTCCAACCCCGAGCATGCGCGCCGCTTCCTGACGGATTGCTCGGTGGCCGCAGCGGATCGCCTGTTCGAAGATTGGCGCAAGCTCGCTGGTGGGATCATCGCCAAGCACGTCGACGGCTACGTTCGCGATGGGGGCCGTTCACGTGGCGTCGGCTACTCCGAAGACTGGTTGCGCAAGGTCGTGTCCGAGCAAGGCCAGATGCTGCAGTTGCCGAAGGCGCCGGGGAAGGGCGAAGGCGACCACTAGTCGCGGCGACTTGTCGTGGCAGCCAGTGTGCGATGCTCTGGCTACAATAGGCAGGTCTACGGTAGCTCCTCCACAATAGGGCCCATCTACAATAGGGGCCATCTGCAATAGCCCCCATCTGCAATAGCCCCCATCTACAATAGCCCCCACCTACAATAGCCACTGCCCGCGCATTACCCGGAGCAACGCATCGGCGATCGGTCCCATGTTGCCGATCCACTGCAAGAACTGCGCGCAGCAGATCGCCGTCGCGAGTGTCGCCCAACCCGTGCCGATGCCGACCAGCGCCGCGATGGCCAGCGTGATGGCGCTGGTCCAGGTCGCGACCAACGCCAGCAGCAAGCTGTTTGCCCACGTCGGCAAGTCGGTCGCCCCGATTGCGGTCACGGTGTTCGGGGCGAAGTAGAGCGGCACGCTGCCGGCGGTTTGCGTCAGCGTGAACTGCGACAACGACTGCGCCTGGATCGCAACGCGCACCAGGGATCCCGATTCACTGAATGCGATCGGAGTGCTTGCCAGGCGTTTGCCGGCAGAGGTAATCGCGACTTCGGTTGCTCCCTCACCGGTCGGCAGCGAGGCGCGCGGCCGCATCCAGATCGCATCGATCGTCGCATCGTTCTGCAGTTCGAACGTGACGCTGGTGCCCTTGCCTTCGAGGATTGCGTGTTCGGGACCCGTGACTTCGAAGTGGCGGCGGGCGTGACTTGGCGCCCCGAACCAAAGGCTCAGCGCCAGCGCCAGTGGCATCGACAATGCCAGTTGCGCGCCCAACGCGCCTGCGATCACTGCGCCGCGTCCGCCGAGCGGGGATCGTTCGAGTCGGCGCATGGTGTCGGCTCCCGGTTGGCGCAGCGCAAACGTTGGCCACAAATGGGCCGCACCCAGACAGCATGCGACCGCGACCGCCAACAGCGGTAGGGTCAGCCACGGTGTCGAAGCGGCGGCTGGGCTGCCGTCGAGCATGTCCGGTTCTGCCAGTGCGCTGGCGACGAGCGCGATCAGTAGGGCGATCGCCGTTGGTGCGCCGCTGGTTCGCAAGCACACCCGGAAGGTCAGGCCCGCCGGCCCGCGCCACGCTTTACCGAACCATCGTGACGGCCGCGAGCTGCTCACTGCCTGGGCCCCGGGCTGCCATCGTCGCGGCTGCGGCCGAGGCGCCGGAACAATGCGAACAGATGATCGCGAGGTCGTTCGATGCGCACGACTTCGCCGCCGCGGGTCTTGGCTTCCTCGGCGAGCTGCTGCATGCCGCCGTCGTCGAGGCCGCGCACGACCAGCGCTCGGTCGTCGGTGGCAAGCAGGTCTTCGAGCGTGCCCCTGGCGCGCACCGCGCCATTGTGCAGCAGCAGGACTTCGCTGCAGATCTCTTCGACCTCCAGCAGATGGTGGGATGCCATCAGGATGGCGCAGCCCTGGTCGACCCGTTCGCGCAGGATTTCCATGACGGTGGCGGTGCCGAACGGATCGAGGCCGGCCGTCGGTTCGTCGAGCAGTAGCACTTCGGGCTCGGCCAGCAGCGCGCCGGCCAGCGCCAACCGCTTGCACATGCCGGTGCTAAACGTGCGGATGCGGCGATTCTGGGCGTGGGTCAGTTCGAGCCGTTTGAGCAGATCCTTGGCTCGGCGGTCCGATTCGGCGTTGGCCAGGCCCAGCTCGGCGCCGAGGAACGCCAGGTATTCGGGAGCCGACAGCACCGCCATCGGCAGGGCACCTTCGCTCTGGTAGGCCACGCGCCGGAGCAGCGATTTGTGTTCGGGGGCGGTGCCGAGCACCTCGACCTTGCCGCTGGTTGGCCGTTGCAGGCCGGCCAGCACCCGCAATAGCGTCGTCTTGCCTGAGCCATTGGGCCCGAGCACGCCAACGATGGTGCCGGCAGCCACCTGCAAATCGAGGGGCTGCAGCGCCTCGACCGCCGCTTTCTTGCCGCGGCCTGCGAATGTCACTGCGAGTTGGTGTGCCGATATGGCAATGGCCATGGGTCAGGATGGTATACGTGTCGGCATGCAGTTTCTCTTGCGTGCTGGTGAGCGGTGGTGGCGTCGATGAGCGGATA
Organism: uncultured bacterium; assembly: GCA_963974725.1. Taxonomy (GTDB): domain Bacteria; phylum Planctomycetota; class UBA1135; order UBA1135; family UBA2386. The sequence continues at coordinate 11,216 of CAXBFC010000162.1, read as the reverse complement.
CCTGGAATTGGCCGATGGTGGCTTCCTTGGCGTGCGCGATGGCCTCGTGCTCGGGCGGGTCTCGGCGTGCGATGTGGTCGTCAATGACAGCAAGGCTTCCCGGCGCCACGCGCGCCTGATCGTCGAGGGCGGTGTCGTCGAAATCGAAGACCTGAACAGTAGCAACGGCACGCTGCTCAACGGCAAGCCGGTGGATCGCCGGATGATGCGCGACGGCGATGAGGTGCGCATCGGCAAGACGGTCATCGTCTACCGCGAAGGGGACTTGCCCGGTGCCAAGTCGACGAGCCGATCGACGCGTGGCAGCGCCGCGGTGTTCGACGACGACGACGACTTGTTTGGCGACGCGCCGAGTTCGGCGTCGACGATCAGCGAGCAGCCGAGGCCGAGCCCGCCAGCTCCCGAGCTGATTGTCCCAAAGCCGAAAACTCCAGAGGCGAAAACTCCAGAGGTGAGAGCTCCAGAGGCGAGAGTTCCAGAACCGAAGGCTGCCAAGCCAACTCCACCAAAGCCGCCAGCAGCCAAGCCGGCGCCGCCAGCACCGTCGAGCCCAAGTGACGATCTTCTGGGCAACGATCTGTTTGGCGACGACCTGTCGGGTGACGATGCAGCGCCAGCTTCCAACCCGCCCCCGCCCAAACCGGCGCCCGGCAACGTCGTCGAGTTCGAAGACGAAGTGGTCGAAGTGCAGAAGGCGCCGGCACGCCGCGAACCAGAACCTGTTCGTCGTCCCGCCGAGCCTGTGATCGAGGTGCGCAAGCCACAGCCTGCAGCCGCTCCCCGGGCAGGCGCGAAGCCAGCGGCTGGCGCCGACGATGTCGTTGGCACGTCGGGGCGCGTGTTGCAGTATTCGAAGAAGGCGGCCGGCAAGAACCCGCTCGGCGACGACCTCGCCCAGATGTCCGGCGGCATGCGGTTGTTGGTCGCGGTCGTGGTGCTCGCCATCGGTGCCGGCATCGTCTACGGCGTCATGACCGTGATGCAGTAGCAGGCGAAATGCGTTGTCAGATGCTCCGACTCGCACCGAGAGCGCGCCACGTGGTCACGTAGGTCGCCGCCGCATCGTTCCACGACTCGGCGGCGGCGGCGAAGGCGCGCCGTTGCTGGCAGGCCGGGTCCTGCTTACTGGTCGATTCGCGCAGCGCAGTTCGCATCGCTTGCAGCCACGCGTCCGGCTGGTCCGGTGGTAGCAGCGTGCCGTTGCCGGCGAGAACTTCGGGAAGTGCCGTTGCATCGGCCGCGAGCACCGGTTTGCCATACGCCAGACCTTCCAGAGCAGGCATGCCGAAACCTTCGTAGATGGAAGGCATGACGACGGCCCGCGCGTGGTGGTAGAGCGAGTGCAGCGTGTCGTCGTCGACGCTGCCCAGCTGCTTTAGCAATCGTTCGATGCCTAGTTCGCGCGCCAATGTTTGTAGGTGCTGGCCGCTACCAGCATCGCGTCCAGCCAACCAGAGTTCGGGCACCTCGTGTGGTTCCATCAGTGCCAACGCGCGCACAACAACCGCGAGGTTCTTACGCGGTTCGAGGTGGCCGACGTGCAGCAGGTAGCCGTTGGCTGGCTGCTCGCGCAGGAGAGGCTTTGCTTGGTGCTGTGGTGGCGTGACGGCATTGTGCGCGATGACGACCTTGCCGCGCGTTGCCGGAACGACCTGATGAATGCGCGCCGCCGTCCATTCGCTTGGCGTCACGATCGCTTGCGCCCGGCGGGACGCTTTCCGCAGCACGGACTTCGCAAGCACGCGTGGCCACATGGTGTGTCCGTCGACGGCCCGTAGGTCGTGGATGGTCAGGCACAGCGGGATGGGCACGCGTGGCGGCGGCAGGAAGCCGTGATCGTAAACGGTGGCGCCGAGTTCCTTCAGCATCGGCAGCAGGCGAAACTGCTCGCGAATCGCGCGCTTCCAGGTCGGGCCAGTCGGGATGTCGATTGGCAGCCATTCGATGCGCGACAAGCTTGGCGGTGAGAACTCAGGTCGATGCAGAACGGTGATGCGTTCTTCGTGCTGCAAGTGGTTGCCGGCGTGAGCAAGCACCGCAAGCAAGCGTTGGTTGGCTCCCGAATGAGGGCCGAGCAGCCAGCCGGATACGACTGCGTGCATGGTCACGCCGTCACCTCGCCGTGGCAGCGAGCCCAATGCTTGGCGGTGTCTTGTGGGGTCAGGCCGCGCGCTCGTTGGTGGCCGGCCACGACCAGGCGCCAACGCAAGGAGTCGTCCGCGTGGATTCGGATCAGTGCGGCGGCAATCGATTCGATCGACTGTGGATCGGCGAACACGGCCTCGTCGGCAGCGATCTCACGATGGGGTGGCAGATCCGAACAGACCACGGGCGCACCGTTTGCGAGTGCTTCCAGAACCGGCATGCCAAAGCCTTCGAAGTGCGAGACGTGCACGAGGGCGCGGCACGATTGCAGCAAGGCAAGCTTCTGGGCTTCGTCGACGTAGTGGTTGGGTGGTCCGCAGAAGCATAGGTCCGGCAGGTCTGGATACTGGGAACGCGCGAGTTGGTGCGCCGCTTCCAGGCGTGGCCGGTTCTTGCGCGGGCGATCGTCGCCGAGCACCAAGAACGGGCCGGAACGCGCCGCCGTGTGCGCTTCGGTTGGCGCCGCGCCGATTGCCGTGCCGTGCATGACGAGTTCGATCGGGGGGCATCGCGTGCCGAGCAGCATCGCGACGTCTTGTTTCGTCATGGTCGATGGCGCGAGGATGCGCGTCGCACTGCGCAGCGCCCGACGTGTCGCGAACTGCCGCCAAACGCCGCTTTGCTCGTCGAGCTCGGGGTGTAGCCACGGTAAGTCGTGCGCGGTGGCAATGGTTGGGCACGGCGCGCGGAGCGGTACGGAGGCGACCGAACTGTGCAGCAGACGCGCCTGCAGGTCGCGCAGGATAGTTGGCAGTTGGCGCTGCCGACGAAAGGCACCGCGCGGAGCGGCGACGATGCGCACGGATGCGATCGGCGCAACGTTGGCGTGCTCTGGCAGCAGCAGTACACAGTCTTCTTGGCTGCGTTCGGCGTAGGCCTGTAGTGCGTTCCAGAAGGATCGGCCGACGCCGGTGATCGGGCCATCGCCAAAGCAGATGCCGTCGAACGCGATCGTCACGACGAGACCTCACGATACAGATCGGCGTGCGCAGCGGCACATTCTCGCCAGACGAACGATTGCGCGCGCCGCTGGCCAGCGCGGATGCACGCTTTGCGATGCGCGTTGTCGTGCAGAACACGTTCGATCGCCGCTGTGAGGGCGTCGATGTTGGTGGCGTCCGCGAGCGTCAGCGCGTCGTCGCCCAACTCTCGCAGTGGGTCTGTTTGGTGGGCCACGACCGGCACGCCCAGCGCCATCGCTTCGAGCGGTGGGAAGCCGAAGCCCTCCCAGAGCGATGGATAGGCGAGCAGTTTGGCGTGCTGTAACAGTGGCCAGAGCTGTTCGTCCGAGCAGTGCGGCTGCCACTGCACGAGGCCTTCTTGCTGTGCCTGTCCGAGATCCGCAACGATGTCGTCACAGGCCCAGCCAATGGCCCCGACGACGACCAGCAACGGGCGCGGTGCGGGCAGAGCTCGCCACGCGGCTAGCAGGGCGCGGTGGTTCTTGCGCGGTTCGATGGTGCCAACGCACAGCGCGTAGTCGCGTCCGTTCAGCGGGTGCGGGCCGATCGCATCGGGCACGTGGTCGGCGCCGAACGGAATGACGCGTATCGGTGGGGCATCCGGGGCGAATGCGTGCACGTCGTTGGCCGTCGTGCTCGATGGCACGACCAGCGCGTCGGCGCGTGCGATGGCTGTGCGGGTGCGTTCTTGCAATTCGACCGCCTGGTCGCCGTGCCACGATGGGTCGCGCACAAACGCAAGGTCATGAACCGTCAGCACGGTGCGGGCGTTGCGAACCGGCGGCTGCACATAGTCCGTCCAGTGGAAGACCTTGGCGTTGCCGGCGAGATGTTCCGCGCCGATGCCGATTCGCCGCAGCATCGGCAGCGCACGGCCCGCGATCGGCAGGCGGTGCAGGCGTGCTGTCTCGGGCACGTTGATCGCCACTTTGCAGCGCGCCAGACTGTGGCCAAACAGGTGCACGCGAAGATCTGGGCAATGCGTCAGCGCCCGCGCGAGTTCGCGCGTGGCCCGACCGATACCGGCTCGTGAGAGAAGGGCTGGTCGATAGTCGAGTGCGATCGGCAGTGGCATGCAGTCAGTTGGACGTATCCGCGGTATCGTTCGTCCAGGCGGATCCTTGATGCAACGAAGCACGGTACTGTTCCTGTTGGTAGGGTGCACCGTTGCCGCGGTGGTAGCTATCATTGCGTTTTCTGGCAAGGATGACCCGGTTGCTCCGCCCAGTTTCGGCAGCAACAGTCCCGGCAGCAACGGCCACATTGGGCGCGGGCACGGTCCGGACGCTGGCAATGGCGATACCGGCGCCGGTCACCGCGGGCCCGACGTCCCGGTGGCACCGGATGCGCCGCACGTTCGCATCACGGTCACGTCCAGAGAAACCTACATCGCTCCGCCCGAATCCCGGCAGTTGGCCGTCACCGCCGATGGCACGCCACTGATGGCCGAAGTTCTGGCCGGAGTCGGTGCTGGCTTCGATGCCGAACCCAACCGCGGTGGCGTGGCGTTGCTCGCGGTCGAGGTGGATGGTCGGCGGTTGCTGCGACAGGTCGCGGTCCGTGCCAATGTGCGTTCCGAAACCCGCATCGGTGCGCGGGTCGTGCTGCGAGGCCGCGTGCTGGATGTTGCGCAAAAGCCGGTGTCCGGAGCCACGGTGTGGCTCGGCGAACTGCTGGCCGACGGCAGCGAGCGGACCTTTTCGGTCGACGCAGAAGGCGCGTTTGAGGCCGATGTGCCCGCTGGCCAGGGTGTGCCTTTGCTCGTTCGTGCTCGCGGCTATGCCAGCAGTTGGCGGACGATCGAAGTCGACCCCACCAGTGCCGCATTGACCGAGGTGCTGCGGCCTGCAACCCGCCTGTCGGTGCAGCTAGCAGCTCGCGCGGAGGGTCTGCAGTCCGTGCGCGTGTTCGTGGTTCCGCTTGCACCCGTCTCGACCGGCGTGTCGCAGTGGCCGTTCTTCCGGCAATGCCTGTCGGGTGGCTACGCTGTCGATGACCAAGGGCACCTGCTCATTGAAGACCTGCCTCAGCATGGCACGGTGGGCATCGTGGTGCGTCACCCGTTGGCACCGGGTGGCCGTGCGGTGGCTGCAAAGTTGACCGAACAGCTGGTCCAGGTGACGGTGCCAGTCGTGTTCGCGGCGAGTCGACAACTCGGCGTGGTGACGGATCCCGATGGCAACGCCATTGCGGCATCGCTCTGGGTGCGCTCGCCGAACCAGCGATTGCAAGGCGCGCCGTCCTTGCGCTTGTTGCCGCCACATTTGGGGGTGCGTGGCGTCTGCTTCACGCAGGCCGACGCGAGCGGCCAGTTCGAGATTGGTTTGCTCGACGAGAAGGATGTGATGTTGAGCGTTCGCGCCAAGGGCTATGCCGGGCGCGACGTTGTAGCAGCTGCGTTCCAGAACCGTGCCGTGGTGCTGCCCGAGTGGTTGCCGGGCGAGGCATCACTGCGGATCTTGCCGCCGGTTGCCGGCACCGCGTGGCGCGTTTCGATCAACCTCGGTGATGGCATCACCGAGGACTGCGCCGCGGACCAACCGTTCGTCGTGGCGCTGCCGCACGCCGGTCGGTTTGACGTCGCAATGGTGGTCGAAGGCGATGGGCAACCTCGCGACCAGCGCGATGCGAAGGACTTGATGGTGACGGGACCGACCGACCTCGTGACGTCCGCGCCCAAGTAGTCCTGATTGCCGTTGCGCGCCGAGTTTACGAAATCTCAGACGGGGAATCTCCGACGGCGCGATGACATCGCGCGTTCTCTCGCGGCCTTTGGCTGTCTGCACGGAGCGCAGCGTCGTCGCCGACCGCGACCATCGTTAGCAAGTATAATGTGTTGGTTCGGCGCGCTCTCCCGCGCGTTGGAACGCATCGTGTGGCTTCGTTGTGTGGTGGGGGGACCGGTTCTGGTAACGGAGCCGGTCCCCACTTTTTTTCCCCGACGTTGCGCATGGATCGCGCTGTGATCATCACGCGCCGCGTGCCCGATGCGCGTGCCCGATGCCCGTGCACGCTGAGCCTGCAAGCTGCCCGCGACAGCCGTTCTGAGCCGTTCGGATTCGAAAGGTCGCTGTGCGCATTCGCTCCTTCCGTTACGCGTTGTCCGTCGACTGCTAGCTGAGAGTGGCGAGAAGCCCCCCTAGTTTGTTTTGAAGAAGATGTGAGGCCCCTCTGATGCGACGGAACCGTTCTGTCCCGATCTCTTGTTTCCTATTGGTTGCCGCGTGTTCGTCGTCGGGTGGCGGCGGTAGTGGCGAAGCTACTGCGGGAGGCGACTTTCTGTTGGAGTCGACCGACCCGGTAGACGGCGCGACCATCTTCCTCAACGACCCCGTTGCCTTCGATTTCTCGCGGCCAGTGGATCTCGAATCGGTGAACCTGACCACCGTGTCGTTTTCCGTGATCGATGAGGAGGGAGTGCCGACCAGTGAATTTGTCACCGGCAACTTCGAGTTGTCGACCAAGCCAGGCGACGCCGAGCCTGGCCGGCGACTGTTGTTTGTGCCGCGATATCCAAGCAACAACGACTTGAGCAACGGCGGCTTTCGCGCCGGCAGCATGTATCGCGTGCAGCTGGTTGGTGGCAAGGAGCAGAACGGCACAGTGGTCCGTTCGCAGGCGATGCGCGGTCTCGAAAAGCCGGTCACGATCCAATTCACGACGGTGGATGGCACGCAACCACAGCAGTTGTTCCGCAATCCCAGAGCGGGCGGTCCACAGCGGTCTGGTATGTCCGTCGACACCGCGACATCGCTGGAAATGGTGCCGCTTGGGTTGTTTGGTTCACCACGCCTGGCGGTTCGCTTGCAGTTTGATCAAGCGCTCAACCCACGCGATAACAACGTGCCGGTCTCGTTCAATCCAGATCCACTGGTGCGCGAACAGGATGATCGTGGCCGCATCTACCTTGAGTACAAAGACCCCGAGCGCAACGATCCAGCTAACAACGAAGACTATACGTGGATTCCCGCGACGGTCTTCTTGGAGCGCAACGATCTCAACGGCGCCGAGGTGGTGCTCGAACCGGTCGGCGTGCTGCCAAACAACGCAACGGTGCGCGTGATCGTGTCGCAAAGGTTGGAGGACATCGCGGGCGAGAACAACCTGGATCGTCCTGGCTACGATCGCGTGTTCGGCACGTTTCGCACGGCGCCGGCATACGAGCAGCAGTGGAACGCCCTCGTCGAGGACTTTCGCGACTTGCGCAACATCGACTTTGGTGCGGTGTTCCCCGAGTCGCTCGCGAAGGTTGGCCCCGGCTATGTGCGCGCTGGCTTTGACTTCGGCGGCAGCTCGACCGAATTGGACTATCGCCCGCTCGCGAACGAAGTTGTCCTGAACACGTCGTTCACGCAGGTCGTTCCGGAGAATGGGTTGCCGTTCACGGTCAACGGTGGGGTCTTCCGGTTCGACGACGTCACCATCCCGCAAGGGGTCGTGGTGCGCGGCCAGGGACCCAACCCGATGATCTGGCAGTGCAGCGGCAAGTTCACGGTCGCAGGTACGTTGTCGGTTCGCGGCGGCGACGGTGCGCGCGTCGATACCTTGCGTGGGGCGAACGTTGCCAAGGCCGGCGGCGTTGGTGCCTGCGGTGGCGGCAATGGCGGCCTCGGCACCCCGAGCGGTCTGGGACGTGACCAAGCCGGCGGCACGGGTCGCGGGCCTGGTCAGGAAGCGGGAACGGGTGGTCGCGGCGGCGTGCTCGCGTGCGACACCGTTTGCTACAACAACACGTCGCCAACGTTCTACAACGGCAGCGGTGGCGGTTCCGGTGGCGGTGGCGGCGGCATGGCGACCCAGGGTGACGTTAATTGGACCGGGCTGCCGGCGGGGTTCCTCGAGAACGTCACGCCCAACACGGCCGCGATTCCGACGCAGACCTTCGGTACCTCGTTCCAGCAGTTGTATGGCTACGGCGGCGCTGGCTGCAGTGGTACCACGACAGCCCGTTCGTCGTTCCTTGTCGGTGGCATTCCTGGCGATCTGGTGTTCAAGGACTCGCGCCAGGACAACAACTTCTGGGGCAGTGCCATCGATCAGAACCGCCGGTTGCGCATCACTGGTGAGCTGCAGGCTCCGATTGGTGGTGGCGGTGGCGGCGGTGGTGGCGATACCTGTGGTCCCGATGGCCAGCCGTGGTTCATGGACTTCTCCGGTGGTGGCGGCGGCGCGGGTGGTGGGGTAATCATCGTGCAAGCGCTCGAAGAGATCACCATCACGAGCACTGGCACGATCACCGCTGACGGTGGTCACGGCGGTGGCGGCGAACAAGCCGGCAACTGTGGCAACGCCGGCGGTGGCGGCGGCGGTGCTGGTGGCATGATCGTGTTGATGTCGGCGAAGTCGATCAACATCGAAGCGCACGGTTCACCCGGCGCGAACCGCTACCTGTATGGCACTCCGCCGAACCCCGAGTTCGAAGGCATGGACTACTCGTTCGCGGTTTCGGCTGACGGCGGCATCTGCAAGGTCGGTGACTTCGGCACCGGCACCAATATCGAACGAAAGTACAACGTCAACGGTCAGCCGATGTGGGACGCCGTTCGTTACGACTCCAATCCGGTTGGTGGCGTGGGGGGCATGGGCGTGGTGCAGTTGATGGCGCCGCCCGGTGACAACTCCGACAACACCAACACGATCCTCGACGACAATATCAACTTCTTCTTGCCGGCCTCCGGCGAGCTGCTCGAGGGCGCGCGCAAGCAACAGTTGCTTGGCTGGCGCGGCTTCGCGGACGGTAGCGGCGCATACCTTGATGACTTCGGTGACCCGACCAGCAACGCGGAAGGCGACATTCGTCCGGCGCCCGTGTTGTTGCCGTCGACGCTGCAGTCGCGGTCGCGCGCACGTTCGAAGTGGATTGATACGGGACTGAGCCAACGTCGTGGTGTACCTGGCCCTGACGGCTTGCCGCGGGGCTTGGATGTTTCCGGTGGCGCCCTGGTTGGGCCATTGTTCGGCTTTGCCGGCACCGATGCGCAGGGCTACACCAAACACACGGTGCTCGGCGTCAACAACGTGCGGTCGGACTTTGATACGGTTGTAGCCAAGACGGCGATTGCCGACATCGAAACCAGCTCGAGCTACCTCGGGGCCCCGGCCTTCCGGATCCAGCTTGCTAGCGACGTGCTCGGTGACGACCAACGCTTCGTGCAATACGAAGCCGAACTGCTGAATGCCTCCGATGCCGTGCTTCAGGGCTACGGCATCATCACGCACAACGCGGACACACTGTGGGTAGATCCGACCCGCGGGCCGATCCCGACCAACGCCGTGTCGCTGCGAGTGCGCGCGAAGTTCTTCGAGGTGCGCGTCAACGGCAACGAAGGCCTCGGGGCAACCTATGGCGAAAACGGCGGGACACAGGTGGCGCAGACCAATGTTCGCATTGGTTGGGCCTTCGAGCGCGACCCGACTCCTGGCAGCACGAGCGGTGAGCGCTATCCGCCGACTGACGGGGAGTTCGTCTACGATATGGACGAGCAAGGCCTGCTCGATTACCTGGGCAACGGCGCGCCGCGCTACCTCATGTGGGATGTGACGTTTGACCTGCGATACCGCCCAGGTGGTGCGTCTCCGCCGATCGTGACTCCGTCGACGCCGTTGCCAGAGCTGCGCTTCTTGCGCATGCCGTTCCGATTCTAGGTGCCTGGATTGGAACCTTGAGCCACGCGGGCTAGCCTGCGTGGCTTGAGCATCCTTCGCGACCCTGTCCACGGCGACATCGAACTGACCCGCGACGAGCTTCGGCTCGTCGATACGGCGGAGTTCCAACGCCTGCGCGGCATCAAGCAGCTCGGCAGTGCCGCGTTCGTCTACCCCGGCGCGGTGCACACGCGCTTCGAGCATTCGATTGGCACGCTGCACGTTTGCGACCGCCTGCTCGATGCCTGCAACAAGAACGCGTCGCGCGACCCGGCAGGTTGCCATCGCGTCACCGAGGAAGAGCGCCGGGTGCTGCGCGCTGCTGCCTTGCTGCACGACGTGACCCACATTCCCTACGGGCACAACATCGAAGACCAGACCGGCTTGTTGCCGCGGCACGATTTGCCCGAGCGCTTCGAGAGTGTGCTGGGGGATACCGAACTCGGTGCCGAACTCGATCGACAGAACTTGCACGGCGAAGTGCTCGCGGTGCTGACTGGCAAGGGCCGCCCGGTGCCGGCGTTTTGGCGGCAGGTCGTCAGCGATACGATTGACGCCGACCTGCTCGACTACTTGCGCCGCGACGCGCACTTCACCGGACTGGAGTTGCGCTACGACCAACGCGTCATCGACTACTTCCGGATCGAGCGCAGTACCAGCCAGATGTTCGTCGACTGCGAGAAGAACGGCATGCTGCGCGAGGACATCGTCAGCGAATTACTGCGCGTGCTCGAGTGCCGCTACCACTTTAGCGAGCGCGTCTACTACCACCACGCCAAGGTTGCTGCCGGTGCGTTGCTGGCTCGCATGGTCGAGTTGGCGATGCGCGCCGACGCGTTGCAGGCAGCCGAACTGCAGACCATGACCGACGAATCGTTGGTGGTTCGGTTGGCGCAAATCGATCTCGGCGAGGCTGTCGCCAACGAGCGCTTGCAGCGGTTCGTGAAGCGCTTTCGTCGCCGGGCGCTGCCGAAGCGTGTGCTGGCGTTGCCTTACTACCAGAACCAGTCGGTGCAAGACGAGTTGGTCGACACGTACTTTGCGCCAGGCAAACACGAAGCACGCTTTGCCTGGGAACAGCAGATGGAGGACCAGGCCAAGCAAGCCTTCGGCGAAGACGTCGACATCTTGTTGTATTGTCCCAAGCGCAAGATGCAGTTGAAGGAGGCCAAGACGATGGTGCGCTTCCCCGGCAGCGGCGACCGTACGATGCCCTTGGACTCGTTCGTCGATGACATCCCGCGCTTGCGCGACCTCGCCGACAGCTATCCGCGCATGTGGAAGCTGTATGTGTTCACATCTCTCGAGGACAAGAACAAGCGGCGCAAGCTGCAGGAGATGTGCCTCAAAGCGCTGCCTGCGGGCTGCCGCAATGCGCTGGTGTTGTAGGGCGGGGGCGCTTCTCGCGCTTCGATAGCTCGATTACGGTAGCCGCTCCGCTTCATGAGCACTTCCGACCTCGAT